>CAYHQJ010000022.1:0-20502 GCA_964358595.1 uncultured Gemmatimonadales bacterium
GCCGCCGCGGGCTATTTCGGACCTGGGGGCTGCGCGTTGCTTCTGGGCGGGCGCCCCGGCTGGTTCCGCGGGACGGGCGGCGCCGCGCGGCGAGCTACATGGTTGGAGTGGTGCGCCAGGATCCTGGCGCGGACGCTCTCCTGGGTGTCGCCGGCGGCGGCTCGAAACGGCGCGTGACGGTGCCCGTCGCCCGTCACCACAAACCACCACCAGGCGTCGGTCCCCGATCCGGGCTGCTGCTCGACGTGGCAGCTGTACGTCCGCCAACCGACCTGGAAATGGAACGCTTCGCGCATGGTGTCTCCGCGGAGGGACCTTCAATCTACCTCGATCCGCGTCGGCGCGCCCCTCCCGGCAGTCGGACCGCCTCCTCCGGCCGGCCCACGCGGCCGAGCGCCGTCAGCTCGCCGGATCGCCGGCAGACGAACGGCCCCCATCGCGGGGGCCGTCGTTCACACACTCGGGCGTAGCGCGGCGTTAGTTGCCGGGTCGCCGCGGCATGTTGCGTTACGCACGCGGGTTCCGCTTCGTTGCCGAAGCGCCGGGGGGCCGTCATGTTTAGCCAACCCCACGCGCCGCCGCGAGGCCGCCATGCCCGACATCCGCCACCTCATCCACATCGCCGCCCCGGCCGAGGCGATCTTCGAGCTCGTCTCGACCCCTGACGGCTTCGCCAGGTGGTGGGCCGAGGACGTGGAGCTTGGCCCGGGCGGGCTCGTGCGCCTCGGGTTCTTCGACCGGCAGACGGTGTACGCGCTGCGCGCGGAGACGATGCTCCGCCCCATACGCGCCGGGTGGCGCTGCGAGAGCGGCCAGCAGTGGAGCGGCACGCACCTCGTTTTCATGCTCGAGCGCAAGGGCGCGGAAACCCTCCTGCGCTTCTCGCACACGAGCTGGCGCGAGGAGAGTGACCACTTCACCCTCTGCAACACGATCTGGGGCGAGCTGATGTACCGGCTGAAGGCGACGGTGGAGGGGAAGAGCCCGGGGCCGCTGTTCCTGAAGGGAAGTCTGGCCTAACCCGGCGCGTTGGTCTTCACGTCGTGCTCACGCTCGCCACCTGGAACGTCAACTCGGTCCGCGCCCGCCTCGAGCGGCTGCTCGCCTGGCTCGCGCGCGAACGGCCCGACGTCGTCTGCCTCCAGGAGCTGAAGGTCAGTGACGCCGACTTCCCGCGGCTGGAGCTGGAGGGCGCGGGCTGGCAGGTGGCGGTCCACGGCCAGAAGACGTACAACGGGGTCGCGATCCTGAGCCGCACGCCGCTCGCCGCCGTCGCGCCCGGCCTCGGCGACGGCGTAGCGGACCCCGAGGCGCGGCTCCTGTCCGCGCACGTGGGCGATACGCGCGTCGTGTGCGTGTACGTGCCGAACGGGAAAGTCGTAGGCTCTGACAAGTGGGCGTACAAGCTCGCGTGGATGCGGCGTCTATGCGGCTACCTCGGGCGCACAGCCGATCCCGCCTCATCGCTCGTCGTCTGCGGTGACTTCAACGTCGCACCCGAGGATCGCGACGTCGCGCGGCCGGCCGAGTGGCGGGACACTGTGCTCACGCACGGGGATGCGCGCACCGCACTGCGCGAGATCGCCGCGTGGGGCCTCACCGACCTGATCCGCCTCCACCACACTGGCGAGGGCCCGTACACGTGGTGGGACTACCGGATGCTCGGTTTCCCGAAGAACAACGGGCTCAGGATCGACCACATCCTCGCCACCAAGCCGCTGGCCGCGCGGTGCCGGGAGGCGTACGTGGTCCGTGACGAGCGGAAGGGGAAGCAACCCTCGGACCACGCGCCGGTGGTGGCGGTGTTCGGGGACTGAGGCCGCGGTGCGCTGCCACATGCTGACGGCGTGGCGGATTTGCCTTGCTGCGCCTGCCGGCGCTAATTCAATTGCGTGTCAACCACTCCGGCTTCAAGTTCTCCCGGCAAGCGGCAACCGATGGCCAAGCTGATCGTCCTGTTCATCACGGCGTTCGTGGACATGGTGGGGCTGGTGATGGTGCTGCCCCTCCTGCCGTACTACGCCACCGAGTTCGGCGCCAACGCCTTGATGGTCGGCGTGCTGATCTCGGCCTTCTCGATCGCGCAGCTCGCCTTCTCGCCGGTGTGGGGCCGGGTCTCGGACCGCTACGGGCGGCGGCCCGCGATCCTGATCGGCCTCGTGATCACCGCGGTGGCGTACGTCGTCTTCGCCTTCTCGGGCTCGCTGGCGGTGCTGCTCGTCTCGCGCATCGTGCAGGGAATCGGCGGCGGCACGATCGGCGTGGTGCAGGCGTACGTGGCGGACGCGAGCCCGCCCGAGGAGCGCACCAAGAGTCTCGGTTGGCTCACCGCGGTCACCAGCTTCGGCGCGGTCGTGGGGCCGGCGTTCGGCTCACTGCTCGACCAGCTCGGCGGGCGGCGGGCGCCGGGGCTTGCCGCCGCCACGCTCGCGCTCCTGGTGGCGGGATTCGCGTGGCGGTTCCTGCGCGAGTCGAAGGGGATGCGCGCGTCGGGCGCGTTCGCGCCGGGAACCACCACGCCGCCGCCCACCACCGGCCGCGCGGCGATCTGGCGGGTGATCGCGCGGTGGCACGAGCCGGCCCCGCGCCTCATCTGGATCTATGCCGTGGCGATCGGCGCGTTCTACGGCACCGTCCCCACCATGCCGCTGCTCCTCGTCCAGCGGATGGGGATCACGGAGCACACCGTGGGCTACATCATTATGTATCTCGGCGGCATGGGGGTCGTGGTGCGCGCGGGATTCCTCGGCGGGCTGGTGGACCGGCTCGGCGAGGCGCGGCTCTCCCGCCTGGGGATCGTGCTGCTGGCGGCCGGGCTCGCGCTCATGTCGTTCATCCACAGCTGGCCGGTGCTGATCCTCTCCATCACGCTGATGCCGCTGGGCACCGCGTTCCTGTTCCCGTGCGTGAGCGGGACGCTGACGCGCGTCATCCCGAGCGGGGAGCGCGGGCTCTACCTCGGCGTGCAGCACACGTTCGGGGGGATGTCGCGCGTGGCGTTCCCGATCTGCGCCGGCGCGGTGATGGATGCGTTCGGCCGCGACGTGCCGTTCTGGATGGCGGCGCTGCTGGTGATCGCCACGCTCCCGCTGACGCGGGAGATGGAGGCGTACGCGCAGCAGGTGCCCGCGCCCCACGAGGCGTGAGCGTCTGGCGCGGGCGCCGCGCGGCGCGCATCTTGCGCTCGCCATGAGCGAGCCCGCGCTCGGGGACATCCCCGCTCCCCTATTCCGCGCGGCGATGCACCAGGTCGCCGACCTCATCGCCGATTACCTCGAGCACGTCGGCGAGTATCCCGTCCTGCCGAAGATCGCGCCCGGCGACGTGCGCGCGCAGCTGCCGAGAAGCCACCCGAGCAGGGCGAGCCGCTCGACGCGCTGCTCGGCGACTATCGCCGGCTCATCGAGCCCAACGTCACCCACTGGAACCACCCGGGCTTCCTGGCCTACTTTGCGATCACCGGCTCGGGCCCCGGCATCCTCGGCGAGGCGCTGGCGGCGGGGCTCAACGTCAACGCGATGCTGTGGAAGACCGGCCCCGCGCCGACGGAGCTGGAGGAGACGGTCACCGACTGGCTCCGCCAGATGATGGGACTCCCGCCGCAGTTTCGCGGCCACATCAACGACACGGCCTCGATCAGCAGCCTGCTCGCGATCGCCGCGGCGCGCCACCGTGTCCACGACGGCGACGTCCGCACGCGCGGGATGGCGGGGCGCGTGGACCTGCCGCCGCTCACCGTGTACGCGAGCGAGCACGCCCATTCCTCGATCGACAAGGCCGTGATCACCCTCGGCCTAGGCCACGAGAACCTGAGGAAGGTGCCGGTGGACGCGGCGTTCCGGATGAACGTTGCCGCACTGGACACGGCGATCGCGGCGGACCGGCGCACCGGCAGGCTGCCGATCGCAGTAGTCGCGACGGCGGGCACGACCTCGACGACGAGCGTGGACCCGCTGGTGGACGTCGCGAAGATCGCGCGGCGCGAGAAGCTGTGGCTGCACGTGGACGCAGCGTATGCGGGCGCCGCGGCCATCTGCCCGGAGTACCGCCAGCTCATGACGGGGCTCGAGGAGGCGGACTCGATCGTCGTGAACCCACACAAGTGGCTGTTCACGCCGGTGGACTGCTCGGTGCTGCTGCTGCGCGAGCCCGACGCGCTGAAGGCCGCCTTCGCCTTCACGCCGGAGTACCTCAAGACCAGCGAGGGCGCGGGCGGCGCCACCAACCTGATGGACTACGGCCCGCAGCTCGGCCGGCGGTTCCGCGCGCTCAAGCTGTGGTTCGTGATCCGGGCGTTCGGCGTGGGGGGGCTGCGCGAGCGGATCCGCGCGCACTGCGCCATGGCGCGCGAGTTCGCGCAGTGGGTGGAGAAGGAGCCGGGCTTCGAGCTGTGTGCGCCGCTGCCGTTCAGCACGGTCTGCTTCCGCGCCGCGCCACCGGGCACGCCGGAGGAGCAGGACGCCTTCAACGAGCGGCTGCTCAACTCCGTGAACGGCGAGGGGCCGGTCTTCCTGTGGCACACCAGGCTGCGCGACCGGTTGGTGCTGCGGCTCGCGATCGGCAACCTGCGCACCACGCGCAACCACGTCGCGAAGGCGTGGGAGCTGATCACGTGCGCGGCGCGAACGCTGCGCGCGACCTAGCCGGGAAACCATGCGCCGCAGCGCCGTCGCGCTGGCCGTCCTGCTCGCCCTGCCCGCGGGGCTCGGCGCGCAGTCTCCGGTGAACGGCGTCGCGCGCGTGACGCACGTGCGCGGCAGCCCCCATCTCGACGGCGTCCCCGACGAAGCCGAGTGGCTCGGTGCCGACTCGGTCACCGCGTTCACCCAGCGCGACCCGCACGAGGGCCAGCCGGCCTCGGAGCGCACCGTGGTGCGCTTTCTCGCAACCGATGGCGGGCTGTGGGTCGGGCTGTGGGCCTACGATCGCACGCCGGAGCGCATCCGCCGCACCCAGCTGCGCCGCGACTTCGACGTCGATCCCGACGACGTGTTCTGCGTCGTGCTCGACCCCCAGCGTGACCGCCGCTCCGGCTACATCTTCTGCACCAACCCGAACGGCGCGCTGATGGACGGCGAGATCCGCAGCGCCGAGAACGCCAACGAGGACTGGAACGGCGTGTGGGACGCGCGGGCGCGCGTCACGCCGTGGGGATGGGCGGCCGAGCTGTTCCTGCCCTGGCAGACGCTGCGCTATCGCCAGGGTGAGGAGACGTGGGGGATGAACGTCGGCCGCGTGATCCGCCACCGGCAGGAGGAGGTCGAGTGGCGCGGCTGGCGCCGCCAGCAGGGGATCCTCTACCTCGAGGACGAGGGGCAGCTCACCGGGCTGAACGACCTGCCGCGGCGCGGGCTGTTCGAGGCGCGGCCCTACGCCGCCGGCAGCGGCGCGGTGGCGACCCGCGACTTCGATTCGGCCGGCGCCTACGTCCGGACTACGCGGTCCGACGCCGAGGCGAAGGTTGGCTTCGACGGCAAGCTCGCCGTCGCGCCAACGCTCACCCTCGACGTCACCGCGAACACCGACTTCGCGCAGGTCGAGGCTGACCGGCAGGTGGTCAACCTGACGCGGTTCCCGCTGTTCTTCCCGGAAAAGCGTCCGTTCTTCCTCGAGGCGAGCGGCACCTTCGACTTCGGGCAGTCGGAGCGCGCGCAGGTCTTCTACAGCCGCCGCATCGGCCTCGACCTCGACACCCGCCTGCCGATTCCGATCGCGGCGGGCGCGCGGCTCACGGGGCGCGTGGGGCGCGAGCGCGTCGGCCTGCTCGCGCTGCGCACCGGCGGCGACGAGGACGCGTTCGACGTCGTCGCCCGGCTCAAGCACGACCTCTTCTCCCGCGGGTACGTCGGCGGGATCGTGACGGGGCAGGGCGGGCCCGGGGTCGCGGGCACGCGACGCTCGGCGGGCCTGGACGTCGAGATCCCCGCGCTGCTCCGGGGCCAGAACCTGATCCTCGCCGGCTACGCGGCCGCGAGCTGGGACGGGGAGGGCGCGCCGGGGCGCACGGCGTGGCGCGCGTTCCTCGACTACCCTAACGACTGGGCCGACAACTTCGTCGGCGTTACGCGGGTCGAGGACGGCTACGATCCCGCCCTCGGCTTCGTGCGGCAGACGGGCGTCTGGCGCTACAACGCGGCGTTCCGGTTCTTCCCGCGGCCGCGCAACCGCCTCGGCATCCGCCGCCTGAGCCTGATGCCGATCAACGCCGACGTGACCACGACCCTGGACGGCGCGCTGGACAACGCCTTCTACGAGGTCCGCCCGCTGGGCGCCGAGTTCCAGTCGGGCGCCGAGCTCGAGCTGAACCTGCAGCGCTACCTGGACGTGCCGGGCGACAGCTTCGAGATCTTCCCCGGCACGATCGTGGCGCCGGGGCGCTACGGGTGGAATCGCGCGGAAGTGCAGTTCGAGAGTTCTCCCGCGCGGCCGTTCCAGGTGGAACTGGGAGCCAGCGCCGGCGACTACTACACCGGCCGCGCGACGGAGCTGGCGTACGGCGTGGCGGCGCGGATCGCGCCGCACCTGATCGCCGAAGTCGAAGGCGAGCTCCAATGGGTGCGCCTGCCCACCGGACGCTTCGACGCCCGGACCGCCCGCCTGCGTCTCGACTACGCGACGAGCCCGCGGCTCAACACGACGGTATTCCTCCAGCACGACAACGAGTCGGACCGGCTCACGGTGAACGCGCGGATTCACTGGATCCCGCGGCCGGGGAGCGATGCGTACCTGGTGTGGAACAGCGCCTGGCCGACGGACCTCGCGGGAGGCGTGCCGTGGCGCCGGCCGCTGCGCGGGGCGCTCGTCGGGAAGGTGGTCTACTACTTCAGGGTGTGAGGCCGCGCCAGACGACCGCCCTGACGTCGCGCGACTTGCTGCGCGCCCACTCCTGTGCCCAGCCGAGGTTCCGCACGTACGCATCCTCCCACGACGCCGGCATGTGCTCGCGCATGTACGCCGGCGTCATCGGCCGCAGGCCCGGCCCCCGGTGCACCGCCTTGGCCTCGCCGAGGAAGCAGGTCGAGGCACCCGTGTCCATCACGTTGATGACGTCGCACTCGAAGGCGGCGTAGCAGTCCTCGAGCACGGGCAGCCCCAGCTGGCCGAGGCGGTGCGGGATGTCGGCGAGCTTGTCGTGGTCCCGTCCGCTGAAGAAGCCGAGCTTGTGGATGACCTCGAACTGGCCGTCGTGCAGGATGTGGAGACCGAAGCGGCCGGTTTCGAAGATCAGGTCGTGGCTGTAGTTGACCTTGTGGACGAAGACGGCGGCGCGCGGGATGTCCGGGACGATGGAAGCCCGAATCGCGCCGTCGGAAATCATGCCGTTGAGCTTGTCGCCCCGGCGCGAGGTGATCGCGACGACGGGCGAGGTCAGGTTGCGCAGCAGCTCGTAGCTGTCGTTGGGGTCCATAGTGGCTGGAACAAAACCCCGGCGCGCCTCATCGTCAACGTCCCGGCCCGCTGCGGCGTATAGAGATGTTGGCCGCGGCCCTCGGGCCGGCGGTGTCGCCCTGATCCACACACGTCTCAGCACGAGGTCCAACCATGCGCCGTGCGATCACTGTCCTCGCCCTCGCGCTCCTGGCTTCCGCGCCGGCCCACGCCCAGCGGATGCAGGCCGACTCCGCCTTCCTCGCCGCGTTCCGGTGGCGCTCGATCGGACCGGCCAACATGACCGGCCGGGTCGTGGACATCGAGGCCAACCCGCAGAACCCCAAGGTCATCTTCGTCTCCTTCGCGACGGGCGGCTTGTGGCGCTCGATCAACGCCGGCACCACGTGGGAGCCGGTCTTCGACCGCACCGGCGTGCACGCGGTGAGCGAGATCGCGATTGCGCCCTCGGACACCAGCATCCTGTACGCGGGCACCGGCGAGCCGAACTCGCGCAACTCCGTCTCCCCGGGCGCGGGCGTCTTCAAGTCCACCGACGCGGGCCGGACGTGGACGTACGTCGGGCTGCGCGAGACGCAGGTCACCGGCCGGATCCTCGTCCACCCGACCAACCCCAACATCGTGTGGGTGGCGGCCCTCGGCCGCGTGTGGGGCACCAACCGCGACCGTGGGATCTACAAGACGACCGACGGCGGCCAGACCTGGCGGCAAGTCAAGTTCGTGAGCGACAGCGCCGGCTTCGTGGACATGGCGCTCGACCCGTCGAACCCCAGCGTGCTCTACGCCACGGCGTGGGAGCGTCAGCGCGGGCCGTACTTCCTGCGCAGCGGCGGTCGCGGCTCCGGCCTGTGGAAGAGCACGGACGGCGGCGAGACCTGGACGCCGATCACGGGCAACGGCCTGCCGACCACGACGTGGGGCCGCACGGGCGTCGCGGTGGCGCCGAGCGCCCCGAACACCGTGTACCTGATCGTCGAGGCGGACTCGAACCCCAACCCCGAGTCGGTGCGGCGCGCCCGCCAGCGCGGCTTCGTGCCCGACACGACGCAGCGCCAGCGGCTCCAGTCGGGTCTGTTCCGCTCCACGGACGGCGGTGCGAGCTGGACCCGCATGAACTCGGAGAACAACCGGCCGTTCTACTACTCGCAGCTGCGCGTGGACCCGCGGAACCCGGACCGGGTGTACTGGCTCGCCACTAACATGAAGTTCTCGAACGACGGCGGCCGCACCTACCGCCAGGTCGGGCAGGGGATCCACGTTGATTTCCACGCCCTGTGGATCAACCCGAACGATCCCGATCACTACATCGTGGGCGAGGACGGCGGCGTGGCGCAGACCTTCGACCGCGGCCGCACCTACGACGCCATCCTCCAGATGGCGGTCGGGCAGTTCTACGCGGTGGGCCTCGACATGCAGCGCCCGTTCTGGGTGTGCGGCGGGCTGCAGGACAACGGCACCTGGTGCGGCCCGACCCAGTCGCCGCGTGGCGCCATCCGCAACGAAGACTGGACGAACGTCGGCGGGGGCGACGGCTTCTACGCCGCCATTGATCCGACCGATCCCGATGTCGTCTACAGCGAGTCGCAGGGCGGCAACATCCAGCGCCGCAACCTGCGCACCTGGGAGAGCCGCAACATCCGGCCGGGGCGGGTGGCGGACGCCGGAAGTGGAGGCGGGTTTGGCGGCTTCGGCGGCCAGCCCACGATCGCGCGCATGCTCGAGGACTCCGTCATCCTCGCGCGCGGCGACACGACCCAGCCGATGACCCCCGAGCAGCAGCGGATCGTGGACTCGCTGCGCGCGCGCATCCACCAGGATACGATGGTGCTGACGACGAACCGCTTCAACTGGCAGGCGCCGTTCCTGATCTCGGCGCACAACCCGCGCACGCTGTACATGGGCGGGCAGCGCGTGTGGAAGACGGTCGACCGCGGCGACAGCTGGATGCCGATCAGCGAGGACCTCTCGACGCGCGACTCGGCGAAGATACGCACGGGCTTGGCGCGCAGCGGCGGCATCACAGTTGACGTGAGCAACGCCGAGACACACGGCACCGTGACCACGCTGGCCGAGTCGCCGCTCCGGCCGGGGATCCTGTGGACCGGCACCGATGATGGGAACGTCTGGCTGACGAAGAACGACGGCGCCACGTGGGAGAACCTGACGGGCCGCTTCCCCGGCGTGCCGCGCGGCACGTGGGTGAGCCGGGTAGAGCCGTCGAGCTTCGACAGCGCGACGGCGTACGTGACGTTCGACGGGCACCGGAACGACGACTTCCACCCCTACGTGTACGTCTCGAACGACTTCGGCCGCACCTTCCGGTCCATCAGCGCGACGCTTCCCGACAACGAGTACGTGCACGTCATCCGTGAGGACCCGCGGCACCGCGATCTCCTCTTCCTCGGCACCGAGCTGACGGCCTACGTCTCGACGGACGCGGGCGCGCACTGGAGCCGGTTCGACGGCGGCCTGCCACCGGCGCCGGTGCACGACCTCAAGATCCACCCGCGCGACCGGCAGCTGGTGGCGGCCACGCACGGCCGCTCGTTCTACGTGATGGACATCGGCCCGCTCGAGCAGGCCACCGACTCGCTGCTGAGCGAGCCGGTGGCGGTGTTCGCCGTCGAGCCCGCGCTCCTCTACAGCAGCCGGGCGGCGCGCGGCGGCGTGGGCGCCCGGGGCAACAAGGTCTTCAGCGTCCCGAATCCGCCCGCCGGCGTCCGAATCCCGATCCGCATCCGCGGTGAGGGGCCGATGCTGGCGCAGGGCCCGCGGGGTCCCGGTGCCGTTGGCGCGGACACGGCGCAGTTCAACCCGGCCGTCGCGATCTTCGGCCAGGAGGCGGTCGAGTTCGCGGAGCAGGCCGGCTTCGGTGGTGGTGGTGGTGGCGGTGGCGGCGGCGGGCTGGGAGCGCTGGCGCAGTCGCTGATGGGCGGCCCCAGCCGTCCCCCCGGCGACACCGTGCTGGTGGTCATCACGGATGTCCGCGGCGACACGGTGCGCACGTTGTACACCAACGCGCGGCCGACGGCACTGCGCTGGCTCACGTGGGACATGCGCCGCACCCGCGTGCCACTCAGCCCGGTCGCCCGGCGCGACAGCGTGCGCGCCGCGACGCGCTTGGCGTTCCTGCGCGACAGCCTCGGTGCAGCGATGCCGGACACGGCGGGCGGAAGGCGGGCCCGGACCGGCGCGCTGGCCGCGTTGGTGCGCGATCCGGAGCGCGGCGAGCCCGGGCAGTGGCAGGGCCCGCTCCAGGCGGCGCTCAACCCGCGCTCGGCGGGCGGTCTCAACCGCGGCAACCCGATCGAGCAGGGCTTCGGCGGTGGGGGTGGCCCCTTCGGCACGCTCGGCGCCCGTGTGGGCGGCGGCGCGGCCGGGAGCCTCGTCGAGCCGGGGACGTACCTCGTCACCATTAGGCTCAATGGCCGCGAGTACAAGCAGGCGGTCCGCGTAGAGCGGGCAAGCCAAACGTCGGCGCTCAGCGGAGGATGGCAGTAAAGACAGTCGGCAGACTCGCTGACGCGCAGACGCGCCGGCAGGGCAGGCATTGAGGAACGGGCGGCGCGGCATCACCTTTGGCGGGCGATGACGCGCCGCCTTCGCGTTCAGGACCTGCCGACCCCGGCGCTCCTCCTCGACCTCGAGGTTCTGGAGCGCAACGTCCAGCGGATGGCGGACCGGGTCGCCGGCCTCGGCGCGCGGCTCCGGCCGCACATCAAGACGCACAAGTGCATCGAGATCGGCCGGCTCCAGCTCCAGCGCGGCGCGCGCGGGATCACCGTGGCCACGATCGTCGAGGCGAAGGACTTCGCCGAGCAGGGCTTCGACGACATCACCTGGGCGGTTCCCGTTCCGGTCAGCCGTCTGGACGAGGTGGTCGAGCTGGCGCGGCGGATCACGTTCCGCGTCGTGGTGGACTCGCACGAGGCGCTCGAGGCGCTCGCCGCCGCGGCGCGCGCCGCCCACATCAGCGCGCACACCTGGCTCAAGGTGGACTGCGGCTACCACCGTGCCGGCGTGGACCCGGAAGCGACCGCCAGCGTGGAGCTGGTGCGCCGGCTGGTGGACACGCCGGGCATCACCTTCGACGGCATCCTGACCCACGCGGGGCACGCCTACCATGCGAAGGACGCCGCCGAGCGGCGCCGGATCGCCGCCGAGGAGCGCGCGGTCATGGTCGCCTTCGCGGAGCGCCTGTGGGCCCTGGGCATCCCCGTGCCCGACGTGAGCGTCGGCTCGACGCCCTCGATCGCCGCGGCCGAGAGCCTCGAAGGCGTCACCGAAGTGCGGCCGGGCAACTACGTCTTCTACGACTACATGCAGGCGGCGACCGGCGTCTGCACGGTCGAGGACGTGGCGGTGAGCGTGCTCGCCACCGTGATATCCCACCAGCCGGGTGCGGAGCACGCGCTCGTGGACGCCGGCGCGCTGGCGATGTCGAAGGATCTCGGCCCCTGGGACCCCGCGAAGCGGCGGGGCCTGGGCCCGCTGCTGGCTGGGATCGCGGGCGCGACGCTCGAGCCGTCGGTCGACCTTACGGCCGTGTCGCAGGAGCACGGCATCGTCGCGGGCGCATCCGCCGCCGACATCGAAGGCCGCTTCCGGGTCGGCGGCAAGGTGCGCATCCTGCCCAATCACTCGTGCCTCACCGCGGCGCTGTTCGACGAGTACCACGTCGTACGCGGCGAGGAAGTCGTGGACCGCTGGAAGATCTGGCGAGGCCGTTGAGATGAGCACTGTCTACCTGAACGGGCAGTTCCTGCCGATGGAGCAGGCGCACATCAGCCCGCTCGACCGGGGATTCCTGTACGCCGACAGCATCTACGAAGTCATCCGCGCCTACCGGGGCAAACCGTTCCTCTTGGGCGAGCACTTCGGCCGGGTGGCCGACTGCCTCGGCAAGATGCGGATGGGCACCTATCTCTCGCCGCTCAAGGACGTGCCGGCGCGCCTGCTCGCCGAGAACCAGCTCGGCGGCGATGCGCTGATCTACATCCAGGTGACCCGCGGCGCGCCGCCCGTGCGCTCGCACGCGTTCCCCCCTCCGGAGACCAAGGCCACCGTGTTCGCCTACGCATGGGGATTCACGCCCAACGCCGAGTGGGCCGACCCCGGCGTCGCGATCGTGCTCGTGCCCGACGACCGCTGGGCGCGCTGCGACATCAAGGTCACGGGGCTCACCCCGAACGTACTGGCCAACCAGCGGGCCCGGGACCAGGGGGCGCACGAGGCGGTGTACGTGCGTGACGGCGTGCTCACCGAAGGCACCCACAACAACTTCTTCGCCGTCTTCGAGGGCGAGGTGCGCACGCTGCCGCTCAGCAACTACATCCTGCCCGGTATCACTCGGGCGGCCGTGCTCGACCTGTGCCGGCAGCACGGCATCCCGGTGCGCGAGACGCCGACCTTCGACCACGAGCTGCCGCGCGCGGAGGAGCTGTTCATCACGGGCACCGTGGCCGAGGTTGCGCCCGTGCACAAGCTGGACGGGCGGGTGCTCCCCAGGGAGCGCCCGGTGACCGACCGCATCCGGCACCTGTTCCGCGAGCTGGTGGAGCGCGAAACGGCGTGAGCCCGGCCGAGCGCCTGCTGGGGGAGCACGAGCGGCTCTGCTTCGCGCGGGCGTTCCCGAGGAACGCGGCGGAGCTGAGGCGCGCGCTCGCGGCGCTCGCGGCGTTCGAGCGGCTGGCGAGGCGGCACCGGGACGAGCTGGAGAACACCGGCATCGCCGGCACGCGCTACCGCTACCCGTTCGACCACACCATGAGCCGCTGGCTGGCGGCCAAGTACGGCCGCGCCGTCGAGATCGACTGGCCCGCCTACAAGCGCCACACGTGGGACGAGATCGCCGCGCTGTTCTCGCTGGTGGTGGCGTGGGCGGAGAACGAAGGTCTCGACGACGACGACGTGCCCTCGTGGGACTGGGTGCAGTGGGCCCGCAAGGGCGAGCGTCGGACGGACCTGCAATGGCTGCTCGACCGGCTGCACCAGAAGGGCTTCGCGCCGTCGCTGGAGCGGCACCTGTTCGAGAGCCTCAACCTCCCGCTGGTCTGGGATCTGAGCGGCTGCCCGGATGCGGTGACGCACGCCCGGCTCCCGGTCCAGCGCGTGTTCTACCACCGGGAGATCATCCGCGAGCGGCCGAAGGACTTCGCCGCCGAGGTGCGCCGGCCCGTCGGCGCACTGGAGGTCGTGCCGCCGCCGCGTGCGGGCCGGATCATCGACGCCGCGCGCGCCGCGCTCTCGCAGCGGGAGCGCGAGTTCCATGTCATCGTGCACGCCAACCGCGACGAGGTGTATCGCGTGGAGTGCGGCCGCGGGCTCGAGATCTACGTCTTCGGCCTCGTGAAGCCGCTGCGGCTCACCCTCGAGGCGGACTTCGGCGCGCTGCTGGTCAAGAACGGCGTGCCCATCGGCTACGGCTACGCAGTCCTTTTGTTCGACCGCGCCGACATCGCGATCAACATCTTCCCGACCTACCGCGCGGGGGAGTCGCCGTTCGTCTTCGCGCGGTTCGCCTCGCTGTTCCACCACCACTTCGGCGCGCGCAAGCTGATCATGCGTCGCTACCAGCTCGGCTGGCAGAACCCCGAGGGGATCGAGTCGGGCTCGTTCTGGTTCTACTACAAGCTCGGCTTCCGGTCGGTGGACGCGAAGGTGCGCGCCCTCGCCGACGAAGAGGCGGCGCGGCTCGCGCGACGTCCGGGCGCGCGGTCGGGTCCCGGGACGCTGCGGAAGCTGGCGAAGTGCGACATGGTCCTCGCGACCGACGGCACCAGTGCGGACGGCTTCCGCGACACCGACATCAAGGCGATCGGCCTCGCGGTGACGCGAATGATCGAGCGGCGCTACGGCGGCGACCGGGCGCGTGCCTTGCGCGACGTGACGCGGCGCGTGGCCCGCGCCCTAGGCGCGCGGTCGGTGCCCGGGCGGATCGCCGCGATCGCGGCGCTGATCCCCGATCTCGCGCGCTGGCCCGCCGTGGACCGCGCCGGGCTCCTTGCTGTGCTCCGAAGCAAGGAGGGCCGGCGCGAGCGGTCGTTCGTTTTCACCCTGCTGCGCGCCGAGCGGTTCCGGAAGTTCGTGGAGGGGTTTTGAGGCTTCGACACGCCCCGCCGTGCTGCGCCCTTGTCGTCGCGCTGGGAGCGTGCGCCCACAGCGAGCCGTCCACCGCTCCCGACCATGGCACCGACCGGCCGTACGCGCCGGGCCCCGCGGCGCAGCTGACGCTGAACCCCGGCCACGACCGCGCGCCGGGCTGGCTCCCCGACGGCTCCGGCATCATCTACACCGCCGAGCGGCTCGACCGCGCCGACCGCGACTGGTGCCTCGAGGTCCTCCCGCCCACGGGAGGGCGCGCCGTGCGCACCATCTGCGACGCGAGCGCCTTCGGTGACGACTCCACCAACGCGTTCGTGTGGGCCGCCGTCTCGGCCGACGGCCGCGTCGCCTACGTGCGCTCGGCATCGCGCATCGGCGGGGGTGTGCCGCAGTCGATCGCGCTCGTCGTCGCGCCGTTCGACGCGCCGAGCCGGACGACGGTGGTGTCGGGCGTGCCGTACACGGCGCCGGGCAGCGCGACGCACCAGGGCATCGCCCAGGTGCGCTGGCTCGGCACGGGCGCCCTGGTCTACCGCGGTGACCTCGCCTTCCTCTACACGGAGTGCCGCGGCTGCCCAGTCGACTCGATCGCGAGCGGGCGGGGGATCGTGCTCCAGTCGCTCGGAGCGAACGGAGCGCGCATCGTCCTCCCGGGCACCGACTACGCGTCGTCGGTCTCGGCGGGCGCCGACTCGGCCGAGGTCTACTACACGCTCAACGGCGACTCGAAGGTGTACCGGCGCTCGCTCTCGGCCGGCACGACCGCGGTGGTCGCGGACTTCGGTGCCGTCGTGCGGGACGTGCACGTCGTCGGTCGCCGGCTCGTCGCCATCGTCGGCGGGACGGTGACGTTCGCCTACGAGCCGGGCCAGCAGGACTCCGTGCAACGCGACGACGGCGGAGACGTCGTGCTGTTCGACCTTGATTCCGGCATCGCGTCGCAGGTCGCGCAGGGGCGGTTCCGCAACCCGGCGCTCTCGCCGTCGGGCACGCGCATCGTCGCCGAGCGGTACGTGGATCGTGCGACCGATCTCTGGCTCTTCGAGGTGCCGTGATGCGCCGCGCCGCCTTTGCCCTGCTGCTCGCGTGCACGACACCGCTCGCCGCGCAGACCACCGGTGCGATCGTCGGCGCCGTGCGCGTCCGCGACTCGCGCCAGCCGATTCCCGATGCGGTCGTCCTGCTCGATGGCCTCGCCCGCGCGACGACGGACGGCGCCGGCAGCTACCGCATCCGCGAGGTCCGTAGCGGCTGGCATCGCGTGCAGGCGCAGGCGTCGGGCTACGCCACCGTGCGGCGCGACAGCGTGCTGGTGCGCGCGGGGGAGACGGCGATCGCCGACTTCGAGCTGGCCGCCGCCTACGTCCTCGCGCCGATCGAGGTCAAGACCGCGCCCGACGTCGTGCTCGACCCGATGACCACCGCGACGACGCAGCGGATCAGCGCCGAGGACCTGCGCAACCTCCCGGTCACGACGCTCGATGAGGCGGTCGCGCTCTCGGCGGGAGCGGTGGGCGAGAGCTACCGCGGTGGGCGCCTCGGCCAGCAGGCGTTCATCCTCGACGGCCTCGGAGTGAAGAACCAGCTCGACGCCTCGACCGGCGGCCTCGGCATCCGCATCCCCCCAGACATGCTCACCGAGGCCTCACTCGTCACCAACGGCTTCTCGGCGCGCTACGGGCAGGCGCTCTCCGGGCTCGTCAACGTGGTGACGAAGGACGGCGGCGAGCGGTGGAGGGGCCGGCTCGCCTACGAGAGCGACCGCGCCTTCCCCGAGGCGTGGGACCTCGGCCTCGACCGGTTCGTGGCGCAGGCCGACGGCCCGCTCACCCGCGGCATCGGTTTCGTCGGCGTCGTGGACGCGACGGGGCGGCTCGACGCCGACCCCGTGAACGCGCCCGCGCCGGACAACCCGCGCGACCCGCGGAGCGGGAACCCGCACCTCCTGCAGCATAACAGCGGCGAGCAGCTCGACGTCGCCGCCAAGCTGGTAGTCCCGATCGGCGCGCGGCACACGCTGCGGCTGTTCGGGCTGGAGTCGGTGGAGCAGCGGCTGCTGTTCGATCGCGCGTTGAAGTACGACCCGCAGGTGGCGCCCGCGCGGCGCGTCACCGGGCGGCTGCTCAGCGGGCACTGGCAGTACGCTTCGGCCGGCTCGCGCGGCAGCAGCCTCGTCGCCGATCTGCGCGTGGCGTACTTCCGCCGCGAGTTCATCCGCGGGGCGCTCGCCGCGCAGCCCGACTACCGGTTCGGCGCCTTCACCGGCGAGCGCTTTCGCTTCAGCGGCGAGGAGTTGGCGCGCGCGCAGGACACGGCGGCGTCGCGCGCGGCGATCCCCGGGATGGACGCGCCGGACTGGAGCGAGGCGACGCCCTGGGGCGTGCCCGCCTTCTTCCTCGGCGGCGGCGGGCGCGGCGACCTCGCGTGGAACCGGTTCGGTGAGCTGCGCACCAGGCTCGATGTCGCGCTGGGCTCGGGCCGCGACGTGGATCTGCTCCTGGGCGGTGAGGTCGTACGCCAGAGGGTCGAGACGTTCCAGCGCGTCCTCGGATACCTGCCGGTAGGGCAGGGCGTGCCGCCCGCCACGGCGACCGACTTCTCGCCGCTCAGCGCGGCGGCGTACGGCGAGGGGCAGTTCCGTTGGAGCGACCTCGCCTTCACCGCCGGCCTGCGCTACGACCGGTTTGACCCGCGCTCGTCGCAGGCGGGCGCTCAGGCCCGGAGCCGCGGCACCGTCAGCCCGCGGATCGGCGTCTCGACGGTGTTGCGCGGTGCGACGGTCGTCGTGAGCTGGGGGCGCTTCGCCCAGGCGCCCGACTTCCAGTACCTCGTGGACGCCGCCTTCGACGACACGCTGCGGACGGGGCGGTTCCGCGCGGGCAACCCCGCCTTGGGTTTCGAGACGGCGAGCCAGTACGAGTTCAGCCTCCGCGCGAGGCCCACGCCCACCACGGCGGTGCGCCTCAACGCGTTTCACAAGCGGCTCGAGGGGTTGGTGGCCTCGGTGCCGTTCGGCCTCGACCCCGACTCCGCGATCTTCGGCAACGCCGACTTCGGCACCGTGACCGGCGCCGAGCTGCTGCTCGAGCGTGAGCTGAGCGGCGGCTGGGGGGCGCGCGTCGCCTACACGCTGCAGCAGGCGGAAGCGACGGCGACCGACGCGTTCCAGCTGTTCCGCCGCATCCGGATCGCGCCGGGCGGCACCGACACAATCATCCCCGCGGAGGTCGAGTTCCCGCTCGACTACGACCGGCGCCACGGCCTCACCGCCGTCCTCCAGGCGAAGCTGAACGACGGGGCGGGGCCGCGACTTGCCGGCGTGCGCGCCCTCGGCGGCCTCGAGGCCGCAGCGATCGTGCGCTGGAGCAGCGGGCTGCCGTACTCGCGCACCAATGCCGCGGGCGACACGCTGATCGACCTGCCGAACAGCTTCCGGCTGCCGTCGCAGTCGTCGATCGACGTGCTGGTGCGCCGGCCGCTGCGGCTCGCGCTCGCGCGCGGCAGCGTGTACCTCGACGTGCGCAATCTGCTGAACCGGCGGAACATCGTGGCGGTGCGCCGCGACACCGGTGCGCCGGGCCTCGGAGATCCGGAGATCCAGCGGGCCGCGCAACAGGCGTACGATGCGAATCCCGCGCCGATTCCGTACGAGTCGCCGCGCTACCGCGCTTTCGCGGACGCGGACGGCAACGGGTTGATCGAGGGTCCGGGCGAGCTGCTTCCGCTGTACCAGGCCGCCGCGCGCGACTTCCATCAGCCGCTGTTCGCCTACGGTCCGCCGCGAGTGGTGAGGCTCGGCGTCGAGGTTATCTTCTAGCGTGCCCATCCGCCACACGAAGATCGTCGCCACCCTCGGGCCGGCCAGCTCGAGCCTAGGGGTCGTTGCCGCGCTGATCGCCGCCGGTATGGACGTGGCGCGCATCAACGCGAGCCACGGCACCGCTGAGCAGCGCGCGGAGTGGATCCGGCTCGTGCGCCACGCGGCGGAGGAGGCGGGACGGCCCGTGGCGGTGCTCTTCGACCTTCAGGGCCCGCGGATCCGCGTTGGCGACCTGCCAGCGCCGATCGAGCTGGAGCAGGGCAGTACGGTCGTCTTCGCGCCCGAGGACGTAGCGAAGCCCGGCCAGATCCCCACCACGTACGAGGCGCTGGCCGACGACGTGCGCGTCGGCACGCGCATCCTGCTCGACGACGGCGTGCTCGCCACCGAGGTGACTGAGGTGCGGCCGCCGCTCGTCGAGGCGCGCGTCGTTTACGGCGGCGAGCTGAAGAGCCACAAGGGAATGAACCTCCCCGGCGTCGAGGTTTCGGCGCCGTCGCTGACCGGGAAGGACCGGGTGGATCTCGCCTTCGCGGCGGAGCACGACGTGGACTTCGTCGCGCTCTCGTTCGTGCGGCGCGCCGAGGACATGGAGCAGTTGCGCGGCCTGCTGCCGCAAGCGATCCGCGTCATCGCGAAGATCGAGAAGGACACGGCGCTCAGGGACATCGAGCGGATCATCGAGGCGAGCGACGGGATCATGGTCGCGCGCGGCGACCTCGGCGTGGAGCTGCCGTTCGAGGAGGTGCCGCTGGTGCAGAAGCGGCTGATCCGCCTCGCCATCCAGCACCGCCGGCCGGTGATCACCGCGACGCAGATGCTCGAGTCCATGGTGCACGCCCCGCGGCCCACGCGCGCCGAGGCCTCCGACGTCGCAAACGCGATCCTCGACGGCACCGACGCCGTGATGCTCTCGGCCGAAACCGCGGCGGGGGAGTACCCGCGTGAGGCCCTCGAGGCGATGGACCGCATCATCCGGGAGATCGAACGGCACGACGAGGGGCCGCGCCGCCGCGAGCAGCGCGCCGCCGACCAGGAGGTCCCGGTGCGCACCGAGCTCGCCGTCGCCGCCGCGGCCGTCGCCGCGGCGCGCATGCTGCACGCGCCGCTCATCGTCTGCTTCACCAAGAGCGGGTTCACGGTGCGCGTCGTGTCGGCCGCGCGGCCGCCGGTGCCGGTGCTCGCGGTGACCGACGGCGAGAAGGTGTTCCGGCAGCTCGCCCTCCAGTGGGGCGTGGTGCCGATGTTCGCCGACCAGCCACCGCGCTATGACGCGATGCTCGACGCGGCGCGCGAGCGGATCCTCGTGCAGGGCTACGCGACAAAGGGGGACCGCGTGGTGGTGATCGCCGGCATGCCGTTCGACCAGCCGGGCTCCACCAACATGGCCAAGGTCGAAGAGGTATAGCCCGCCGTGAAGCTGACCTTCCTCGGCACCGGGACCTCTTTCGGCGTGCCGCAGATCGGCTGCTCCTGCCGGGTGTGCACCTCGAGCGATGAGCGCGACCGGCGCTGCCGCACCAGCGTCGTAGTGGAGCAGAACGACCGCCGCATCCTCGTGGACACGCCGCCCGAGCTCCGTCTCGCCATGGTGCGCTCCGGCATCAGCGGCGTGGACGCCGTGCTCTACACCCACGACCACGCCGACCACACCCACGGCATTGACGACTTGCGCGCCCTCTCTGGGCACCGCCGCGGCACCCTGCCGATCTACGGCCCCGCCGACGCCCTGGAGCGGATGACGCGGAAGTTCGACTACATCTTCGACCCGGCGGTGCAGCCCATCCCGGGTTCGGCGCGCCCCGCCGTGACGATCACGCCGCTCGAGCCCGGCACACCGGTGACGGTCGCGGGGATGGAGGTGGTGCCGCTCGCCTTCGACCACGGCCCGACCATGGTGTTCGGGTATCGGTTCGGGCCGATCGCATACGTGACCGACGTCAAGAGCGTGCCCGACCCGGCGCGCCGGGCACTCCAAGGGGTGCGCGTCCTGGTCCTCAACGCCCTCTGGTACCGCGAGCACCCGACCCACCTCTCGATCCCCGAGGCAGTCGAGACGGCGCGGGCGATCGGGGCCGAGCAGACGTACCTGACCCACCTCACCCACGAGACCGGGCACGCGGAGCTGGAGGCGGAGCTCCCGCCCGCGGTCCGGCCGGCATACGACGGGCTGGTGGTGGAGGTCTAGC
>CAYHQJ010000023.1:0-20346 GCA_964358595.1 uncultured Gemmatimonadales bacterium
GGAGCGCCCGAGATCGGCCGGCTCGTCGTCGGGCGACTGCACACGCAGTTCTGACCGCGCTACGGCGCGCCGTGCCTACTGGTCCCGATACGGCACGTCAATCTCCAGGCCGTCTTTGGCGACCGTCGTCTCGGCGAACACGCCGCGCGCCTCTTCGAGCAGCGGCGCGGGGTCGCGCGAGTAGCGCGCCGAGAGGTGGGTGAGGACCAGCCGCCGCACCCCGGCGGCGAGCGCCACCTGCGCCGCCTCGCGTGCCGTGGCGTGCCCGGTTTCGCGGGCGCGCTCGGCTTCCTCCTCCCCGAACGTCGCCTCGTGCACCAGCAGGTCGGCCCCCGCCGCCGCGTCCACCGCCGCGGCGCAGGGACGCGTGTCGCCGGTATAGACCAGCTTGCGGCCGGGCCGCGGCGCCCCGACGATCGACTCCGGCCCGACGACGCGTCCGTCCTCGAGCGTCACGCTCTGGCTGCGCTGGAGCTTTCCCCACAGCGGCCCCTCGGGCACGCCGAGCTCCCGCGCGCGGTCCGGGTTGAAGCGGCCCAGGCGGTCCTTCTCCACCAGCGCGTAGCCCAGCGCGCCGCCGCCGTGCTCCACGGCGAACGCGCGGATCTCGTAGTCGCCACGGGAGAGTATCTGCCCCGGCTCCACCTCGACGACCTCCACCTCGAACGTCGCGCGCTCGACGCCGAGACCGAGGGCCGCGCCGAGCACCCGCTTCGCGCCGCGCGGCCCGAAGAACCGCATCGGCTCGGTGCGCCCCTGCAGCCCGAGCGTCCGGATCAGCCCGATGACCCCGAGGAAGTGGTCGGCGTGGAAGTGCGTGAAGAAGATGTCCGACAGGGCGAAGCTCACCCCGTAGCGCATCATCTGCCGCTGGGTCCCCTCGCCGCACTCGAAGAGGAGGCTCTCCCCTTCGCGGGTGACGACGAGCCCGCTGACGTTGCGCTCGACGGTCGGCCGCGCCGCCGACGTCCCGAGAAAGAGGAGCTTGAGCAGGGTTAGAACACGCTCACGTTGATGTACTTCTTCGGATTCGCCATGAAGTCCGTGACCAGCGAGTCGAGGTGCCGGTTGGTGCGCCGCAGCTCCGCGAGCAGCGTCGTGTCGCTCACCAGCGCGCCCGCCACGCCGCGCCCGCTGTTGAGCTTGGTCATGAGCGAGTCGAGCGTTGCCGTGGTGCGCGTCAGCGTCTGGGTGATCTGCGCCGCGCTCGCCGTGAGCTGCTGCATGTTCTGCATCGTCGCCGTGGCCGGTGCCGTGGTGTTCGCCAGCAGGAGGTCGAGCCGCTGCGACACGCGCCTGAGGTCGCCGAGCGCGGACGTCAGCTGCGCCGATGGCGCGCTCCCGACGTTGCCGAGTTGCTCGAGCGTGCGCCGCGCCTGCACCAGCACCGCTCTCAGCTCCCCGGCCGTGCTCGGCGAGATCAGCTCGGTCGCGTTCCCCAGGAACTCCCGCCCCTGCCCCGACAGCCCCTCGGCCATCTCGCTGAAATCCGCCGCGCGCGAACCGTGGATCGCGCTGTCGGCGCCGAGCGGCTCCGCCGCGTGTCCCGGCTGGTACTCGAGGTAGCGCGCGCCGAAGAAGTCCAGCGACTTGATGGCCGCCGACGCGTCACGCTGCGGCGCCGGGCCGAGCCTGACGTCGAACGTCACCGTGACCCGGCCCGGCGCAGTCAGCTCGACATGCTGGACCTGGCCGACCTTGACGCCGGACGTGCGCACCGGGTCGCCTTCCTTGAGGCCGGCCACGTCCGCGAAGGCGGCGCGCACGGTCTCGCCCCCGCGCAGCGACTTCCCGCGCAGCCACAGCATCATGTAGAAGAAAACCGCCGCCGCCACGACGATCAGCACCCCGACGAGCGCCTCGCGGCGATACCGCAGCTCCATCTAGGCCTCCACCTCGAGGACCTGGAAGTCGCGCTCCAGGAACTCCCGCACCACCTCGTCCTTCGCCGCAACGAACTCCTCCGCGGTGCCGACTTTCCGGATCTTGCCGTTGTGCAGCAGCGCGATCCGGTCGGCCACCTTGAAGCTGCCCCGCACGTCGTGCGACACGACGATGCTGGTCACGTGCAGCTCGTGCTGGAGCCGCTCGATGAGGGCGTCCATGGAGTCGGCGTTCACCGGATCGAGCCCCGAGGTGGGCTCGTCGTAGAGAAGATACTCCGGCTGCCCGGCGATCGCCCGCGCGATCCCGACGCGCTTGCGCATCCCGCCCGAGAGCTGCGCCGGCATGAGGCGCCCCACGTCCGGCGTGAGGTTCACCAGCCGCAGGCACTCGGCCACGCGGTTGTCGCAGAAGCCGCGGTCGCGGTAGCAGAGCTCGTCGGCGATCCCGAGCCGGACGTTCTCATACACGCTCATCGAGTCGAACAGCGCGCCCGTCTGGAACGCGTAGCCCACCTTCTGCCGCAGCTTCGCCAGATCCCCGCGGCTGAGGTGCGGCACCGAGAGCCCGTCCACGAACACGTCGCCGCTGTCGGGCAGCAGCAGCCCGATGATGTGCTTGAGGAGCACACTCTTGCCCGTCCCGGACGGGCCGAGCAGCGCCACGGTTTCGCCCCGCTTGACGGCGAAGTCCACCCCGTCGAGCACCACGTGGCGCCCGAACTTCTTGTGCACGTCCCTGAGCTCGATCACGAGGGCAGCAGCACCTTGGCGAGCACGGTGTCGAGCAGCAGGATCAGCACGCTCGACCAGACCACCGCCGTCGTCGTCGCCCGGCCGACGCCCTCGGCGCCCTCGGACGCGGTGAAGCCGACGTAGCAGGGCACCACGGTCACCACGACGCCGAACACCTCGGCCTTGACGATCGAGTACACCAGGTCGAACGACCTGAAGAAGTAGCGCGCGCCGTAGGCGAAATCGGCGTTGGTGATGCCGAGCGAGCCCTGGGCCGCGCCCCACCCGGCGAGCACCCCGACGCCGTTCGCCAGCGCCACGAGCACCGGCACCATCACCACGCCCGCGAGGATGCGCGGCAGCAGCAGGTGCGACACCGGGTTTCTGCCGAGCGACTCGAGCGCGTCGATCTGCTCGGTGACCCGCATCGTCCCCAGCTCGGCGGCGTAGCGCGCACCGATCCGGCCCGCGAGGATGAGCGCGGTAAGCACGGGCCCCAGCTCGAGGATGATGCTCTCGGTGATCACCGCGCCCACCATGTACAGCGGCACGCTCCCGGTGAACTGGTAGCCCGCCTGGAGCGCCGTCACCGCGCCGGCGAACGCGGACACGAGGAGCACGATGAACAGGCTCCCGTAGCCGACGTTCTGGCACTGCTCGAGGGTGCGAGGGACCCAGATGCGCCACTCGGGAAGCACGCGGACCAGCTCAACCATGAGCATCCCGAACCGCCCGACGTGCGCGAAGCCGTTGAGCACCGGCCGGCCCACGATCCGCGGGGCGCGGACGTGGACGGGAAGCTCCTGCGAGGTTCGGGCAGCGCGGTCCATGGTCGGCGGTATATTCTCACCCCCAATGCCCCGGCAGTCCACCCCGAACCGCGCGGCGAGGGACGGCCCGGGCTACTACCGGCGCTCCCGCGCGAGTTCCTGAACCAGACCCGCTACGCGATCCACCTCCTGCTCGCTGTTGTACACGTGCGTAGAGAGCCGCACCCAGTGGTAGTCGTACTCCGCCACATGCCGGACCCGCACCGGTCCCCGCCGCCACAGCTCCTGGATGAGGTCCTGCGTGGTCCAGCCGCGGACGGTGAAGGAGACGAGCGGCGCGCGGATCCGCGCGTCGCTCGGGCTCTTCAGCTCGACGCCGTCGATCCGCACCAGTTCGTCGTACAGACGATCGCCCAACTCGCGCACCCGTCGCTCGATGCGTTCGCGCCCGATGCTCTCGTGGAACTCGACCGCCGCCTTGAACCCGGCGAGCAGCGAGTCGTTGCGCGTCCCCACCCTGTCGAACCGCTCGCCCTTCGCCGCGAGGTCGTCCCACCCGCCCGAGGCGATAGTGGGCCACAGCCGGTCGAGCCACGGCTCGCTGATGTACAGGAGCCCCGAGCCCTTCGGCGCGAGCAGCCACTTGTGCGGGCTCGTGCAGTAGAAGTCGCAGCCGAGGTCCGTGAGGTCCATCCGGAGCATGCCGGGCGGGTGCGCGCCGTCGATCACCGTGATGATCCCCTGGCGGCGGAACATCGCGCACAGTTCCTTCACCGGCTGGATCAGCCCGTTGGTGAAGGTGACGTGGCTGATCATAGCCACCCGCGTGCGGTGGGTGATGGCCCGCGACCACCGCTCCATCACCTCGTCGGCGCTGCGTGCCGGCACCGGCAGCTGCACGCGGGTGATCGTCCAGCTCCCGCGCCGCGCGTTCATCTCCCACGGACAGCGGCCGCCGACGTGCTCGTGGTCGGTCATCAGGACCTCGCTCTCGGGCTCGAGCTCGAGGCCGTTGGCGACCCAGCTCATCGCCTCGGTCGTGTTGCGCGTGAACGCGAAGCTGTTGGGCGGCGCGCCGAGCAGCGAGCCGACGGCGGTCCGCAGCGCGGAGAGGTCAACGCCCTGCGCGTCGAACACCGTCTCGAACGCCGTCATGTGGCGCACCACCGCCTCGACAACCGGACGGGGTGAGGCGCCGATCGTACCGGTGTTGAAGTAGATGCCACGCGGGGCGATGTAGAACTGCTCGCGCAGCGCGGTCCAGTAGTCCTGTGCGAGGCTCGTGGCAGCCGGTGCCCCTGCGCCCCCGCGCCCGCGCGCCCCTGCCTGGTCCAGCCACTCCGCTCCCGGAAACGCGGCCGCGACGCCGAGCAGGGTCGCGTCGCGCACGAAGTCACGCCGCTTCGTCATCTCACATCCCCGTCCCATGCCTGAGCGCCCCGAAGTACAGCGCCACCAGAATGAGCACCCCGCCGATCGAGCCCAGGAGCGCCAGCCGCGCGCGCACCCGCTCGGCCGCGGGGTCCCGTTCGCCCTTCTCCAGGCTGCGCACCGCGAGGTACGCCATGCGGTTCGCCAGCGGCGTCGCGAAGCCGAGGGTGAAGATCGCCGCGAGGATCCCGACACCCTGCATCACCATCAGCCACGTCGCCGTGCCCATGTCGAAGTGGGACGCCGCGAGCCGCATCGTGAGCGCGATCCCGGTCACCGTCGCGACCACACACGCCGGCGCCACGATGAACCGCTGCACCTTCGACAGCGTGATCCAGGTGTGCGCCCAGACCTCCAGCTTCTGGTTGCGCGCGGCCGGGCCCCACACCATGAACGTGATCTGCGCGCCGAGCCAGAGGGAGAAGCCCGCCCAGTGGAGGAACAGCATCATCGCGCCACCTCTTCCGACTCGGCCGCCACGAACTCGGGCGTGATCTCGCGCCGGCCCGTGAACCCGGCGTCCAGGTCGTGCCAGTGCGTGACCGCCCCCTCGCCGCGTTGCCAGCACAGGAACACCAGCCGTCCCTCGTACATCCCGTAGAAGTCCACCAACCCCTGCTCGAACCCCTTCAACTGGCAGCCGACCGACTCCAGCTCCTTCACGTAGCCGTTGATCCGCTCGGCGGCCGCATCGATCCCCTGGCGCAGCGTCGCCATCTCCGGCGTCTCGCCCCACTCGGGCCGCGCGGCCGCGGCCGCCAGCTCGTAGCGCGCCACGAAGTCCTTCCAGTGCGGGTGCTCGGCGACGATGTCATCCACGATCCGGCGCACCAGCGGCAGGGCGCGGTTCGCCTTCTCGACCGTGAAGAGCTTGATGTCGGGCGCGGCTTCGCTCACGTGGCCCTCACTCGCGCCAACGCGGCATGCGCGGCACGGTATCCCGCCTCAATGAAATCAACCGTGTGGTCGAACGCAAACGTGCCGTACGGGTCCACCGCGGGCTCGACGAGCACCAGCGGCGCGCGCGCCGGATCGCTGGTCCACGCCGCGACCATCCGCGCCTTCTGGTCGGCCATCACGATCGCCATGGCGCGGTCATGCGCGGCGACGAGCGGCGGCGCGAGCTTCATCCACGGCGGCGGCGCGAGCGGCACCGGCCCCACGTCCACCGCCACCACCACGTCCGCATCGATCCCCGCCGCGGGCTCGAGCGGCAGCACGTGCAGCAGCCCGCCCTCCGCCATCCGCCGTCCACCGATCACGGCGGGCGGGAAGTAGAGCGGCAGCGCCATCGACGCGTACACCGCCTCCGGCACCGTGCAGTCGGTGCGGCCCGCCGCGCCGAACACGACCGACTCGCCACTGTCGAGGTCCGTCGCCACGACGCGCAGCGGCAGCACGAGGCGCGCGAACTCGTGCACCGGGAGCAGGCGGTGGAGCAGGGCGCGCAGCGGCTCCGGCTTGAGCAGGCTGCGCGCGCCGACGCCCTGGAGGAGCAGCGCGGCGCGGTTCAGCGCCATGATATCCTCGCGCTTCACGGCGCAGACGAGGGGGACGATCGCCTCGTACGGCAGCCCGCCCGCGATGAGCGCGCCCACCATCGCGCCCGCCGACGTCGCCACGATCTCCGCGGGATGCATCCCCGCCTCCGCCAGCGCGCGCAGCACGCCGACGTGCGCCATCGCCTTCATCCCGCCGCCCGAGAGGACGAGGACCACCCGCTCCGGCTTCACGACGACGCGGCGGGCCCCAGGTCCGCGATCCGCCGCGCGCGCCGCTGCTCGGCCTTGCGGTAGCGCTCCTGCTCCTCGTCGGACTCGGGAATCACCGGCGCCACCGGCACCGGCAGGCCCTGCTCGTCGATCGCGACGAAGGTGAGGTAGCAGCTGTTGGTGTGGCGCTTGACGCCGGTGAGCAGGTTCTCCGCCTCGACCCGCACGCCCACCTCGATCGAGGTGCGGTGCGCGTAGTTGACGCTCGCCTGCATCGTGACCAGCTCGCCCACCCGCACCGGCTCGCGGAAGTCCACCCGGTCCACGCCCACCGTGACGCACACCTGCTGCGCGTGGCGGATCGCCGCCACCGCGCCGACCCGGTCCATCATGCCGAGCAGCACGCCGCCGTGCACGTTACCGAGCACGTTCGCCATGTGCGGCATCATCACTTCGGCCACCGTCGTGTGGGAGAGGCGGGGAGGCCTGCCTTCCATCTCAGTAGTCCACCGGTCTGAGGTAGTACTCGCCGATCGCCGTCGGGCTCAGCATCGCCACCGTCGGCAGCCGCCGCTTCCAGTGCGTGCCCTCCAGCCGCCGCCGCACCAGCGCGACCTCCTCACCCGTGTACCCGAGGGCCTCGATCGCCCCCGGCGGGAATCCGCGCAGCAGCCAGTGCAGGATGTGGTCCGCCTTCGAGTAGGAGATGCCGAGGTCACCCTCGTCGGTCTGCCCCCTGATGAGGTCCGCGGTCGCGTGCTTCTCGACGATCGCGCGCGGGACGCCCAGGTGCCGCGCGAGCTGCCAGATCTGCGACTTGTACAGGTCGCCGATCGGGTTGATCGGCGGCGAATCGTCGGCGTGCCAGGTGAAGTAGCCGAACAGCCGCTCGGTCTTGTTCCCGGTGCCGAGCGGCAGCGCGTTCAGCTTGGCCGACTGGTCGAACAGCGCGATCATCCGCATCCGCGCCATCACGTTCCCGCGGCGCGAGGGATCGGCGTCGGGCTCGCGGGTGGCGAGGTAGCCGTCCACCGCGGGGCTGATGTCGATCACTCGGCTGTTGATGCCGAGCTGCTCCACGACGAGCTTCGCGTGCTCGAGGCTCTCCGGGCTGGACGTGCGGTAGGGGAGCATGAAGCCCCAGACGTTCTTCGGCTCGAACGCCCGGGCCGCGAGGAACGCCGTCAGCGCGCTGTCCACGCCCCCCGAGAGCCCGACGACCACGTGCTCGAATCCGCGGCGCCGCGTCACCTCTTCGCGCAGGAACTCGACCAGCCACCGCTCGACGAGCGGGCAGTCAATGGCGAGCGGATCCGGCGTGCCCGCAAGGGTCTGCGTAACGGGAAGCGCGACCGCGTCCGTCCTCGGTCCGCCGTCCGCGGTGCTCCTCGTCCCTTCCGGGCCGTCGTACTCGACCGGCTTCGCCCGGCCCTCGAGCGACTCGAGCAGGTGCGGCAGCTTCGCCTCGAGATCCGAGAGGAGGGGAAGGTCCGCCCGCGCGCGCCCGACCTCCTCGAAGTCGATCCGCGCCTCGACCAGCGCTTCATCCCACAGGGGCCCGCGCGCCGTCACCTCGCCGCGGGGCGTCGCGATCACCGAGCCGCCGGCGAAGGCCTTCCCCCCCTCGAACCCGACCAGCTGCGACACCACCACCCACACCCCGTGCTCCTCGGCCGCGTACCGCGCGATCCGCTCCCAGCGCGAGACGTTCCCAGGCCGCGACAGCGTCTCCTCCAGCGGCCCGGTGCCGCGCGCCGGCGACGCCGAGGGCACGAGGATGAGCTGCGCCCCGTGCAGCGCCGCGATCGTCGGGGTGAGGGAGTGCCAGGCGTCCTCGCAGATCAGCATCGCCATCCGGCCGAACCGGGTGTCGAACGCCCGGACGCCGAGGCCCGACTCGGTGAACCGCTCCTCGTCGAAGACGCCGTACGTGGGGAGGAACACCTTGCGGTGCACGTGGACGACTCCGGCCGCCGCTCCGCCGAGGGTGGCGTAGAGCGCCGAGTTGTAGAGGTGCCCGCGCCACCGCTCGTAGAACCCGATGGCGACGTCGAGCGGCGGCGCGAGCGAGCGGGCGTGCTGCCCCAGCAGGTCCTCGAACAGCGTGCCCGCCGTGACGGCGAGGTCGCGCACACCGCCCTCGAGCAGGTAGCCCGTGAGCGCCGCCTCCGGGAAGACCAGCAGCTCGGGCGGGTCCGCGCGGTCCGCGAGCTCGGCGAAGATGCCGCCGATGCGCGCGAGGTTCTCGGCGTAGTTCCCCTTGCCGGGCTTGAATTGCGCGACCGCAAGACGCAGCATAGCGGGTGGATAATAGTGCCGGTGACGGGCCTCACGGAAATCGCGAGCCCCGCCGGCCATCTTCGGCCGCGTTTGCGCCGAGGTCGTTCAAGCTCGAATCAACGGGAGTGCGGCCGATGCCCCCCCACCCGTCGCCGACCGGCCCGCGCGGCACCGGCCTCACGAAGAAGCTCCAGGCGGCCCTCATCCTGAAGGGCGTCGTGCGGATCGTCCTGGATGAGGGACCGGTCGAGGTGGAGCCGCGGACCTGGTACCGGGAATCGGGCACGCACTACCTCGAAGCACGACGGCGGGACAGCGGCGAACACATGCGGGTCCGGGTGGACGAGATCAGGGACGTGGTGGCGTACTGACTACAGCTCCGGGTTCCCGTCCGCTGGCTCGAGTCCCTCGATCCGATGCAATTCCTGCTCAGCACTCAGAGCCGCACGTACACGAGCGCGCCGGCCGCGGTCCCCGCCACGGCCATCGCGAGGGCGATCAGCCGGAACGTCCGGACCCCGGCGAACTCGGCGTGCGCCTTGCGCACCTCGGCCCGCTCCCGGTCGAGCCCGATCAGAAACCCGACCAGCAGCGCCACGAGCAGCCGCTCGATCGCGCCGAGGGTGGAATCCGTCACCGTTCGATCCCCTCCCGGGCGAAGACGCTGTCGAACCGCGTGCCGACCAGATAGGCACGGCCGCGGAAGCCCTCCGCGGTGGCGCCGAGCGCGCGAAGCTGCTCGGGAATCGTCACCGCACCGGCCCACGTGGAGTAGACCGGCAGCAGACGGCGCTTGTCCACGAACGTGACGCCGGTTTCCCGGACCGGCGTCTCGGCCAACATCCCCGCGGGGCCCCGCGGGTCGGCGCGGCGGAAGGCTTGGCGCACCGACGTCCACCCCACCATCCAGTAGCCCCGGCCCGCGATCGTCGTGTCCCGCGCCGCGGTGTAGGTCGTGACGACCGTGCCGCGGGCGCCGCGCGGCCGCGGCGCGTCGTCCCAGAAGAGCGTGTCCACCCACCAACCGCCGCGGGGTGCCGCCCACACCGACAGTCGGGGGAGGATCTTCCGCAATTCGAGCCGGATGAGCGACGGGAGCGCGTCCGCGCATTGCGGCACGGCCGGATCGCAACCGAGCTGCACGTCCGTCACGTCGCCATACCTGCCGAGCCGCAGGTAGTACACGAGAGTGTCCTCCGGTGAGTGCGGCAGCGCGCTGAGCAGCCCACCGGGGATGTGGCTGGTCTTGAGCACGCTGTCATGCCATGCCAGGTACTGCTGGTCACGCAGAAAGACGTTGAGTCGCTTCGACTCGACGAAGCGCAGCAGCGTCCGGCCGTTGCCCTGCACGTCGGACACGTAGTCGATCCGGTACGCGAACGAGTCCGGCCACTCGTATCCGGTCGGATTCGGGGCCCGGGCCGTGTGGTTGCCGCATGCCGCCAAGGCCGCGGCTGCGGCAACCATGAACAAGGCGATACGCAGTCGTGATAGTATCATGTCATCGTACAGCCACTGGCAGCATCAATGGGTCTCGTCAATGGCCGTGGAAAGTACCAGAAAACGGGGTTCGGTGCCTGGGTGGCTCCGAACCCCGTTCGATTTCCGGAACTTCACCTCCGGGCCCCGCGCAGCCCGCCAGGCGGCGGGCGATGACGTCAAGAGGAACGTCGGCGGCGGAGCGAGGGACGGTGCTTGGTCGTCCCGCCATTATATACGACGATACCCCTCGAAAAGTTTCCTTCCAGACCGCGCTAGCGCTTGGCGCTGTCGGCCGGCTGGGGCCCCTGGACAGGGGTGCGGATGAGCGAATCCTGGTTCCGGCCGGCGCCCGCCGTCTCGGAGCGCAGCCTGGTCGGCGCGATGGGCGCCACCCGGGGCGGCTTGTTGCCGAGATCGCCCACGATATTGCCGATCCACAGCGCGCCGAGCACGAGGATTACCGCCGCTGCCCAGCGCTGGATTCTCTTCTTGGTGGTGGGGACGAGCAGGCGGAGTCGCGAGTTCTCCCGGCCCAGCTCCCCCTTCTCGACGGCCCGCTCGACCGCCGCCACGAGATGCGGCAGATCCACCGGCTTGGTCAGGAAGTTTTCGGCGCCGAGCCGCATCGCGCGCACCGCCGTGGGGATGTCCCCGTAGCCCGTGAGCATGACAACGACCGCCCGGCTCCTGCGGATCGTCTCGAGAACCTGGAGCCCGTCGATGTCCGGCAGCTTCAGGTCGAGGATGGTAACGTCGGGGTCGTACGCGTCGAACGCGGCGATCCCCTGCTTGCCGGTAGGGGCCCGGATGACCTCGTACTTCAGCGCCGCGAAGTAGTCGCCGAGGGCCTTCAGCACCGCCTCGTCGTCTTCGATGAAGAGGAGCCGTCGCCCCTCGCCGCTGGCCGGCTCGATCGGTTCGGTCATGGGTCCGAACCTAGAACAACTCGGTTTGGTCCGCCAGTTGAGCGGGCTCCACCGCCGGCTGCCCGAGGAGCTGCTGCATCCGGCGCACGCTGGCCGGTGAATGGCCCTCGAAATGATTGTTGAAATACACGTGGACGGCCGTCACCCGGGCGGCCAGTGCGGCGAGCTTCGGCGCCCAGAGCCCGAGCTCCTCGCCACGGTCCACCTGCACCGCCGAGTAGTCCTCGATCGCCCGGTCGGGGCCCATGAACCGCGCGTATGCGAAGTCGGCCGTGGGCGTGTCGGCGAGCCGCAGCATCCGCTCGCGCGCGATCCACCGGCCCTCGACCAGCGCCAGGGCGACCCGGTGCTCGCGGAGCAGGTCCAGGATCGGCCGTGTCAGCCAGCCCCGCCGCCGGAACTCCAGCGCGAAGCGCAGGTCGGCGGGGAGCCGCGGCAGGAAGCGCTCGAGCGCCGGGCGGCCCTCGGGGCCGTAGTCCGGCGGGAGCTGGATCAGGATCGGACCGAGCCTGGCGCCCAGGAGGCGCACGCGCTCCGTGAACTCCGCGAGCACGTCCACGACGTCGATCAGCCGCCGCTCGTGGGTGATCTCCCGCGGCGTCTTGAGCGCGAACCGGAAGTGCTCGGGCACCTTCGACGCCCACCCGAGGACGGTTTTCTCGGGGGGGACGGCGTAGAACGTGGAGTCGACCTCGACGGTCGGGAATGCGCGGGCATAGACCCGCAGGTAGTCGGGTGGCCGGGTGGGGCCTGGGTAGAAGGGCCCGACCCACGCGTCGTAGTTCCAGCCCTGCGTGCCGATCAGGATGGCGCCGCCCATGCACGCCAATTGGCACGAACGCGCCGCCGCGCGCAACTTGTTCAACCAATGCGGAGACCGCTCCCGTTCGTCGCCGGGATCGCCGCGATCCTGCTCCTCGTGCCGTCCAACGTCACGGGGTACGGGGTCGCGTTGCACGATCTCTTCCCGCTGCGCGCGCTGGCCGATTCCCGCGCGCCGTCGGGCCGCGCCGTGCGGGCCGACACGCTCGCCGGAGTGACCGACGCCGACATCGCCCGCTTCCGCGCCTGGTTCTACGAGCGGGCGTGCGCGCTCCCCGACGCCGCGCTCCGCCACGCGTTCCTGCGCCGCTACCCCACGGCCGTGGCCTTCGACGCCCGCGCGTTCAAGGAGTTCTTCCTGATGAACGGCGCGGCCCATGTTCTCGGCGTGGACTCGTTCGCCGCAGTGTACCGGGAGATGAAGCCGCAGGACCGCGCGCTCGATCCGCACCCGCCGTACGCGGCGGGACCGCGCATCCCGCTCATGGTGGCGCTCCAGCTGGGCTCGATCTATGCCGACCTCGACCGCCGCAACCAGAGCCGCATCTGGCGCGACGCCGGCGGCGGCGTCGTGCGCACCGCGACCGGCGACACGGTGCCGTTCGACCCGATGACGCTGAACATGGGGCGGCTCACCGGGCTCTCGAGCCAGGCGCACGGCCACTACGGACTGAACCACCACCCGAAGTCGGACGCTCCGGACGTGCTGAAGCGCGCGCCGTGGGACTTCGCCGTGGCGATCGGCTTCCCGGGCGCGGTCGAGACCTACGCCGAGGCGAACGCGCAGCTGTTCACCGACCTCGCGCTGCTCGCGCTGCTCGGCGGCAGACCCGGCTGGCCGACGCTCTCAGCACTCTACGCGGGCAGTGCCATGCACTACGTCGCCGACGTCGGCAACCCGGTGCACACCGTGCAGGCCGGGATCTACGAGATCTACGTGGACGCCACCTTCCAGGCGTGGCTCCGCAAGGCGACGACGCTGTTCGGGCTGTTCGGCTCCGCGCCCACGCGCAACAGTATCGGCGTGGACATCCTCACCAACCTCCACACGCTCTCCGAAGAGCTGTTCCAATGGGAGTTGGAGGACGCCCTGCGGCGCTCCGCGTCGGGGACGTTCGAGGGGATCCCGGAGTCCATGCACGACGCCGTGGCGGCGCTCGATCGCGGGGACGGCGCGCTGCGCCGTGTCCTCGCCGGCACGCTCGCGCGGCTCGGCAGCCAAAGTCCGGCGCCGGCGTTCGGCGCCGCGGTCACGGCGGTCGTAGTGAACGCGGGCTACGAAGACGGCGCAGACGTCTACCGGACCATCCGCCGCCTCGCCGTCGGCCCGGTGCGCCGGGGCAGCGTCGTGATAGACTTCGATACCATCCCCGACGAGGCGGTGTGGCGGTTCATCCGGCCCCGCAGCTCGGGGGAGGTGCGGGTGGCGCTGGACCACTTCAACGAGCTCGAGGCCCGCGGCGTGGCGCGCGTGACGGAGGCGCTGCGCTGGTGGTGGGGCCAGTACGTCGTGACGTCCATGGCGCCGCGCGCCGACCGACCGCTGCTCGTCGACCTGATCGTCCGGCGCGTGGTGAGCGTGCGGCTGCGCTACCTCGAGGCCGCCGAAGCGCGGCGCCGGACGTGGATCCGGACACACGGAGGGTTACCGAGTCCATGAAACACATTCTGACGGTGGCGGCGCTGGCGGCGCTACTCGCGGCGCCCCTGCAGGCGATCCCCGCCTTCGCGAGGAAGTACGGCACGCCCTGCTCGCTCTGCCACGATCCGGTGCCGAAGCTGAACGCCTACGGCGAGCAGTTCACGGCCCGGGGCTACGTCCTGTCCGACGAGGACACGACCGGCACGACATCGCTCGGCGACCCGCTGCTGAGCCTCAACACGTCGCTGCCCATCGCCATCCGGCTCGACGCCTACGTCCGGGCGCAGGGCGGCGAACGCGTCGGTTCCGACTTCCAGACGCCGACGATCGCCAAGCTGCTCACCGGCGGCACGCTGGCGCGCAACGTCTCCTACTACATCTACCTGCTCCTCGCCGAGGACGGCGCGACCGGCCCGATCGAGGACGCGTGGCTGATGTTCCGCCGGCCGCTCGACCTCCCGGTGGACGTGACGGTCGGCCAGTTCCAGATCGCCGACCCGGTCTGGAAGCGGGAGCTGCGGATCACGCTCGAGAACTACCAGATCCTGTCGCAGAGGATCGGCGCGGGCGCGGCGAACCTCTCGTATGACCGCGGCATCACGGTCGGAGCGCAGCTGACGGGCAACACGTCGCTGTTCGCCGAGATCGTCAACGGCAACGGGATCGGCGAGGCGCAGAGCGGCAGCTTCGACGGCGACGCACCCAAGACCGGCGTCCTCTGGCTGACGCAGCAGATCGGGCCGCTGCGCCTCTCGGGCCTCGGCTACTACGGCGCGCAGCGCGTCGTGCCGACGGGCGGCGGTCCGGGCATCCGCAACCGGACGTGGATGGCGGGTCCCGCCGTCACCTACGGCCGCGGGCCGTTCGAGCTGAACGGCCAGTACGTGTACCGCGAGGACAGCGACCCGTGGTTCGACGGCTCGCGGCGAGCACGGACCAATGGCGGCTTCTTGGAGCTATTGTGGTGGCCTCAGCGTCATGGCAGCCGAGCGCTGGTCACCGGTCTGTACAACTGGGTGGACTCCGAAGCCGCCCCGAACTACGAGACCGCCACGCTCAACCTGAGCTGGTTGTGGGCGCGCAACATCCGCCTGGCGGCCGAGGGGACCTGGGACTTCCTCGCCCAGCAGCCGCGAGTCGCGCTCGGAGTCGTGACGGCGTTCTAGGTGGGGGACGCCCGCACGCCGGTCGTCATCGACACCGATCCCGGGATCGACGACGCTCTCGCCCTGATCCTGGCCGCGCGCTGGCCCTCGTGCGACCTGCGCGCCGTCACCGTCACGTACGGCAACACCACCCTCGATCTGGCGACGCGCAACGCGCGGCTCGTTCTCGCGCGCGCGCACGGGGCGCCGTGGCCGGAGAAGCAGGCGCCGGGTCTGCCACTCGTGCTTCAGGGCGCCGACCGCCCGCTCCGGCGCCCGCTGCTCACGGCGAAGGAGACCCACGGCTCCGAGGGCATCGGCGACCACACGGGCCCCGTTGCCGAGTCCGTCTCGCCCTCGGCGAGCGCGATCCGCGACGCGCTGCGCGCGGCGCAGGGGCCGGTCACGCTGATCACCCTCGGCCCGCTCACCAACCTCGCCCTCGCGCTGCGGCTGGACGCCGACATGGTGCGCTCGCGGGTGGCGCGCCACGTCGCCATGGGCGGCAACCTCGGCGCGCGCGGCACGATGGGGCCCCACGCCGAGTTCAACGTGTGGTGCGACCCCGAGGCGGCCGACGAGGTGCTGCGCGCCGGCCTCGGCACCGAGCTTGTGGGGCTCGACGTGACCCGGCAGCTAGTGCTCCCCGCGGCGAGCGTCGCGAAGCTCGCCACTCACCAGGATCCCGAGGCGCAGTGGTTCGGCCGGCTGCTCGGCTTCTACGTGCGGTTCCACGAGGCGTACGAAGGCCTCCGGGGCGCCGTGATCAACGATCCGCTCGCGATCGCGCTCGCCCTCGAGCCGGCCTGGGGAAGCGCCGCGCCCATGAGCGTCGCCGTGGACCGCTCGGACGGCCCGGATCGCGGCCGGACGATCGTCGCGGATCGCGACGCTGGCGACCCTGAGGTGCGGGTGTACCGCGCCTTCGACCACGGCGCGGTACACGACCTCCTGCTCGAACACCTCTTCGGCCGGTGGCTTACGCGGACCGATTTCGCCCCGTAGTTTCTCCGCCCATGACCGCGCCCGCCCCCCCGAAGCTCAAGGTCGCCATCGTCGGCGTCGGCTCGATTGGCCGCGGCTGGGCCGCGCTGGCGGCCGCCCACGGCTGGGAGACGGCGCTGTTCGACACCGATCTCAAGACTGCCGACCGCGCGGTGACCGAGATCGCGCGCCGGGTGCGCGCGCTCGCCGCGCTCGGCCGTGTGAACGCCGACACGGCGGAGGCGGGGCTGCGCCGCGTCCGGCTCGGCCGCTCGCTCCTCCAGGCTTGCGGCGAGGCGGACTGGATCATCGAGGCGGTCCCGGAGGACCTCGCGCAGAAGCAGCGCGTGTTCGAGAACATCACCCAGCTGGCGCGGGCAGACGCGGTCATCTCCTCGTCGTCGAGCGGCCTCCCGATCACCGAGATCGCCTCAAGGGCGCGCGACCAGTCGCGCTGCATCGTGGCGCATTGCCTCAACCCGCCCGAGCTGATTCCGCTGGTGGAGGTGGTGCCGGGGAAGTTCACCTCGCCCGCCACGGTCGAGACCATCCGCGACTGGCTGCGCTCGCTCGGCCGCATCCCGATCGTCCTCAAGCGCGAGGTGCCGGGCAACGCGGTGGGCCGCATCGCCGCCGCGGTCTGGCGCGAATGCATCGACCTGGTGCTCACCGGCGTGATGGACGTGGACGACATCGACCGCGCCGTCTCGCTCGGCCCCGGCCTCGGTTGGGCGGCGGCGGGACCGCACCTCAGCTATCACCTCGGCGCGAGCGAGGGCGGCGTCAACGTCTTCCTGCAGCAGCTGCTGCAGGCGTTCGAGACGTGGTGGTCCAGTCTGGCGAAGTGGGAAAAGCTCGAGCCCGAGCAGCTTCGCGCGCTCACCGCGCAGATCGAGCACGCCTACGGGGACAAGATCGAAACGATCCGCGAGGCCCGGGACCGGCGGCTCGCCGCGATCCTCAAGGCGCTCGACGCGGCGCGGAAGCCGTAGCCGTCAGAAGTACGTCGCTACCGAGAACAGCAGGCCGGCGTGGTCGCTCGGGTTGTTGAACCGGTCCCTCGTCCGGCCCCGCACGAAGTCCAGCTTCAGCACCGTGTCCTCCGTGGGCCGGAAGTTGAGGCCGACGCTCACCCGGCGGACCATGTCGCCGGGGATGGCGGCGTCGAAGTCCACCACGTCGAGCCGCACCACCCCGGCGAGGAACGACTCCGGCATCGTGCGCACCAGGCCCCGGCCGAACCGCCGGACGGCCTGGACGTAGAGCCCTCGCTGGCGAGAGGCGTACAGCCCGGAAAGGCCCGGAGGCACGTCCACGCGCACCAGCGCCGCTTCGGCCTGCATCCTGACGCCCGCGACCGTGGCCTCGCCGTCGAGCACCCAGATGGAGACGTCGCGCCGCTCGTCCACCACCAGCCCTTCGTCCCGGAAAACGTTCCAGGCGCCGTGGTGGCCGGACACGCCGACCTCGGCGCCCACGCGCGGGCTGTACGTCATCCGGCCCACGAACGCGGGCGACGCGTTGTTGTCCTCGAAGTTGCCCCGGCCGAGCGCGATGCGCGTGCCGTCGGGCGAGCCGTTGACGAGGCCGTCGTGGAACCCGTTGACGGCGTACAGCTCGTACGTCAGGCGCGCGCCGCCGCGGAACGGGAACAGGCCGAACAGCCCGAGCCCCGGCTCGCTGAGCGCGACGCCGAGCAGCTCGGTGGACACCAGCGGCCGGTCCACCAGCTCGTTACGCGGGCTGTCGTGCGACAGGTTGAACCTGCCGAGCGGCGACAGCAGCATTCCGGTCCGCAGCGACACCGCCTGGTGGATCCCGACGTCGATGGCGGCGTACTCCAGCTTGATGTCCCGCCCACCCTCCTCGAACTCCAGCTCGGCGCCGATCCGCACGAAGTCCGAGACCTGCGTGGCGGTGAAGATGTTCCACCGCTTGGCAACCAACCCGGCCTCGTCGGTGGCGCCGTCCACCCGCTCCCAGCGCGCATGCGCCTCGGCGTAGCCGCCGATCGCGGTCCGGCCGAGGAGCCGGGTGAGATACGGGCGATCGTACTGGCCGCCCTCGACGAACGGGCGCTGGGCACGGGTCGTGTCCTGCGCGAGCGCCGGGGCCCATGGCCCGGCGATCAACCCCACCATCAGCCCGGCGAGCGTCGCCCGTCCTCGCCAGGCCCGGCTCCGCGCGCTCACGAGCCGCCGCCCAGCTCGATCACCAGCTCGCCCTCTGCCGTAACGCGCGCCGGATAGCGGCGCAGCGGCGACATCGCAGGTCCGCGCAGCACCCGGCCTTCCCGGTCGTAGGTGGACCCGTGGCACGGGCAGACCATCCGGGCCCCCTCGACGTTCACCGTGCACTGGAGGTGGGTGCAGATCGGCGAAACGACGGCGTACGCGCCGCCCTCCAGCGCCAGCACGTACAGGGGCGTGGCCTCGCCCGCCGGCCTTATCCTGAGGAAACCGCCCGCCTGTTCGAGCTGCGGGTGGTTTCGCACCACCAGCCGCACCACTCCGCCCACCGGCGTAACGGGCGTCGCCACCAGCGACGCGCAGGCCGGCAGCGCGGCGGTGGCGAGCGAGCCGGCGGTCAGCTCCACGAAGCGGCGGCGGTCCATGGCAGTCATCGCGATTCGACGAACCGCAGCAGCGCCGCCCGGTCGGACGCCGCCAGCGCCGCGAAGCCGTCACGCGAGGCCTGCGCCTCGCCGCCGTGCAGCAGCATCGCCTGCTCCACCGTGCGCGCCCGCCCGTCGTGCAACAGGAACGCGTCGCCGTTCAGGAACCGGCGCATCAGCCGCAGGCCCCACAGCGGCGCGGTGCGCCACTCGCTGCCGCCGGCGCCGCCATCCGGCCGATTGTCGGCCAGCTCGGGCCCCATGTCGTGCACCAGCAGGTCCGAGTACAGCGGCACCGGGCGGTCGGCGAGGGCGGCGATAGTGCTCGGCCCAGTGCGCAACTCCGGCACATGGCACCGCGCGCAGCGCAGCGAGTCGAACAGCGCCGCCCCGCGCGGATCGTCCGGCCCGCCCGCGGGCGGTGCGAGCATGCGCAGGTAGTTGATCACGGAGCGGACGGTCCCCGCCGGGATCTCGGGATCGCCCACCCGGTCGGCGTTTTCCGTCCCGCGGCTCGCCTGCGGGTTCTGGTTCTCCACCGGGATGAAGTCGGAGGTGATGCCCATGTCCTGGTGATACGCACCGACGACCTGGTGCATGATGCTGGCGACCTGTGCCTTGCGGCTGAACCGGCCCAGGTGCGTTCCCGGTCCGCCGCCCGGCTCCGTCGCGGGAACGAAGTCGGGGGCGCTCACCCAGTTCGGCCGGCCGGAGATCCCGTCACCGTCCGTGTCGGCCGAATCGGCGTTGGCGAGAATGGCGGCGTCGGGGATCGCCTCGATCAGGCCCGCGCCGAACACCGGCGGCGGCAGCCTGACCGAGACGTCCACCGCGGAAGGCAGCCGTTCCGGCTCGGCGCCGGCGATGGCCTTGTCCTGGAGCTGCGGTCCCCCGACGTCGAGCGCCGGATCGCTGCCGCGGCTGAAGCGGGTGAGGGCATTCTGGAGCCGTCCCCGGCCGTCGCCGCTGTGGCAGGCGGCGCACGAAACGTTGTTGAATATCGGCCCGAGCCCCTCGTTCGGAGCGAACGGGCGGGCGAACTGCCGGTCGCCCTCCGCGAACGCGGCCAGCTCCGCCCTGGTAAGCCCGTCGAGCGGGGAGTCGAACACCTCGCCCGGATCCGGGGACCCGGTGGTCAACGCGTCGCACCCCGCGGCCAGGAGCGCCGCGACGCACGCGAGCGCCAGCAGCCGTCCCGCGGCGCGCATCAGCGAATCCCCGCGTCCATCAGCGCCGCTCGACCAGCAGGCACGACGCCAGCTCGACGCCGATCACCCGCTCGACGTTGTCCTTGCCGCCGATGCGCACCGTCAGCGGACCCCCGAACGGCTGGCGGTCGGTGACCTCGACCTCGACCGCCGGCATCAGACCCAGCGACTTGAGGTAGCGCAGCCGCTCGGCGTCGTCGTCCTCGACCTGGCGCAGCACGACGCGGCTCCCCGGCGCGACGTCCGCCAGCGGCACCAGGTCGATCTGCTCGATGTCGCCGTCGCGGGTCGGGATCGGCGCGCCGTGCGGGTCGTACTGCGGCTGGCCGAGCGCGAACGCCATCCGCTCGATCAGGTCGTCCGATGCCGCGTGCTCCAGCCGCTCCGCCTCCACGTGCACGGTGGCCCAGTCGTAGCCCAGCTTGGTGATCAGGTAGGTTTCGATGATCCGGTGCCGCCGGATCATCGTGGAAATTTGCTAATGATGTCAGAAGATTGGATAAAATGGGGCCGTGCAAAAAGGTTCATTTAATGGCCTCCGAGATTGAAGAATGGTTCCCTAACCTCAAAAGTTCTCCATACAAAGTCACAAGCAGCGAAACGACGGAATATAATTGTATTGCCTGGGCTGCGGGAAAAACGGATAAATGGTGGTGGCCTGATGAAGATTTATCTTATTTAATGAAAGAAAAAGAAAAACGAAGAATTAAGT
>CAYHQJ010000024.1:0-16010 GCA_964358595.1 uncultured Gemmatimonadales bacterium
GGCGAGTCCACCGACGGCGAGCGCCTCGCCGAGTTCGCCGGCCGGCTGTGCTACATGAGCCAGCGTAACCCGGCCAAACGCGCGACCCGCGACTACCTCGACAACATCAAGAAGCAGGGGCACGGCTCGGTGCTCGAGCACGCGGTGTACGTGCTGCTCATCGAGGGGATCAGCCGCTCCTGCTCGCACGAGCTGGTGCGCCACCGCGCGGGGTTCGGGTACAGCCAGCTCAGCCAGCGTTACGTGGACGAGTCGGACTGCGCCTTCGTGGTGCCGCCGGCGATGCTCGGCGAAGCGACGCTCGAGGCCGAGTGGCAGCGCCAGGTCGAGGCCGACCAGGCGGCGTACGTGAAGGCGGTGGGCGACCTGATGAAGAAGTACCAGGCGATGGAGGACAAGATCCACCGCCGCAAGATGGCGCGCGAGGCCGCGCGCTCGGTGCTCCCCAACGCGACGGAAACCAAGATCGTCGTGAGCGCGAACGCGCGCGCCTGGCGCACGATGCTCGAGCTGCGCTGCGGCGAGGGCGCGGAGCAGGAGATCCGCCGGATGGCGGTGGCGGTGCTGCGGGTGCTCCAGACCGAGGCGGCGGGGTTCTTCAGCGACTTCGAGATCTACAAGGCGGTGGACAGCGCCGAGGCAGCGCGCGTCCAATACCACAAGGTGTAGCGCTACTCGGTACGCAGCGCCGCGACGAGGACGGGATGGTGCTGCGGTTCGGTGACGGGCGCGGACGGATCCGGATCGACACCGGCAGCGGCGGAGTGACTATCCGATAGTCACTCCTCTTCAGCCTCCTTGTGCTCCTTCTTGTACTCCTCGGCGATCTTCGCCGCGATGTCCGGGGGCACCTCGGCGTAGATCCTGAATTGCGCGCGGTAGGTGGCGCGGCCGTGGGTGATCGAGTGCAGCTGCGTGGCGTACTTGTACAGCTCCGCCTCGGGAACGATCGCCTTCAGCTTGATGACGCGCCCGTCGGGCTCGGAGCCCAGGATCTGGCCGCGGCGTGAGCTGAGGTCGCCCATCACCGCGCCCAGGTACTCCTCCGGCGTGAGCACCTCGACGTCCTGCAGCGGCTCGAGCAGGACCGGCCGGCAGTCCGGGGCCACGTTACGAAACGCCAGCCGGCCCGCCAGCTTGAACGACATCTCGTTCGAATCCACGTCGTGGTACTTGCCGTCGAACAGCTCGACCTTGAAGTCCACCATCGGGCAGCCGGAGAGCACGCCGCGCTGCGCCGCCTCCTGGACGCCGCGATCGACCGCGGGGATGAACTTGTTCGGGATCGCCCCGCCGACGATCTGGTCGTCGAAGACGTAGCCCGAGCCGCGCGGCAGCGGCATCATCCGGATCCAGCAGTCACCGAACTGGCCGCGCCCGCCGGTCTGCTTCTTGTGCTTCCCCTCCCCCTCGGCGCGCCCCTTGATCGTCTCGCGGTAGGGGATCTTCGGCTTGATGACGTTGGCGTGGACGCCGAACTTGCGCGACAGCCGCCCGAGGATCACCTCGAGGTGGCGCTCGCCGAGGCCGCGGATCCACGTCTGCCGGACGTCGGGATTGTACTCCCAGTGGAAGGTCGGATCCTCCTCGCGGAGCTTGGTGAGCCCCATCGAGATCTTGTCCTCCTCGCCCTTCACCTTCGCCTCGATGGCCACGTGGATGACGGGCTCGGGGAACGGCACCCGCGGCAGCACGACCGGCATCGCCGGCGTCGAAAGGCTGTCGTTGGTGTGCGTCTCGCGCAGCTTGGCGATGACGCCGATGTCGCCGGCGTGGAGGATCGGAACCTCGATCTTCTCCTTGCCCTGCGCGATGGAGAGGTGGTTGAGCTTCTCCGGCCCGCTGCGCGCCGCGTTCCAGACCTCGGCGCCGTTCTTCACGCTCCCCGAGTAGATGCGGAAGACGGACACGTCGCCGACGTGCGGCTCGGAGATGACCTTGAAGACGAGCGCCGCGAACGGCGCGTCGTCGCCCGACGCAAGCTCCACCTTGTCGGCGCTGCCCCACTTCTCCGCCGCGACGGGGTCGTTGTCCGAAGGCGGCGGCACCAGCTCGACGACCTCCGAGAGCAGCGCGCGCATCCCGTAGGTCAGCTCAGCGGCGCCGCAGAGGATCGGGAACAGCTCGCCGCGCTTCATCGCCGCGCGCATCGCCCGGACCAGCTCGTCGTGCCCGATCTCCTCCTCGGCGAGGTAGCGCTCCATCAGCGCGTCGTCCGTTTCGACGACCTTCTCGATCAGGTCCTTCTCGTACCGCTCGTAGTCGGCCTGCTGCTCCGCCGGGACGGGCTTCTCCTCGTACTCGCCGGTCTTGGTGCCGTGCTTGTAGAGGTGCGCCCTCTTGGTGATCAGGTTGATGATGCCGTGGAACTTCGGCCCCTCGCCGATCGGGATCTCGACGGGGACCGCCTTCGGCGTCAGGTGATCGCGGATGTCCTGATAGACCGTCTCGAAGTTCCCGTGCTCCTTGTCCATCATCGACACGTAGAAGATGGCCGGGTGACAGAACTGCCGGCTGTACTCCCAGACCTTCTCGGTCCCGACCTCGACGCCGCTCGTCGCGCCGAGGACGATCAGCGCGGCATCGGCGGCGAAGATCCCCGCTTCGGTGTCGCCGGCGAAATCGAGAAAGCCCGGCGTGTCGATCAGGTTGATCTTCACGTCCTCCCACTCGGCGAACGCGAGCGCGAGGCTGATGCTGTAGCCTTTTTCGATTTCGTCTGTGGAATAGTCGGTGAGGGCGGTTCCGTCTTTCACGCGGCCGTGTCGCTTGCTGCTTCCGGCCACGAAGGCGAGGGCGTCAACCAGGCTGGTCTTGCCGCTGCCTCCGTGGCCAACGACAGCCACATTCCGGATGTGTGTACCCGCGTATTCCTTCATCGTGAATCCCTGAGCAGAGGCCGAAAAAACACCGGGGCGGGTAACGTACCCGCCCCGGTTCCGCAGTGTCAAATCGTGAGGTTTCGGCTACGGCTGGCCTCCCGGCGGGGGCCCCTGGCCCTGGTCGCCCGGGAGCCCCTGGCCACCCGGGTGCCCGAGGTGATCGCGCAGCCGCTGGAGCATCGCGAGGGCACGCAGGTTGAGCGCGAGGGCGTGGCCTTCGTCGGTCGCGGCGGCGGCCTGCGCGTCCGAGCGCACCTGCGCGATAACGCCCAGCACGCGGCGGATGCGCGGCGCGTCGCGGTCGCCGAGCCGCTCGGTGATCCGGGCGAGGATGGTATCCACGACCGCGCCCGTGCGCTCGTACGCGTTCGGCAGCACGATCACGACGGCGTCGAACAGGGTCTCGTGGGCCGCGATGAAGTAGCGGCGCGCCGCGTCCATGTCGCCGGCATCGCGCGCCACACGGCCGGACTCGGCCAGCGCGCGTGACTGGTCCACGAGCGCCTGAGCCTGCGCATTGGGGTGCGCCTGGAGCTCGCGGAAGAACGCCTCGAGCAGGCGCGGCATCGGTGCGCCGTTGCGCTGGGCGGTCGAGTCGGCGAAGGAGGCGAAGCTGGTGGCCAGCGCCGCCTCGGTCTGGGTCGTCGCCGCCTCGCGGCGGGCGCCAGTGGGCTCGTTGGCGCACGCGGCCAAGCCGATGGCCGACAGCGCGATCAGGTAACGGAATCTCATAACGACCTCGCGGCAAAGCGGAGTGGGTTCGCTCCGTTTGACGGGCGTACCCCGCCGGCGTTAAGCCTATACCCAGTCCGCCCATGTTGCCAGCCGCCGCCCTCGCCCTCCTGCTTCAGGCCACCCCGGCCCAAGTCGGGCGCATCAGCTGGGTGGCTAACCCCCGCACGGCCAACGGCACGTGGGTGGCCGACCCGTCCCACCACCTGCGCGACTCCACCGTCGCGCTCCTGAACTCCGAGATCGGCGCGCTGGAGCGAGCGACCGGCGCCGAGATCGCAGTCGTCGTCGTGGACTCGACCGCGGGGCTCGAGCCGTTCGACTTTGCGCTCGCGATCCACCGCGGCTGGGGCGTGGGCAAGGCGGGACGCGACAACGGCGTCGTCCTGCTCTGGGTGCCGACGCAGCGGGCCGTCCAGATCAGCGTGGGCTACGGCCTCGAGGGGGCCATCCCCGACCGGCGCGCGGGGCGGATCCGTGACGAGGAGATCTTCCCCGCCTTCCGGCGCGGCGAGTTCGACGCCGGTGTCCTCGCGGGCGTGCGCGCGCTGGCGGCCGCGGCCCATGCGGACAGCGGCGGCACGCGGCAAGGCTTCACGCCGCGGGTCCAGGGCGGCGAACGGGCGCCCGCCGAGCGACGCGGCAGCGGCTTGGGCGGCGCGCTCGCCGTCGGCGGCGGGGCGGTGGCCGGCCTGGGCGCGCTGATCGGCGGGTTCGTGGGCTTCCGAAGGTGGCGACGGCGGCGCCCCCGTCCCTGCCCCAACGGCCACGGCAACCTGCGGCTGCTCGATGAGCGCGCCGACGACGGCAAGCTCGACCAGGGCTCGAAGCTCGAGGAGCAGGTGCAAAGCGTGGATTGGGACGTCTGGGTGTGCGACACTTGCGGCGAGACGTTGCGCATTCCCTACCGGCGGCTGCTCTCGTCGTACACCGAGTGCCCGGCGTGCAAGCGCCGCACCCTGATCAGCGTCACCACCACACTGCGAGCCGCGACCACCTCGCACGGGGGACTCGAACGCGTCAGCAGCAGCTGCAAGCACTGCGGCCACCGGTCCTCGACCGAACGCGCCACGCCGCGGAAGTCCAGCTCGTCCGGCTCGAGCGGATCCTCCGGCGGGGGCGGGTACAGCGGCGGCGGGTCGAGCTTCGGCGGCGGATCGGCTGGCGGCGGCGGCGCGGGCGGGAAGTACTGACTACTTGTAGCCGGCCGCCTGGAGCGAGAACAGCTCGGCGTAGATCCCCTTCTTCGCCACCAGCTCCTCGTGCGTCCCGCGCTCGATGATCTCGCCCTGCTCGAGCACCAGGATCCGGTCGGCCATGCGCACCGTCGAGAAGCGGTGCGAGATCAGCACCGCCATCTTCCCCTTCGTCAGCTCCGCGAAGCGCAGGAACACCTGGTACTCGGCGCGCGCGTCGAGCGCCGCCGTGGGCTCGTCGAGGATCAGCACCTCCGCTTCGCGCAGATAGGCGCGCGCGAGCGCGACCTTCTGCCACTCGCCGCCCGACAGCTCGACGCCGCCCTCGAAGCGACGGCCGAGCATCTGCTCGTACTTACCGGGAAGCCGCTGCGCGACGTCCTTCGCAAGGCTCCGGTCGGCGGCGTCCTCGATCCGCGGCAGGTCGTCCACCCGCGCGATCTCGCCCACGCCGATGTTCTCGCGCAGCCGCAGCTCGTAGCGCACGAAGTCCTGGAAGATCACGCCGATCGTCGCGTGCAGCGACGCGACGTCGTACTCGCGCAGGTCCGTGCCGTCGAGCAGGATCACGCCCTCGTCGGGGTCGTAAAGCCGCGCGAGGAGCTTCACGAGCGTCGTCTTCCCCGCGCCGTTCTCGCCCACCAGAGCGAGCCGCTCGCCGGGCTCGAGCCGGAAGGTGAGGCGCCGCACCGCCCACGTCTCGCTGCCGGGATAGCGGAAGCCAACGTCACGGAACTCGAAGCCCTGACCGATCGGCCGCGGCACGGGCCGCGACCCGTTGCGCGAGGCGATCGTCGGGCGCATCGCGAAGAAGGTGAACAAGTCGCGCAGGTAGAGGCTCTCCTCGTAGATGCGCGAGGTCGCGAGCAGGGTGCCCTGGATCAGGTCGCGGCTCTGCCGGAACGAGGCCGCGAGGAACGTCAGCACGCCCAGCGTGAACGGCCCCGCCGGTGAGCGGTAGCCGGTGATGGTGAGGTAGATGATCCACCCGTAGGCGCCGTAGTAGCCCAGCGTCCCGATCGTCACGAGCAGCGTCGAGACTACGCTGCGGCGGATCGAGAGCCGGGAGTTGTCGCGATAGAAGGCCGCCGCGAGTGCGGCGTAACGGTCGGTGAGCCAACGCGACAGCCCGAAGAGCTTGATCTCCTTCGCGGTCTCGTCGCTGGCGGCGGTGTAGCGCAGGTAGTCGAGCTGGCGCCGCTCCGGCGTCCAGCGGAACAGCAGCGAGTAGCCGAGCGCGGCGAAGTGGGTTTCGCCCACGAACGACGGCAGGATCGCGAGGATGAGAAGCCCCAGGAGCCACGGCACGTAGAGGAACAGCGCCCCGGCCAGGCTCACGATGGTCACCAGGTTCTGCGCGGTGCCCAGGATCAGCTCGATCAGCGCAATGCGCCCGACGGTCTGGCGGCGCGCGCGCTCGAGGTGATCGTAGAAGGCCGGGTCCTCGAACTGCCGCAGGTCGAGCGTGCCGGCGTGCTCCATCAGCCGCACGCTGACCCGGTTGCTGAACAGGTCGCCGAGCAGGCTCTCGAGGAGCGTATGCCCGCGCGCCAGCGCCTCGCCGGTGATCGCCACAGCGAGCTCGAGCACGACCAGGCCCGCAAGGTGGTTCCATGCCACCGGCCGAAGCGCCGCGTGCGCCTGGATCGCGGCCACCACACCGTCGATGATGAGCTTGCCGACCCACAGCACCGCCAGGGGGACGAGCGCCCGTGTGACGCGCAGCACGACGATCGCCGTGGCGAAGCCGCGGTGCGTCTCCCACACCATCCTGAGGAGGGGCGGGACGTTCCTGAGCGCCTCGAGGCGCTCGCCCCAGCTGACCTTCTCGCCGGGCGCGAACGGGCTGCGGGGACGGCTGGGGACGTTCGGCTGGGTGGCGGCGGTCACGAGGTGGAGGCTTACCCCGGGAGCGGCCGGAGTCAACCGGCGAGCGGCCCCCGTCTGGCGCGCCCACGGGTGCGCCCTATCTTGGCGCCGGATGGAGTGGTCGCAGCAGCTCGCCGTCGTGACCGGCGCCACCGGGGGCATCGGACGCGCCCTCGCCGAAACCCTCGTGGACCGCGGCGCCGCCGTGGCCCTCTGCGCGCGGAACGGCCCGAAGATCGAGCGGTTCGCGCAGCAGCTCGTGCAGCGGGGCGGCAACGCCTTCGGCATCGCCTGCGACGTGCGCGACGAGTCCCAGGTCGCCGGGTTCGCGCTGCGGGTCGTGAACGGGCTCGGCCCGCCGACCATCCTCATCAACAACGCGGGCGTTGGCCGGTTCGCGCATGTCGCGCAGATGAGCGTCGAGCAGTGGGACGAGTCGCTCGAGACCAACCTGCGCGGCATGTTTCTCGTGACCCGCGCCTTTCTCCCCGAGATGCTGGCCGCCGGCCGCGGCGCCATCGTCAACATGGCCTCGCTCGCCGGCCGCAACGGGTTCGCCGGGGGCGCCGCCTATTGCGCCTCCAAGCACGGCGTGCTCGGCTTCTCGAAGTCGCTGATGATGGAAGTGCGCCAGCGCGGCATCCGCGTGATCGCCGTGTGCCCCGGCTCCGTGAACACGCCGTTCTTCGACAACCCCGAGACCCCGTTCAGCCCCAACCGCGAGAAGATCCTCCGCGCCGAGGACGTGGCGCAGGCGATCCTGGGCGCGCTGGAGCTGCCCGAGGGCGCCACGATTTCCGAGTTGGACATCCGACCGACGAACCCGTAGCGCGGCGGCAGTTGTCGGGGCGGCCTGTGAAGCAGCGGCGCTACGGGAAGCGGATGTCAATCTGCCCAACGGGGCGACGATCAATGGCACTAGAAGACATAAACCCATGCATCACATGAGTTTATGGACAGAGGCGCCGGGCGGGATCGAACCGCCGAATGGTGTCAGCGGCGGCCGCGGCGCTGTTTCGCTTGCGTGTCGTGACCGGGATCGGCCATTGTGTGGTGCGCACGGGTCACGGAGGGGATGCGGCCGGGCGTCGTCGCCCTGCTCGCATCACCTGGGTCGCTGGCCTGCGGCCGGGACGGAGCGGATCGATCGCCCGAGCCCGGCCCCCGTAAGATCGAGGAGCAGGGTGAGTTCTCGGGCAGCCGGACCAGTGAGGGCGCGCGCGCGGTCGTGGCTTGCCGCTGCGGTCGCTCTGGTGTGCTGCGCCTGGCTCGGAGCGGCCTGCCGCGGCGCGGGCGACCGACCGAGCGAGCGACCCGGGGCTCCGCGCGCCGGCGCAACCTCGCGAAGTTCGGATTCGGGACCGGCGCCGCCGCTCGAAGCGAGCCCCGGGGCGAGCCCGCTCCATCTCGCCGCCCTTGCCGGCGACCGCGCAGCCGTGGAGTCGCTGCTTGGGGCGGGGGCCAACGCAAACGTGAGCGACGACCTCGGGGCGAGGCCTCTCCACTACGCCGCGCGCGCGGACCATCGCGCCGTGGCCGAGCTGCTCATTGCCGAAGGCGCCGTTGTTCACCTGGCCACCGACGCCGGAGTGACCGCTCTCCACGAGGCGGCCAGGCATGGTCGTCGCGACGTGGCAGAGTTGCTTTTGGCCGCGGGCGCGCCGGTGAACGCTAGGGATTTCCAAGGCAACACACCGCTAGGCCTCGCCCGCGAGAGCGGGCACGATGAGGTCGCTTCGCTGCTCGCCGCTGCCCTACCCCCCGCCACCGCGTCGGTCGTGTACACGCTGACGCTGACCGCCGACCGTCCGGACCAGTTCCTCTGGCTGGCGGACGACGTGGTCCCGCAGGCGTACCACGAGGGTGAGTGGTGGCTGGCCATCGCCAATCGCCACAGCGGAGCCGAAGGGCAGACATCGCCTTGCAGTTACCGGAGACCCTGGAGCGGCGCGGCTACCGATGGCGGCCTGTGGCTCGAACGTTGGCGCCTGGCTCGAGACGTGGCCGCGAGCGTCGAGCGCGTGCCGATCGCGGCGCAGACACTTTCAGCCGCCGAGTGCACACCGCAGCAGGAGATCGACGGCCGCTTCGCAGCGGCCGTGCGGAGCCTTCCGGGCCGGTTGCGCTCCGACGCCATCTGGTCGCTGGCGCGTGCGGACAGCTTCCACTGGTCCGGCGTCCCGCCGCAGCGGCTCCGTTACAGGATCCTGCGCACCCCCATGGATCCGGGGGGCGGGGAAACGCTGGTGTGCTTCTCGGCTGATGCGCCACCTGGGGAACGCTGCCTCAGGATCTACACGCACGAGGGCGGCGCCGCCGTGGACAGCGTCACCGCGACCGCTGCCGCCGTGTATCGCGACACGCTGTGGGTATTCGGGTTGCGGACGAGGGGCGAGCTGGTCCAGCCGCAGTGGGTCGACCAGCCGATCGGCGTGGTCCCGATCTTCCTCGGCCGGATTCCGCTCCGGGCAGCTCCGCCCGGTGCCGTCACGCCCTGAGCCCTCGACGAGAACTTCAGGCGAACAGGCTTCTGCGACTACTGCTCAAACCGCACTCGGATCTCGACAACCACGGGATTGAGCCGTTGCATGGATCGAAGGGAGGAGGACCGACAGCTGTCGCCCTGGAGCTCGTGCTCCTCTGCCTCCGGGAGATCGCTCAAGCGGCCCTCGCCGAGACGCAGCCGCACCCCGGTGAGCGGCGCACCGAGCCGCCCACCCTCCCACGTGCAGTCCTGGCCCCCGTAGTCCCAGCCCCACCCAGAGAGCCGGAACGGCCTCCCGTTGAGCGCCTCGAGATCGCGAAGGCTGGTGCCGAGGGTCACCCCCTCACGTGTCCGCCAAACCGATGCCCGGCCCCGAAGGAGGATCTCGCGGGGAGTGTGTCTCGCCTCCGACCAGTCCACCCAGCTGATCTGGAGCTGGCGAAGCGAGTCACCGCGGAACAGGACCGTGCCGAGCTCGCTCTCGCCCTCGCCCAGATAGATTGAGTCGCGGATTACCGCCTCGGGCCCCAACTGAAGAATGAGATCCTGCTCCGACGTTCGTCGCGTGATCGGGCCGATGCCCTCCCCGGAGACCAGCCACGGGGCCCGTGCCCACTGCCACGGCGGCGGCGGGCTGTCGTACCCGGAGTAGCCCAGAGAGATGCTGGCCACGCGGTCCCGCTCGGTCCGGAACTGCATGGCTAGCAGCCCGCTCGGGTCCCCAGGGTCCGAATACGTCCAGGATGCCCCGCCGCCCCCCTCTGGCTCGCCATAGGCGGCGCGAAGCCGCTGCACCGTGTCGCCGACGCGGATGCCTCGGGCGGTGGCGACCGCGGGCGTCTTGATCGTGATGGCTTCGACACCGCCCGAGATGAGAATGTCCAAGTCCGGGTAGTGCCACACTCGCAGGCCGGCCGAGTCCCACGGGTGCCCCTGCACATCGACGCTGCCAGGACGGCCAAGCGCCGCAATGACGCTCGCGGAATCAGCGCCACTCGAAATGCCTGCTACGACGAAGTCAGCCGTCTGAAGTGGGCCAGTGAGCGAGGTTCCGGTGGAGCTGCCCGCAGCTCCCGGCGGTCGGGTGGAGACCGAGTCGGAGGGCGCGCCGCGCCGTTCAGAACCGCATCTGACGCAGCTGACGAGGACGACCGCGACGATTACCGCGGGTGACAACGCTGCGTGAGCCGAAGACAACATGCGAAACCGCACCAGTGCGGTGCTCCGTCCCTTCGTCACTACCGATTCGCGCCGAACGGCATTGCGGCGCTCGAAAGGCGGCATCCAGAGGCGCCGGGCGGGATCGAACCGCCGAATGGAGGTTTTGCAGACCTCTGCCTTACCACTTGGCTACGGCGCCGGGGCACGAAAGGTCGCACCCCGGCACCGCTTCCTCAAGCGCCGCCCCGGCTACTTCCGGAAGTCGGCCGGCATCTGGAGCAGGAAGAACTGGTTCCCGTCCGGATCCTCGAAGTTGGCGACCCGTCCGCCCCACTTCTCCTTCCGCGGCGGCAGGTGGAACTTGACCTTCTTCTTCTTCAGCCGCTGGTAGGTCGCCTTCACGTCGACGACGGAGAAGCTGACGCCGGTCCGCACGCCCACCAGCTTCTTGGCGCGCTTGTTCCACGGCACGGTGAGCGAGAGCGCGCAGGGGCCGGTGTCGAAGCACAGCCAGTCGTTCTCCTTGTCGTAGAAGGCGAGCCGGAGGCCGAGCGTGTCGCGGTAGAACTTGAGCGCCTTGTCCAGGTCGCGGACGACGACCGTGACGTTGCCGAGCTGCGTGATCATGAGGCCTTCCCCGAGATGTGATTCCCGATGAGGATCTTGCTGATCTCCTCGCGCTGGATCTGGTTCGTCCCCTCGTAGATCTGGGTGTTGAGCTGTTCCTCGCTGAGCCCGTAGTCGATCACCGCCGCAGCCCTCAGACCTCGGAGTTCCAGAGCACGGGACGCTGGATCCAGACGTTGCCGTTCTCGAACACGAACCGCACGTAGTGCTCGGGCGCCTCGCCGGCGAACGAGCCGACGTCGATGCGGCCGTCGAGCGAGCGCGCCGCCGCGAGCTGCTGGAGCTTCGCGACCAGCAGTTCCGCGTCGAGGTTCACGTCCTCAAGCTCCACGCGCACCGTGCCCGCGGCGGGGTCAGCGACCGCGTGGCAGTCGCCCTCCGGGTAGAGGCCCTCGAACGTGTCCGCCACCGCCTGCAGCTCGCGCGCGGCCTTGGCGGGTTCGGCGGCAGTGAGGCTCACCCGGCCGTTCAGCCGCTGGACCTTCGGGTCCACGAGGTCGTGCGTGCCGCGCTGCCAGGCGCGCCTGCGCGCGGTCGCGTAGTCGGGATGGGCCCAGCGGATGTGCACCGCGCCGCCGGGCTCCACGCGCAACCGCACCAGCTGCAGCGTCTGGTCGGCGTGGACGTAGAGGTCGCCGCCGACGATCGCCGGATGGCAGGCGCCGGGGATCTCCGCGATGATCCGCACCAGTTCGCCCGCGATCGTGGGCAGCGAGGGCGAGGACGTCGGCTGCACGTACCGCACGACGATCGCGCCGCTCGGCGCGTCGAACTCGAGCCATTCGCCCGGTAGCGCCGCGAGGCGCCGCTGGACCTCCACCGGCAACGTGCCAAGCTCCACGCGGCCGAAACACCCGGGATCGTAGAACATCGGTCTCCTCCGCGCTCCGCGGATTCGCCGCTCTGGGCGCGCACAAAATATGCCCTCAACCCGTCTCCCCAGCATCCCGCGTGGCGGCATCTCCGAGCGCCATAGTCCAAATTCGACCGCCCGAAGTCAATGCGTGCTTCGTGCTGCCTTTGGGCACGGCCAGGATGCCCCGCACACCCGCGTCGCGGAGGAGCGCCCCGACCCGCCGCGGACACCAGACACTGGGCACTTTGTCGCAAATGGGCCCATTGCTTGGCGCGGGCATGGTCACGCCGCTGGTGGCAGCCGCGCCGGACGAGCGACCCTGGCGCCCGCCGGTGCCGGCTTGTACGCTTGAACGACATCTTGAGCGGAGTGGTGCAGCCGTGGCAGCGAAGAGAAAACCCACCCGGAAGAAAGCCCCGGCCAAACGGCCGAAGCTCGTCCCGCGCAAGCAGCCCGAGACCCTGCGCCTGCGCGGCGCGACCCCCGGCCTCACCGTGAACGACCTCCCGAAGAGCCTCGCCTGGTACCGCGACGTGCTCGGCTTCGTCGTCGGCGAGCTCTGGAAGGACGGCGGCAAGCTGATGGGCGCCGAGCTGAGGACGGGCACCGTCACGTTCATCCTCGGCCAGGACGACTGGCGGAAGGGGCGCGACCGGAAGAAGGGCGAAGGATTCCGGATCTACTGCACGACCGCCCAGAACGTGGACAAGCTGGCCGCGCAGATCAAGGCCAAGGGTGGCGTGCTGACCCACGAGCCGCAGGACGAGCCGTGGGGGGTCCGCGACTTCGGCGTCACCGACCCGGACGGGTTCAAGATCACGATCCAGGCGCGGCCCAAGAAGCGCCGCTGAGGCGACGCCCCGCGCGGGGCCCCTCAGCGCATCAGCCGTTTGATGAGCTGAATCTGCCCCGCGTGGTAGAGGTCGTGCGCCGCGACGCCGTGGATCTGCTCGGCGTTGGTCCACGTGCCGCGTGGCGTCTTCGCCGCGAGCTTGGTCGGCGCCAGCCGCCGCACGACGTCCCTCAGCAGCACGTGCTGCAGGTCGAGCAGCGCGACGTCCGCCTTCCATGCATCCGCGTCCGGCTTCGCCGGCGCTTTGGGCCAGTTGCTCGGCGTGCGCGGGAAGCCGGCCCGGTCGGCGCCGAGCAGCTGGCGGCGCACCGCGTACTTCCAGTAGGCCGTGTGGAGCGCCAGCTCCCAGATGCAGTGCCGCTTGGGGCCCGGCCGCCATAGCGCCTCACGCGGCGGGAGGCCGCGCAGCGAGCCCCGCAGCGTCGTGCCGTGCCACGCTTTCTGGTCGTAGGCCTGGTCGAGAATATCCAACAGCAGCCGGATGCGTGCATCGGACATCGTCAAGCTCCTTCCTCCAACCTACCGGCGGAACTCACCGGATCCCAGGGGGCGATTGCTCACGGCGCGCGCGCGCCGCCCGGAGCCATCGGTACGGGTTCTCCGCCACCAATACCCCGTCCACGCCGCACGCGGTCCCCGCCCGCTTGAACGCGAAGTGCAAGTGTCTCCCTCGGCTCGGGTAGGCGGCGTTCCCCGTGTGGCCGACGCGCCCCACCGGTTGCCCGCGCCGGACGATGTCGCCGGCCCGCACGAACACACTGTCCTGGAAGTGGATCAGGTAGACGTACGCGCCCGACGCGGGGTCGAAGATCATGACCCCGTTCCCCGCGCGACGCGACAGCCCGTCGCCCTCGTAGTGGAACCCGCCGCGCCGCGTGTAGCCGCCGCGCCACCCGGTTCCGGCGGCGACCACGACGCCCGCGATCGGCGAGCGCACCTCCACGCCTTCGCGCGGCACGAAGATGTCGAGCGCCTCGTGCGGGCCGTTCTCGCGCGGATTGAGGAAGTTGTTGAGCAGCCGGCCGCGCACCGCGAGCGGCCAGCCCCACGCCTCCGCCGGCGTGGACGCGATCGAGTCCCCCGCCCGCTCCGCGAAATACGCACGCCACCGTTCCTCCAGCGCGCGGCGCTGCGCGACGCCCGTGACCAGCTCGTCCGTCGTCTTGGGGACGAAGGTCTCCCCGGTGCCGTACGGCCAGCGGTCCTCGTCGCAGTTGGTGTAGAGGCGGATCAGCGCTTCACGGGGCGGGAAGAGGCTCGTGTCGGCCTGGACGCCGGGGGCGATGAGCAGGGTGAGCAGCAGCGCGAAGGTAGCCATGGGTCGCGAATCCTAAGCAGCGGCGACGCGCCGATGGAAGGGGACGCAATTCCGACGCCTCGTCCTCTTGTTGCCGCGAAAAACCGCGAATAGCCTTCCGCCCATGGCCGACCTCACCCCGCGCCAGCGCGCCGTCCTCGCGGCGATCTGCGATACGTTTGTATCGCCGGACGAGGAAGGCGCCGGCCCGACGCTGGTCGATCGCGTCGCGCTGATCGTCGCCTCGCTCCCCGATCCCAAGGACATCGCGCGGCTGAAGCTGCTCCTCGGCACGCTCGACTCGTCGCTCGTTAACCTGCTCCTCTCGGGCACACCGCGCTCCTTCGCGGCCATGGATCTCGAGACGCGGGTGCGCGTGCTCCGCGGCTGGGCGGAGAGCCGGCTCAAGCGGCGCCGCGCCGGCTTCCAGGCGGTCAAGCGGCTGGTGAACGTCGTCTACTACACGTTCCCCACGAAAGACGGCTCGCATCCCGCGTGGCGCGAGGTCGGCTACCCGGGGCCGCTGCCGCCGCCGCCCGGCGCGGCGAGGGCGGCCAGGCTGCCCACGGTGACCGTCGATCGCGACACGACGCTCGAATGCGACGTCGTGATCGTGGGCTCGGGCGCCGGCGGCGGCGTCGCGGCGGGGGTGCTCGCGGAGGCCGGGAAGTCGGTCGTGGTCCTCGAGAAGGGCGAGAACCTCGGCCCGGCGGAGTTCACGCAGGTCGAGGGCGAGATGCTCCAGCGTAGCTACCTCGACGGCGGCATGCTGATGACGCAGAGCGCCTCGCTCCCGATCCTCGCCGGCAGCTGCCTCGGCGGCGGCACGGTGATCAACTGGACGACGAGCTTCCCGCTCCACGAGCCCGCGCGCGACGAGTGGGACCGGCGCTCGGGGCTCGCTGTGTTCGAGAGCGCGCGCTTCGCGGAGTCACTCGCGCGGGTGCAGGAGCGATCCGGCGTCAACAGCGAGAACTCGGTGCCCGGGGTGCGCGACCGGCTCCTCGAGACGGGGCTCAGGGCGCGCGGCTGGCACGTGGACGTGATCCCGCGCAACGCCACCGGCTGCGCGCACGGCCTCGAGTGCGGCTATTGCGGCTACGGGTGCCGCCACAACGCGAAGAACTCGACCGCCAAGACCTACCTCGCGGATGCGGTCGCGGCTGGCGCGCGCATCGTCGTGCACTGTGACGTCGAGCGGGTCCTCAGGGAAGGTGGCCGCGCCGCGGGCGTCGTCGGCCGGGTGCGCACCGCCGACGGCCGCACGGTTGGCCTCACCGTCCGCGCGCGCGCCGTGATCGCCGCCGCCGGAGCGATCCACACCCCGGCGCTGCTGGTGCGCTCGGGCCTCTCGAACCCGCACATCGGCCACAACCTGCACCTGCATCCCGTCACCGCCGTCGGCGGCTTCTTCGCCGAGCGGGTCGAGCCGTGGAGCGGCAACCTCCAGACTCGCTACTCGGACCAGTTCGCCAACCAGGACGGCGAGTGGTACGGCGCGAAGTTTGAGACCGGACCGGTGCACTGGGCCCTGCCCGCGAGCGCGTTCGGCTGGGAGAGCCCGGCCCGCCACAAGGCCGAGCTCCGGCGGCTCGCGCACATCAGCGTCTGCGGCATCCTGCTGCGCGACAGGTTCGGGGGCCGCATCACGGTGGGTCGCGACGGGCGGCCGCGCGTGCACTACGAGCTGTCGTCCTACGACGCGAGGCACCTGCGGACCGCGATGCTGGGCGGCGCCGAGGTACTCGCCGCCGCAGGCGCGCAGGAGGTCTTCACCCTCCAGCAGCCGCCGGCGCGCGCGACGCCGGGCGGTGCGGGTTGGCTCGACCGGTTCGCCGCGCGGCTGGACGCCATCGGCATCGACCGGTGCCGGATGGCGCTCATCTCCTTTCACCAGATGGCGAGCTGCTCGCTGGGGGCCGACCCCGCCCGGGGTGCCGCCGGCGAGACGGGCGAGACGTTCGAGCTGCCCGGCCTCTACGTCGCCGACTCCAGCGCGTTCGTCACCAGCAGCGGCGTCAACCCGATGATCACGATCATGGCGATCGCGGA
>CAYHQJ010000024.1:16110-20091 GCA_964358595.1 uncultured Gemmatimonadales bacterium
CGCGTGGCGCGGCTGCTCGCCGTGCACGGCCTCGAGCTGGCGCGGCACCTGCGCCGCCTGGTGCGCGACGACGACGTCGCCCAGGACCTCCTGCAGGACACCCTGCTCAGGGCGCACCGGGCGTTGATCCGACTCGGCGCCGGGGCCAACGAGCGCGCGTGGCTGTATCGCATCGCGACCAACGCGGCGCTCAACCACCTGCGCAAGGAGAAACGCGAGCGGCGGGCGCTGGAGCGCCACGCGCACGAGGCCGAGTTGGCCGTCGGCCCGGACACGGACGGGCACGGGCAGCAGCCCGACGTGCGGCGCGTGGCGCTGTGGAACCGCGGCGCCGGGCGGCCCGAGCGGCAGCGGGTGGCGCTCACGCTGCGCGTCGCCGACGAGCTGGAGTACGCCGAGATCGCCGCGCGGATGGGCTGCACCGCCGAGGCCGCGCGGGCCAACGTCTATCAGGCGACGAAGAAGTTACGCCTGGAGGTCACATGAGCGAGCACGCCACCGCCGAGCGCCGCGCCGTCGAGCGCATCGTCCTCGGTGCCTTCCGGCAGCTGACGGGGCGTGAGGCGGGAGCGCTCCGCTACGCGATCATGGACGACACGCCCGTCGGCATCCTCGGCCTGTCCGCCGGCGCGGCCGGGCTGAATCACGTCGACTTCGTGAAGGACGAGGACGCCTTCGTCGAGCGGCTGCTGGCCGAGTTCGGGGACCGGCCGGTGATGCGCTCGACCGCGCTCGACCGCGCGCGCCGCGAGCTGGAGCGCTACTTCAAGGGGCGGGACCTCGCCTTCGATCTCGAGGTGGACCTCTCCGCGCTGTCGGCGTTCGACCGGAAGGTGCTCGAGGTGACGGCGAGGATCCCCGCCGGCAAGGTGGCGACGTACGCCCAGGTCGCCGCGAAGGCGGGCAACCCGCGCGCGAGCCGTGCCGCGGGCAACGCGCTGCACAAGAACCCCGTGGCGATCATCGTCCCCTGTCACCGGGTACTGCGGAGCGACGGCTCCCTCGGCGGGTACGGCGGCGGGCTGCCGGTCAAGGAGTGGCTGCTGCGGCACGAGGGGGCGATCGCCACGAGCCTGTTGTAGTATTCTGGCGATACCACATTCGCAGAAGTTGCTATTTCGATGATACTCAATTGACGCAATTGAGTATCTCCGCTATACTAATTCTATGACGCTCGGCCAGTTCGCGGTTGCCGTGGGAGCCTCGCCCCGCTGGGTGCTGAACGCGCTCACCCGGCTCCGCGTGCCGCGCCGCTACGACGAGCCGCTGGCGCGGCGACTCGCTCTCGCGAAGACGCTGCATGACAGCGCTGGCTTCACGCTGCCGAGTGCGTGGGAAGCGGTTGGGCGCATCCTCGCAGAGGCGGACTACTTCAAGGACTGGCACTACGAGTCCCGTGACGGGTTGGTGACGGTCCGGGTAGACCTGCCGCGCTTCTTTACGAACTACCAGGTGCGGCTGGCGGTAGCCCACAGCAGCCATGCCGCGCCGAAACGGCGCGGGCGTGCGCCGAGCCGCCGGGGTTCCGCGGTCGAGCGCGCACGGGCATATGGCATCGACCTTACCCTGCTCGACGCGAACCTCGCGGAAACGCCCGACGTCCGACTGCGAAGGTTCGACAGCAACCGGCGCATCTTCGAGAGGCCCCGGGAGGCGAATCGTGAGCACCGAAGCGATTCTGCAGGCCCTGAATGAGCGGGGTGTTCGCTATGTCGTCATCGGTGGAGTTGCGGCAGTTGCACACGGCTCCGCGTATCTCACCGAGGACACCGACATCTGCTACCAGCCCACTCCGGAGAATCGGGAGCGGCTGGCGCGCTACCTGGCCGACCTTCACGCCTGGCTGCGCGGTGGCGGACCGGAGCTGCCGTTCGTGCTGGACGCGCGGACCCTTCGAGACAGCCCTGTGCTGACACTGGTGACGGACGAGGGTCGGTTCGACGTCATGGATCGCGTCCAGGGGATCGGGGAGTACGCGGACGTGGAGGCGGTAAGCCAGGAAATGATAGTGTTTGGAGTACCGACGCGGGTGCTCTCGGTGGGTGCTCTGATCGCGTCGAAGCGTGCGACGCGACGGTTGCGGGATGAAGCTGTGGCCATCGAGCTCGAGGCGCTCTACGCGAAGCTCCACGGCCGCGAGCCGCCGCGGGTCAAAGAAGCGCCACGACGTCCGCGACGCTCTGGGCGACGCGGTCGGGCCTGACGCCGCTCTTCGCGAACACCTCCTCCCGGTACTTCCCGGTCTTGACCAGCCACGCCGTGAGCCCGGCGCGCTGCGCGCCCTCGATGTCCCCCCAGATGTCGTCGCCCACCATCACCACGTCCTGCGGCCGCTCGAGCGCCCATGAGCCGAGGGAGGCGAGCGCGGTGTGGTAGAAGTCGGGCGACGGCTTGCCGCACACGTACGCGCTCTTGCCGGTCGCGTACTCGAGCGCGGCGACGAACGGCCCGCAGTCGAGCACCAGCCCGTCGGGCTGCTGCCAGTAGCGGTCGCGCGAGAGGGCGATCAGCTCGGCGCCGTCCATGACGTGCCGGAACGCGCGGTTGAGGATGTCGTAGGTCCATTGGTCGTCGAGATCGCCCACGACGACGGCCTCGGGCAGCTCGTCGGTCAGCTCGAAGTCCGCGAGGTCCTCGTGCGCGGTCTCGGGCACGAGCGCCGAGATGCGGCGGAACCCCCGCTCGGCGAGATGGGCGGCGCCGGCGCGCAGTGCGGTCACGATCTGCTCGGGCTTCGCAACGATGCCGCAGCGGCGCAGCCGCTCGGTGAGCAGCCGGCGCGAGCGGCTGGTGGTGTTGGTGACGAATCCCACCTGGACCCCGCGCCGGCGCAGCTCGGCGACCGCTTCGGCGGCGCCGGGCAGAGGCACGCCGTCTTCGTAGAGGGTGCCGTCGAGGTCGAAGAGAAACGCCCTCATCGCTTGACACTCGTAGCCGGGACGCGCGACAATTTCAAGAGGAGGTACAACATGCGCGCATTCGCGCCGCTCACGGTCGCCTTCGTCCTGCTCGCGCCCACCCTCGCCGCCCAGGCTGCGCCGCAGACCTGTCCCGAAGTCCCGCGCTGGACCGTGGACCAGGTGGACGATTACCACGGCATCCAGGTCCGCGACCCGTACCGTTGGCTCGAGAACACGGATTCCGACAGCACCCGCCGCTGGATCGAGGCCGAGAACTGCCGCACCTTCGGCTGGCTGGCGCAGATCCCCGAGCGCGCGCGCATCCGGGAGCGCCTGACCCGGCTGTGGAACTACGAGCGCTACGGCGTGCCGAGCCGGCGCGGCGGGATGTACGTCTGGGGAAAGAACGACGGGCTCCAGAACCAGTCGGTCCTCTACCGGCAGCGGCGGCTGACCGACGAGCCCCGTGTCCTGATCGATCCGAACCAGCTGTCCGAGGACGGCACCGTGTCGCTCGCAGCCACGGCGGTCTCGGAGAACGGCCGCCACTTCGCCTACGCGACATCGTCGGGCGGCAGCGACTGGCGCGAGGTCAGGGTGCGCGAGATCGACACCGGCCGCGACCTGCCCGACCAGCTGCGCTGGGTGAAGTTCTCGGGGCTGAGCTGGACGCACGACAACGCCGGGTTCTTCTACTCGCGGTTCCCGGAGCCCACGGGCAACGAGCTCCTGAGCGAGGTGCGCAACCAGAAGGTCTACTACCACCGGCTCGGCGCCGACCAGGCGCAGGACGCGCTGGTCTACGAGCGGCCCGACCAGCCGGACTGGGGCATGGGCGGTGGCGTCACCGAGGACGGGCGCTACCTCATCATCGGCGTGTCGCTCGGCACCGACTCGCGCAACCGGGTGTACTACGTGGACCTCGGCGACGCGCGCCGCCCTCGCGTGCAGGACCGGGTCGTCCGGCTGCTGGATGATTTCGACGCCACGTACAACTTCATCGGCAACGACGGCCCGGTTTTCTACTTCTTCACCAACCTGGACGCGCCGCGCGGGAAGCTGATCACCATTGACACGCGGC
>CAYHQJ010000025.1:0-19760 GCA_964358595.1 uncultured Gemmatimonadales bacterium
GACGTACCGTCCGTTGGCGAAGCCGAGGGAACCGTTCTCGTGGGTGAGTGAGACCACGATCCCGCCTTGGGTGATCTACGTGCTGGGCGTCGCGGAATAGGCCAGCGCCTCGAACGCCTTGGGGGTGCCGGTCGACCAGCTCTTCTACCTGGAAGGAAACGAGCGATGACCGCTCCTCTGGTGGAGCGCGACGAACGGACTAGAACGCCTTCGGGAACTTGGGTGTGTCGATGCAGCCTGGTTAGAGGCGGTTCGTGTAGAGTTCGGAGCTGCCGAGGCGGACCCGAATACCCTCATGATTACACCAAGGTGCGTTATCCCGAGAACGGCGTCGTCTCCTTCGCCGCGAGCAGCCGGTCCACCGCCTCCTTCCCCTGGACGGCCGCGCGCAGCTCCCCCTGCAGCTCCAGCGCCGCCGTCAGCTCGGCGCTGAGGTCGTCCACCGAGCCGACGCCGGCCTTGAGCCGCAGCAGGTCGAGCCGGATGTTCTCGAGCGCCGCCACCGCCTGTGACATGCGCTTCACCGCCAGGTCGCGGGTCTCCGTCAGCTCCGCCTTCAGCTTGTCGCGCGTCTCGCCCAGCTCGCGGGCGCTCTGCTGCAGCGACGTGGAGACGGGCGCCGCACGCTCGGCGCCGACGTCCGCCAGCATCCCGTTCAGCTCCTCCACCCGGGAGCGCAACCCGCGCGCGTCGTTCTCGAGCTGGCGCACGATCTCGGGCAGGTGCTTCAGCTCCTTGCGCGTCTCCTTGGGCAGGGCCTCGAACAACGCCTCGGCTGCGAGCCCGATGGCGACCTCCGTGGGCCGGTGCGTCGCCGCGGCCGGGAGGGTGCGGGTCAGCCCGATGCTCGCCAGCCTTCCCAGCAGCTTCCCGATCGGGCCCTCGAACAACCTGGCGCGGTACTCGAGCAGCGAATCGCGGCCCTTCATCCGCTTGCCGGGGAACAGCCGGCCGAGCAGTCCGCCGCCGAGCGCCACCGTCGTGCCGCCGAAGAACAGCCACAAGAACAGTTCCAGCTCCGCGGGCAAGAGGCCGACCGTCCAGATCCAGCCGACGGTGCCTGCCGCCAGCGCCACGCCGCCGAACGACAACTTGCGGATCAGCTTCGCCCACCACGTCGGCTCGCGGTCGAACTCGAACGTCAGCTCTTCGCGCCGCCGCTCGATGTGCTGCCGCAGCGCGAGGCGCATGTCCTCGAGGCCGTAGCCCGCCGCGAGCACCTGCTGGGTGTGGTAGAGCCGGTACAGCGCGAACACGACCCACGGCCCGACCAGCCAGGGGATGTTGTCCCAGGGGTTCCCGCTCCGGCCGATGATCCAGGAGATGAACTCGGCCACCGTGGCGAGACCGATCAGGCCCGTCCACCCGTACAGCGCGATCCGCATGCCCTCGCCGCGGGTGAGCCACACCCGGATCGGGGCCGGCACCTCGCGCGCCACCTCGCTGCTCTGCGCGACCGCTTCGCCCAGCGCTTCGCCGGTCTGGAACCGATCGGCGGGCGCCTTGGCGAGGCACTTGTCCACCGCCCGCGCGAGCGGCTTCGGCACGCCCGGCGCCAGCGACGCGAGCGGTGGCGCGGGCTTCGTGATGTGCTGGGCGAGCAGCGCTGCCACGTCGGGCGCGTCGAACGGCAGCTTGCCCGACAGCGCGTAGTAGGCGACGACGCCGAGCGAGTAGAGGTCGGAGCGCCCGTCCACCGGCTCACCGCACGCCTGCTCGGGGCTCATGTACTGCGCGGTGCCGAGCACCTCGCCGACCGCCGTGCTGCCGGACGTCTCCGTGGCGCGCGCGATGCCGAAGTCGCTCACCAGCGCGCGGCCCGTCCCGGTCTCGAGCAGGATGTTGTCCGGCTTCACGTCGCGGTGCACGATGCCGCGGGCGTGCGCGTAGGCGAGCGCCCAGGCGACCTCCCGGATCAGCCGCGTCCCGTCGCTCGGCGAGACCGGGCCCCGGGTGCGCAGCCCGTGGCCGAGGGTCTCGCCCTCGACGTACGCCATCACGAAGAAGACGAAGTCGCCGACCTGCTCCACCGCGAAGATCGGGATGATGTTCGGGTGCGAGAGTTTGGCCGCCATCTGCGCCTCGCGCCGGAACCGCTCGCGCAGCGCCGGCTGCGCCGCCATGGCGGGCGGCAGCAGCTTGATGGCGACCAGGCGGTCGAGCGCCACGTCGCGGGCGAGGAAGACGATCCCCATGCCGCCGCGCCCCAGCTCCCGTTCGAGCGAGTAGCGGCCGATGAGCACCTGCTGGAGGGCCAGGAATTCCGGGCCGACGGGGCCGGTCACGATGCCGAACCTACCACGGGGTCAGAGGTCATGCCAGGAACTACGGGCCCTGCGGCTCGCCGGTGCCACGCGGCTTGCCAACCGCGCGGCAGCGCGCTTTGTTAGGGGGCCGTGAGCGACGAGAGCCTGAGCTTCTGGGAGCGCCTGGGGCGCATTCCCGCGCACACCCTGCGGGCGCAGCTGCTCTACATCAGCGCCTTCGTGGCGGTGGGGACGGTCATCAACCTGGGGCTGGCCCTCGTGATGCGCTCCTGGATTCCGATCGGCGCCGCGCTGTTTGGCTGGGTGTTCGTCGGCGCGTACGGCCTGGTGCGCCTGTCGCTGTTTGACCGTGCCGCCGGCGTGGCAGGGAGCGTCCTGGTGCCCAGCGGCGGCTCCACGCCATCGGTGGCTCAACACTCCAACATCCAGGCCCTTGTGGCGCGGGGCGAGTACGCCCGCGCCGCGCAGGCCTACCGCGAGGTCATGGCACGGGATCCGCAGGACCTCCTCGCCTGCGAGCAACTCGGCCAGCTCGCGCTCCGGGAGCTCAAGGACTACCCGCTCGCCGTGGCCGCCTACCGGGAGGCCGAGCAGCGCAGCACGGAGCCGAGGCGTCAGCTCGGCTACGCCGTGCTCGTCGCGGGCATCTGCCGGGACAACCTCAAGGACTACGGCAAGGCGATGGTGGAACTGCGACGCATCCTCGCGCGCTATCCGAACGCCCCGAACGCCCAGCGGCTCCGCGCCGAGATTGACGAGCTGAAGGCCCTGCACTTCGAGGCGCAGTGACCCGTCGCCCCCGGCTCGATCCGTCCGTCTTCCACTTGCCCGTCGAGAAGATGCGGGCGGGCTACTACTCCGACAAGTACTTCGTCCGCGCGCGCGAGATCCTCCTCGCCAACCACCACCGGCCGCGCGTGACGATGCAGGTCTTCGGCAAAACCCACGCGTTCCTGGGCGGTATCGACGAGGCCATCGCGATCCTCAAGCTCTGTGCCATCGAGTGGAGCGACCTCACGGTGCACGCGCTGTACGACGGCGACGAGGTGGAGCCCTGGGAGACGGTGCTGCTGATCGAGGGGCCGTACGACGCCTTCTCGCACCTTGAGACGCTCTACCTCGGCACGATTGCCCGGCGCACCAAGGTGGGCACGAATACGCGGCGCGTGGTCGAGGCGGCCCGGCCCAAGGAGGTCATGTTCTTTCCGGCGCGGCACGATCACTGGCTCGTGCAGACCGGCGACGGGTACGCTGCGCACGTGGCGGGTGCGATCGGCGTCTCGACCGACGCGCAGGCATCGTGGTGGGGGAGCGAGGGCGTGGGCACCGTGCCGCACGGGCTCATCGCGGCGTACGGCGGCGATACCGTGAAGGCCACCCGGGCCTTCGCCGATCACATGCCGGAGAGCGTGCGCGTCGTCTCGCTGGTGGACTTCGACAACGACTGCGTGGAGACCAGCCTCGCCGTCGCCCGCGGCCTGGGGAAGCGCCTGTACGGCGTGCGACTCGACACGTCGGAGACCTTGGTGGACAAGTCCATCATCCCGGAGATGGGCACCTACAAGCCGACCGGGGTGAACCCGCAGCTGGTCTGGAACGTGCGGCGCGCGCTGGACCGGGAAGGGTTCCAGCACGTGAAGATCGTGGTGTCGGGCGGCTTCACCGTCGAGAAGATCCGTCAGTTCGAGGAGCAGGGCGTCCCGGCTGACGCCTACGGAGTCGGCTCCTCGCTCTACCAGGGGCGCTACGACTTCACGTCCGACGTGGTGATGGCGGGTGGGAAGCCGTGCGCCAAGGTGGGCCGGGCGTTCCGGCCGAACCCGCGGCTGGAGCTGGTGACGTAGACGGTCCGGGCCGGCGCGGTCGGGGGTCTTGCGCGTCCTGGCGGGGTTGCATATTAATACAGCGGCGCGAATAACTATGCAGCCGCGCCGGGACCCCTCGAACGGAGCCGAGATGAACGCCACCGCGAAGAAGCCGCCCAAGACGCCCCCGCCCGAAGCGTTCGGCATCTAGGCGGCCCCACGGGGACCGGCCAGGGGCTCTCCGCCGATCGGCGGGGGGCCCCTTTGGGCGAGAAGGGGAGGAAAGGGAGGAAGGGGAGGGAGGGGAGGAAAGGGAGGAAAGGGCGGTGCACGGAATCGGGAGCCCCCTCGTCCCCTCCGTCCCCTCCGTCCCCTCCGTCCCCTTCCTCCCCTTCCTCCCCTTCCTCCCTCTCCACTCCGCCCCGCAGTACAATTCCCCCCGGAGGTAGCGCCCATGCACGACACGATCTTCTGGGACGTCGATACCCAGTACGACTTCATGCGGGCCGACGGCAAGCTGTACGTGCCCGAGGCCGAGGCCATCATCCCCAACCTCGCGCGCCTCACCGGCTACGCCCACCAGCACGGGATCCGCATCGTCGCGAGCGCCGACGACCACGTCCCCGGTCACCGCGAGCTGGCGGACCGGCCGGACTGGCGCGAGACCTTCCCCGAGCACTGCATGCGCGGCACGAAGGGCCAGGCGAAGATCCCCGAGACGGCCCTGCGCGACCTGCTCGTCATCGAACCGGAGAAGGTGGACGCGACGCTGCTGGCCGAGCGCGTCCGCACCCACAAGGGCGACATCCTGTTCCACAAGCACTGGTTCGACGTCTTCACCAACCAGAACGTGGAGACGGTGCTCGGCGTGCTCACGCCGCACACCGTCGTGCTCTACGGCGTCGCCCTCGACGTGTGCGCCAAGTACGCCATCGAGGGGATCGTCGAGCGCCACCCGGAGCTGCGGCTGTTCGCCGTGAAGGACGCAATGAAGCCGATCGACCGGGACGCCGCCGAGCACCTGCTCAGGCAATGGGCCGAGGAGGGCGTCCGCCTCATCGAGACCGCGGACATCGTCGAGGAGCGCATCCTCGAGACGCAGCACGCATGAGCGCGCCGTTCGGAAAGTTCTTCCTGCCGGGGCCGACCGAGGTGCTCCCGGAGATCCTCGCCGCGCAGAACCGGCCGATGGTCGGCCACCGCGGCAAGGAAACCGAGGACCTGCTCGCCGCCGTGGCCCCGTCCCTGCGCTCCGTCTTCCGCACCCAGCAGCCCGTGATCGTCTCCACCTCCTCGGCCACCGGCCTGATGGAGGCGGCGATCCGCAACGGCGTCCGGAACAAGGTGCTGTGCCTCGTGAACGGCGCCTTCTCGCAGCGCTTCGCGGACATCGCGCAGGCCTGCGGCAAGGAGCTGGAGGTCGCGAAGGTCGAGCTGGGCGAGACCTTCGAGGCCGACCAGGTGCGCGAGCTGGCCGGGAAGTCCGGCGCCGACGCGGTCACGCTGGTGCACTCCGAGTCCGCCACCGGCGCGCTCAACCCCGTGGCTGAGATCGCGGCCGCGGTGCGTGAGCTGCCCGACGTGATGGTCATCGTGGACGGCGTCACGTCGGTGGGCGGTTCCCCCGTGGAGACCGACGCCTGGGGGCTGGACTTCGTCGTCACCGGCTCGCAGAAAGCACTCGCCCTGCCGCCGGGACTGGCCTTCGGCGTCGCCGCACCGCGGCTCCTCGAGAAGGCGAAGACCATCCCGGGCCGCGGGATCTACTTCGACCTCGTTCGCTACGAGGAGCAGATCCGCAAGAACCAGACGCCCTACACGCCCGCCGTGTCGCTGCTGTACGCCCTCCGCGCCCAGCTCGAGCGGATCGCGGCGGAGGGCGGGATCGAGGCGCGCTGGGCCCGCCACGACGCGATGCGCGCGCGGGTCGAGGCCTGGGCGGCCGAGCGCGGTCCGGCGCTCGGCGTCGCGTTCCTCCCGCGCGCAAACCGCCGCTCGTGGACGGTGTCGTGCCTGAAGCTCCTGAATCCGGCGGTGCAGGGCAGCGCCGTCTCGAAGGGCATGAAGGGGCGAGGCTACGTGATCGCTTCGGGCTACGGCAAGCTCAAGGAGACGACGTTCCGCATCGGGCACATGGGCGACCACACCGTCGGCGAGCTGGACGCGCTACTTGGCGTGCTCGGTGAGGTGCTCCGTGGGTGAGCGCGTCGTCATCGCGGACCCGCTGTCGGCGGCCGGCATCCAGATGCTGCGCTCCGTCCCCTCGCTGGACGTCGTGGAGACGGCGGGGAAGGGGCCGGAGGTGCTGCACGACGCCCTCGTGGACGCCGTGGCACTGATCGTCCGCAGCGAGACGAAGGTGACGGCCGACCTGATGGCGAAGGGCCAGAAGCTCCGGGTCATCGCGCGGGCCGGCATCGGGACCGACAACATCGACCTCGAGGAGGCGACGCGCCGCGGCATCCCGGTGCTCACCGCCCCGGGCGCCAACTCCACGAGCGCCGCCGAGCACACCTTCGCGCTGCTGCTCGCGCTGCTGCGCAAGGTGCCCGCCGCCTCGGCGCTCCTGGCCGCGGGAAAATGGGACCGCAAGCCGTTCCAGGGCACCGAGCTGCGGGGCAAGACCCTGGGGGTTCTCGGCCTCGGCCGCATCGGCACGCACGTCGCGAAGATCGCGCAGGGTTTCGGCATGAACGTGATCGCGCTCGATCCCTACGTGGTCGCGTCGCACGCGCTGGCCCTCGGCGTCGAGCTGCTGCCGCTGGAGCAGGTCCTGGCGCGCGCCGACGTTCTCACGCTCCACCTGGCGCTGACCGACGAGACGCGCCGCCTGCTGAACGCCGAGCGCCTGAAGCTGATGAAGAAGGGCGCGGTCCTGGTGAACACGGCGCGGGGCGGGCTGATCGACGATGCGGCGCTCGTGGCGGCGCTCGAGAGCGGGCACGTCGCCGGCGCGGCGCTCGACGTGTTCGAGCCCGAGCCGCTCCCGGCGGACTCGGTGCTGCGCAAGGCGCCGAACGTCCTGCTCACGCCGCACCTCGGCGCCTCGACCAAGGAGGCGCAGCAACGCGTCGCCCTGGAGATCGCCGAAGCGGTACGCGACGCGCTGCTGAAGGGTGACCTGCGCAGCGCGGTAAACCTGCCGGGACTCGACGGCGCCAGCGTGGCGACCAGCAAGCCGGTCATGGACCTGGGCGAGCGGCTCGGGAAGCTCGCCTTCGTGCTTGGTTCCGGCGGCGTGCAGTCCGTGGACGTGCGCTACTACGGCACCGACGACCGCGCGGCGGACAGCGCGGGCGTCGCGGCGCTCAAGGGCATTCTGACCGCGATGGGGATCGAGCGCGTTTCCCTGGTGAACGCGGCGCACCTCGCGCGCCAGCGTGGCATTCGCGCCACGCGCCGGGCGGCCGACCCGCGCGAGTTCCAGCAGAGCCTCACCGTCGAACTCGTCGCCGACGGGCGCACGGTGACGGTGCGCGGCGCGCTGTTCGACGACGCACACGCGCGCATCGTGAGCATCGGTGAGCACCGGGTGGACCTCGACCCGTCAGGGGCGATAATGGTCCTCACGAACCGCGACGTCCCCGGCGTGATCGGGAGGGTCGGCACGATCCTCGGTGGCGCGGGCGTGAACATCCTGGACTACCACCAGTCGCGGCCGCCGAAATCCGGCGAGGACGCACTGGCGGCGATCGCCGTCGAAGTCCGCGTGCCACAGCCGGTGCTGGACGACCTCCGGCGGCTCCCGGAGGTGACCGGCGTCTGGCAGGTGGACCTGGGGGCGCGGGCGGCGGTCTAGACTAGGCGCCTAGTCGGCCGCTTCCTCGAGCGGCCGGCCCACCTGCAGGCGGAACGACTGCACCGCGGACTGGAGCCGGTCGGCCGCGTTCGCCAGCGCCTGCGCCGAAGCCGCGATCTCCTGGGTCGTCGCCGTCTGTTCCTCCGAGCTGGCGGCGATCTCCTCGGCCGACGCCGAGAACGACTCGGTGCTGGCCGAGAGCTGACCGAGCTTCGACGCGATCTCACCCAGCAGCTGTTCCGAGTCGGCCGCCGCGGCGTTGATCTCGCCCGTCCAGGCGTCGTTCGCGCGCGCGGCCGTGGCGACCGACGCGAGTCCCTCGCCGACCGTCCGTGCCGCCTTGCGGGCCGCGTCGCCGCCGCTCGCGGCGCGGGTCATCGCCTCGTGGGCGCTCTTCACTCGCCGTAGCACCTGCTGCACCGTGCCCTCGGTCGTCACCGCCGCCTGCGCCGCCTGGGTGGCCAGCTTGCGCACCTCGTCGGCCACTACGGCGAAGCCCTTCCCCTGCTCGCCCGCGCGCGAGGCTTCGATCGCCGCGTTGAGCGCCAGCATGTTGGTCTGCGTCGCGATCGCCTTGGTCTGGGCGACGAACTTCGAGATCTGCTGTGACGCCTCCATCAGCGCCGTCGCCTCGGCGGCGCTCTTCTCGACGTCGGCGGCGAGGGCCTCGAGCGTCGCGCCGCTCGCCTCGAGCTGCGCCCGATGCTGCTCGGCCGTCTGCGCCAGATGCGCGTTGCGCACCGCCGCGTCGCGCGCCGTCACGGCCAGCCGCTGGGCGATCGCGAGAATGCGATTGGCGTCCTGCGCCACCGCCTTCACCACCTCCGCCTGCTCCTGCGCGCGGCGCGAGAGGTCCTGCGTCGTGTTCGACATCTCCTGGCCGGCCGCCGCCATCTCCTCGGTCGAGGCGCTGATCTGTGCGGCCATCGCCGCGGCCTCGTCGGCCGCGGTGCGGATGGCACCCACCAGCCGCCGCAGCGCGCCCACCATCCCATTGAGCGACGCGCCGAGGTGGGTCACCTCCGCCGTGCCACGCTCGAGCCCCACCTCGTGCGAGAGGTCGCCTTGCGCGACCGCGCTGGCCGCCATCGCCAGGCGCTCGACCGGCCTGGTCACGCGACGATTGAGCCACGAGCCGAGTGCGGTCAGCGCGGCCGCCACCAGCGCCATCAGTACGATCGCCGCCACGAGGATCAGCCGGCCGATGGCGTTCACCGCCTCGTAGGCCCGCGCCACCGGCTGCCGCACCACCACCCACCAGCGTCCCGTGGTGACGCGCGTCGTGACCACCCGCTCCATCCGGCCGCCGGCGCCCACCAGCGTCGCAAAGGCCGCCGTGTCGGCCAGCGGGATCTCGTCTGCCTGCGGGACGCGCTGCAGGAGCGGCGCGCCCTCGGCGCCGACGATCAGCGCGCCGCGCTCGTTGACGACCTGGAGCGAGGCGCCGGTCGAGGCGTCGGACGCCACCACCAGGCGCGAGAGGCGCGAGAGGTCGAACACTCCCTTGATCACGCCGGAGCGCCGCCCGCTGCGCCCCACCACCGGCGCCGCCATCTCGATCGACACCAGCTGCGCCGACGAATCGTACGACGCGTCGGACTGGTAGCTCTCGCCGCGAAACGCGCGCTGCCACCACTCCTCGTCGCTCTGCACGAAGTCCGCCGCGCGGTTGGTGGTGACGGCGTTGAAACCGTGCGATTCGGTCACGAACAGCTCGGCGAAGTCGGAGCGCGCCGCCACTTGGCGGAGGAACGCTTCGGCTGCGGGGTCCACCTCGAGCGAGCGCGTCGCCGCCAGTTGCCGCTCGAGCTGCGGCGTCGAGAGCAGCGGCAGCCCCCGCTGCGCCGCCACCGCCTCAGCCGCCTCGGCGGCGCCGACAATCGTCGGCGTCGTGCCGAGCAGCTCCAGCTCGGACCGGCGCTCGCGCAGGTAAAGCGCGATCAGGGCGCCGGCGCGCTGCGCCGTGTCGGCCAGCCTGCGGTCGGCGTCGCGCTCCAGGAACCGTCGCGCCACCCGCCACGACAACGCCGCGCTCGCCGCCACCACGAGGACGGCGGCGCTGATCCCGGTCGAAACGAGAGTGCTCTGGAGGCTGCGGTCGGCGCGGCGGCGCGCGAAGGAGGGCATACGCGGGTCAAGGTAGGGATGGCCCCAAGTCGCCGCAAGCCGCTAAGTTTGGGCCGTTATGGCCGAGCGCGATTCCGCCGCCTACGACCCGCAAGCGGTCGAGCGGAAGTGGCAACAGCGTTGGGACGAGCGGGGCACCAACCACACCGACCTCGGTGGCGCGGCGCGCCCCTTCTTCAACCTCATGATGTTCCCGTACCCCTCGGCCGAGGGTCTGCACGTCGGAAACGTGTTCGCGTTCACCGGTGCCGACATCTACGGCCGCTTCCGGCGCCTGCGCGGCGACGACGTCTTCCAGCCGCTGGGCTTCGACGCCTTCGGGATCCACTCGGAGAACTACGCGCTCAGGCTCGGCGTCCACCCGGCCGAGCTGATCCCGCGCAACGTCGCACGGTTCCGCGAGCAGCTGAAGCGCGTGGGTCTGATGGTCGACTGGCGCTACGAGCTCTCGACCACTGATCCCGCCTACTACAAGTGGACGCAGTGGATCTTCCTGCAGCTCTACAAGGCGGGGCTCGCGGTTCGGAAACGCGCGGCGGTCAACTGGTGCCCGGCCTGCAAGACGGTGCTCGCGAACGAGCAGGTGATCAACGGCTACTGCGAGCGCCACCCGGACGTGAAGGTCGAGCAGCGCGTGCTCGAGCAGTGGTTCTTCACGATCACGAAGTACACCGAGCGGCTTCTGGGCCACCTCGCGACGCTCGACTGGTCGGAGTCGACGCGGCTCCTCCAGACCAATTGGATCGGCCGCTCCGAGGGCGCCGAGCTGGTGTTCGAGACGCCGGGCGGCAAGCGCATCACCGTCTTCACGACGCGGCCCGACACGCTCTATGGCGCCACCTACATGGTCCTCGCCCCCGAGCACCCGCTCGTGCCCGAACTCACGACCGCCGAGTGCCAGGGCGAGGTGAGCGCCTACCGGCGGCTGGTGGAGAAGCAGGACATCGTGTCGCGGAAGGTGGGCGACAAGGAGAAGACCGGCGTCTTCACCGGCGCCTACGCGCGCAACCCGGCCACCGGCGAGAGCATCCCGATCTGGATCGCCGACTACGTGCTGATGGAGTACGGTACCGGCGCGATCATGGCCGTGCCGGGGCACGATCCGCGCGACTTCGCGTTCGCGCAGAAGTTCGGCCTCGCGACCCCCCGCGTGATCGCTGGAGCGGGCCAGGACGCGACCACGCCGCTCGCGGCCGCCGAGCCCGACGTCGAGGGCGGCCGGCTCGTCAACAGCGCCGAGTTCGACGGGATGCCGTGGGAGGAGGCCAAGCGCGCCATCACGGCCAAGCTCGCCCAGCGCGGGCTCGGCGAGGCGGTGGTGAACTACCGGCTCCACGACTGGTGCGTCTCGCGGCAGCGCTACTGGGGTCCGCCGATCCCGATCATCCACTGCGACGCGTGCGGCGCCGTCCCGGTGCCCGAGCGGGACCTCCCGGTGCTGCTCCCGCTGGTCGAGGACACGCGGCCCGACGACTCGGGCGTCTCGCCGCTCGCGCGGCACGAGGCGTGGTACCGCGTGCCGTGCCCGCAGTGCGGGAAGACCGGCCGGCGGGAAACCGACGTCTCGGATACCTTCCTCGACTCGGCGTGGTACTTCCTGCGCTACCCGTCGGCGAACCGCGACGACGTGCCATTCGACAAGGCGCTCACGCGGAAGTGGCTCCCGGTCGCCTCGTACATCGGCGGCAACGAGCACGCCGTACTGCACCTGCTGTACTCGCGCTTCATCACGATGGCGCTGCACGACCTCGGGCACGTGCACTTCGAGGAGCCGTTCACGAAGTTCCGTGCCCACGGCACGATCGTGAAGGACGGCGCCAAGATGTCGAAGTCGCGCGGCAACGTCGTCGTCCCCGACCGGTACCTCGAGCAGTGGGGCGCCGACACGTTGCGGATGTACCTGATGTTCCTCGGCCCGTACCAGGAGGGCGGGGACTTTCGAGACGCGGGAATCAGCGGCATCCGACGGTTTCTCGACAAGGTCTGGGGATTGATCGAAGCGGTCAGCCGTCAGCCGTCAGAGGGTGCAGTCAGCAAAGATGGTCGGCAGTCGGCAGAAGCCATCGTGCGCAAGCTGCATCAGACGATCCAGAAGGTCACGCACGACACCGCCGCGCTCGACTACAACACGGCGATCGCGGCGATGATGGAGTATGTGAACATGCTCCGCGAGGGCGAGCCCACGAACGACCTGCTCGAGCCCCTCGCGATCATGCTCGCCCCCTACGCCCCCCACTTCGCCGAGCAGTGCTGGGAGCTGCTCGGCCATCAGACGTCGGTGGCGGACGCCCGCTGGCCGGCCTTCGACGCGGCGCTGGCGACTGCCGGCTCCGTCGAGTTCGTGGTGCAGGTCAACGGGAAGGTGCGGGCCCGCGTGAGCCTGCCGCGCGGCACCCCGGAAGAGGAAGCGGTCGCCGCCGCTGCGGCCGATCCGGGCGTCAGGAAGTTCACCGAGGGGAAGGCGCCGCGGAAAGTCGTGTTCGTTCCGGATAGGCTTGTAAATATCGTGGTTTGAATGACTTAGATACGTGAGAGGTGAGGGGCGCCAAGGTGATTAGGTGAGGGGTGAGGCGGGTGTGGCCCGGCGGCACCGTGCCGCAGCAGGCAGCCCTCTCACCTACTCCTAATCACCCTGGCCCTCCTCACCTCTCACGCTTTCCCACCCTGCGACCTTCTCCTCACCCGGCGCATCTCATTAACGTGACCGTCATGAGCGAGTCGCTGCCGCTGGCCGAGGCGAGGAGCCTTGCCGCGCGGGCCAAGGCGGGAGACTTCGGCGCCCTGGAACACCTCTACCGGGCGTACGAGCGGAGCGTGTACACGTTCGCCCGGCGGCTCACGAAGACGGCCGAGGACGCGGAGGACGTCCTCCAGGAGACCTTCCTCGAGGTGTGCCGTTCGATCGCGACGTGGCGTGGGGAAGGGAGCCTGTGGGGCTGGATCCGGACGATCGCGGCGAGCAAGGCGCTGATGCGCTACCGCCGCGAGAAGGTGCGGGAGACCGAGGAGCTGGATGCCGCGCTCGAGGGGCGGATCGGAGCACGCGGCGAGGACCTGCCGCTCCGGCTCGATCTCGAGCAGGCGTTGGAGCAGCTTTCCGAGCGGACCCGCGCAGTCGTGTGGCTGCACGACGTCGAGGGCTACACGCATGAGGAGATTGCCGAGCTGATGGGCATGACGACGAGTTTCTCGAAGTCGCAGCTCGCGCGGGCGCACCAGAAGCTGCGCCGCTGGCTCGGCGAAGGAGCATCGGCATGAGCGAGATCCGGCACGGGACGACGGAGGAGCTACTGGCGCTGCGCGACGGCGAGGGGAGCGCCTGGATTCGGGCGCACGTCGCCGAGTGCCGCGCCTGCGCGGCCGAGCTGTTCCGGCTGGAGCAGATGCGGGCGCGGCTCAAGGCGCTGCCGTCGTTCACGGCGCCGCGGGACCGCTGGGCGATGGTGGCGGCGCAGGCGAAGCGTGAGCGGCGCCGCCGCCGGATGAACGGCGCCGTGGGCCTCGCGGCCGCCGCGGCGCTCGCTGCGCTGAGCTTCGTCGCGATGCGGCCGGCCGCGCCGGATGTGGCGTCTGAGCGCGCCGCGCTCGCGACCGCGATGGCCCGCTCCCAGGCCCTCGAACAGACGCTGCGGGCTCTCACGCCGGCGCAGCGCGCGCTCGGCGGCGACGCGGCGAGCGTGGTGGCGGACCTCGAGGAGCGCGTTTCGCGCCTCGACGCCGCCCTCGGCGACCCGTCGACCTGGCGCCGCGAGCCGGGACGGATCGTGGATCTCTGGCAGCAGCGCGCCGGCATCCTGTCGGCGCTGGTGGACGTGCATGAAACCCGGGCCGCCGTCGCCGGGCTTTGACTTTCAACTTTCGACTGGGGTTTCACATGCGACGGCTCATTCTGGCAGCGACACTACTTGCGGCGGTGGCTGGGAGCGCGGCGGCGCAGGACACGGCACGTGTCCGGACGCGCGAGCGCAGCTTCACGTTCTCATTCGATCCCCAGGACTTCCGCATCGACATGCGGCGCGGCCGGCTCGGGATCCTCGTGGACCTGACCGCCGACGCGGCGCGCGACTCGATTGGCGCGCGCGTGGCGGGCGTCACGCCGGGAGGCCCGGCGGACCGCGCCGGCGTGCAGACGGGCGACGTCGTGGTCCGGTTGAACGGGACGCGGCTCACTTCGAGCGCCGTGGGCCGCGACGAAGAGGAGGCTGAGGACCAGTCGCGGCCGGGGCTGCGCCTGATCCGGCTGGCCTCGCGGCTCGACGGCGGCGACACGGTGCGGCTCGAGCTGCGCCGCGGCGGCCGGACGGTCCAGGTCACTTTCGTGGCCGAGGAGTCGGATGTGGACCGCATGGTCACGCGGATGCGGATTCCGGGGCTGCGGGGGATGGTGCCGGGAATGCCGCTCTCGCCAGAGGGGCTCGAGCGCATGCGGGTCACCGTTCTTGGCGGGCCGGTGAGTGACCTCGAGTTGGTGCGCGTGAACCCCGGGCTCGCGGAGTACTTCGGCACCTCGGAGGGGCTGCTCGTCGTGGACGTCGGCAGCGACACGGCCCTCGGCCTCCGCGCCGGCGACGTGATCCTCTCGATCGGCGGGCGCCGGCCCACGAGCCCGTCGCACGCGATGCGGATCCTGGGGACCTACGAGCCGCGGGAAACCGTGGGGTTCGAGATCATGCGGCAAAAGCGGCGTCAGACGCTGAGCGGCCGGATGCCGGAGCGTGGGTGGCGGGTGGAGCACAACAACTTCGAGCTGCAGGAGCCGCCCCGCATCCGGATCGAGGGGCCGAAGAGGATCAGGGTGGTCAACGAGGCCTGAAGACGCGAGAGGTGAGAGGCGCCAGGGTGATTAGGATTGGGTGAGGCGGGTCCGCTCCGCGGCACGATGCCGCGCTTCACCCTCTCCTCACCCCTCACCTAATCACGTTGCGCCTCTCACTTCTCGCGCTCCTACCTTCCCGTACCCATCAACATCGCATTCTCGAGCAGCCGGTAGGTGCTGCGCCAGAACAGCCGGTACACCGGGCTGTGCGCGAACAGCACCACGTTGCCGGTGCCGTGGCGCTCCACGGCGGCCCACGCCGTGTTCTTCAGCAGCCGCTCGGTGTTGTTCGGCCACTCGAAGCCGGAGATCAGCAGGCTGTCGCCGGTGAACGCGACCGGGTTCGCCCCGGCGCGCGAGGGGCGGAAGAACTGGTCGCCGCTCACCATGACCGGGAGCTGGTCCCGCTCGTAGCCGAAGGTGAGCCAGTGGCTGCGGTCGAGCGTCGCGCGGAAGATCGCGCCCGGCACTTCGAGCGGCTTCTTGCCCTCATCGGCCGTCGCGGGGACCAGCGGTGGACCGGGAAGCTGGTCGGGCGCCAGCGTCGTGTCGCGGGCCACGGTCGTGTCGGCCTTCGTCGAGTCCTCGTCCGAACCGACGATGCGCACGCTGGTCCAGTTCACGTTCTTGCGCATCGCGAACCGCGCGCCGCCCTGCCAGCCGATGAACGTGCCGCCCCGCTCGATCCATCCCTTGAGCCGTGCGATGCCTGACTCGCCCAGCTCGCGCTCGTACCGGGCCGCGGAGCCGCCCGGGAAGATCAGCACGTTGTAGTCGTCGAAGTTGTCCAGCGAGCCGATCGCGCCGACGCGCACCGGCGTGAACGGCACGCGCAGCACGCGCTCGAGGACGTACCACAGGGCGCCGTACTCGGTTTCCCACACCCCGTCGCCCGCCGCGACGAGGATCCGCGGCGCCCTGAGCGAGGCGACCTCCCGACCACCGATGCCGGCGGCGCCGCTGTCCGCGTACGCCGATTGCACCGGCGTCACCTCCACGCCGAAGCGCGCCGCCCACGGCCCGATGCTGTCGTGCACCGACTCCGGGTTGCGCTCGATCCGCACGATGAAGGTGCCGCGCGGGTACACGCGCCCGTCGGCGCGCACCGGCTGCGTCGCCACCGCCACCCGGTAGCCGCCGGTCAGCAGCGCCATCGCCAGCGCGCCCGCCCCGTTGCGGTCGTTGGGAAACACGTAGGCGGAGCGAGCGCGCTGGCCGCCCGCGACGCCCCCCACGGGTGCCAGCTCCGCCGCCGGGTCGTCGGCCTCCGGGAGCGCCAACGCTTCGCCGCCGACAGCGGTCGTATCCTCCGTCCACCACGCCTCGATACCGAAGGTGTACGGCAGCGACCAGGCCGTGATGTCGTAGAACTGGTAGCCTTCGTGGTCCGCGTCCTCGCCGCGCCGCGCGTTGCGGGCCCGGCGCGCGAGCTGCTCGCGCACGAACTCCCGGTCGAGCGCGGTCGCGGGCTCGAGGATCGCCCTGGCGAGCCGTTTCTGCGGCTGGGCGAGCTCGACGACATAGCTCCCGGCGGGGAAAGCCTGGCGTACGGCCCGGCCGGCGGGCGCGAGGTAGTCGTGCGCCAGCGGCGCGGTGAACGCCGCCCGGGTCCGGCTCACCTCGATCCCGTCGCGCAGCAGGATCTCCACCAGCTCCGCGGCACGCCGCGGGTCGTTGCCGGGCACGAGGACGATCCGCTTCATCGGCTCGCGGCGCGCCTCCTCCATCCCGGTGCGGCGGAAGTCGTAGTAGTCCCGCAGCCGCTCCACCCGGCTCAGGGCCGCGGTCTCCGCCGTGGCGAGCGAGGCCGTGACGTGCTTGGCGATGGCGCCGCGAAGCGTGGCGGTGCTGCCGTCGTCGCGGCGCCAGTTGAAGCCCATGTCGCCGCCGCCGTCGGTCTCGTAGGTCATCCCCGTCGCGCCGTTGAGCGCGGGCCACGAGTCCCAGTAGCCCGTGTAGTACAGGTCGAAGATGTCCCGCACGAAGTACTGCCAGCCGTAGCGATCGAACGCCGCCGCGTTGCCGCGGCCGAACGTCTCCGTCCACCGCGCGGTCTGCGGCGGGACGTTCTGGTTCACCGGCAGCGCCCAGGGCGGGAAGTAGAACTGCGACAGCTGGCCGTGGTGGTCCACGAAGACCTGCGGGTGCCACGCGAGCACCGCGCGCGCGATCGCTTGGGTCTCGCGCTGCGACAGGGCGAGCGCGTCGCGGTTGAGATCGATCTGGTAGTGGTTGTTGTTGGTGCTCATTCCCCAGGGCGCGTCGTGCTCGATGGCCGCGTGATCGGCGGCGCCGGTGCCGAAGGCGTTGTACCAGGCGACGAACCGCTCGTGGCTCTCGGGGTTGTGGGCCGGGTTGATCAGCACGACCGCGTTTCGGAGGATCTCCAGCGTCGCCGGCTCGTTCGACGCCGCCAGCTGCCAGAGCACCTGGATCGCCGCCTCGAAGGCGGCGCTCTCGTTCCCGTCGTTGGCGTAGTTGAGCCACACCGTCGCGGGCAGGCCCTGGATGATCGCCTGCGCGTCCGCGGGCGCGGTGGTCCGCGGGTCGGCGAGGCGGGCGGTTTGCGCCCGGATCTCGTCGAGCCGGCGGATGTTCTCGGGGCTCGACACCGCGATGAGGTACAGCGTGCGGCGCTCCTCGCTGCGGCCATACGTCATCACCCGCACGCGGTCGGGCGCCGCCTGCGCGATCGCCTGGACCACGCGCTCCATGTTGCCGTAGTTGGTGTGGAACTCGCCGGGCTCGTAGCCGAGGAGGGTGGCGGGCCGCGGCACCTCGGCGCGGTACGGGCCGCGCGCGTAGAAGTCGAAGCGCGGGTTCTGCGCGGCGAGACGCGGTGCGAGAGCGAGCGCGGCGGCGAGGGCCACCAACGGGCGGCGGAGCGCGGTCATGGCGTATCCGGTCAGGAGGTCGCGGGAAAATACGCGGGGGCCGGGCCTTTGGCGACGCGGTCGCCTTGTGAAACGGCGGGGCGGCTATTGACAGCCCGGCCCCGCACGCCAGCATTTGAGGCCATGACCCTCAGCCGCGGGACCGCAACGGCCGGCTCGGCCGAGACGGCCGTCTTCTCCGTGAGCTTCAACCGCGAGACGAAGGCCACGGCACCCTTCGACCTCGCGAACCTCGAGCAGGAGCTCAAGGACCCCCGCGTCTTCTCGTGGATCGACATCCAGGGCCCCGACATCGGCGCCCTGAACGACGTCCTGCGGCGGCTGGGAATCGACCTCGTCCTCGTCAGCCAGTTCGACGAGGAGGAGATCCTCCCGCGCATCGTCGAGCGCCCGGACTGTCTCGCCTTCTATCTCTACGAGGTCGAGGATCCCGAGCTGCACCTCGACACCTCGCACGGCCTGCGCGAGATCGACGTCGTCCGGATGATCCTCGTCATCGGCGACGACTTCGTCCTCACCTACCACCGCGGCGACGTGGACGCGGTCCGGGAGATCCGCGACGTCTGCGCCGAGAGCTTCCGGCTGTGGGGGAGGACGCAAGGGTTCATCGCCTTCCTGTTCCTCCAGCGTTGCCTCTACGACTTCGCCCACCTCAACCTCGCGAACGACAACTTCCTCGACCATCTCGAGGAGGAGGTGGTGAGCGGCGACCCGCGCCATCTCGCGCACGAGATCTCGGTCGTCGGCAAGAACATCCTGATGCTCAAGAAGCTGGCGGCGAGCCTGCACATCGTCCTGATGCTCCTCGCCACCAAGCGCAGCATCTTCGTGAGCGAGGAGGCGCGACAGTTCTATCACGAGATGCTCCAGAACGCGGTGGCGGTGCGCGACTCCATCGACTCCTCGCGCGACCTGCTGGACGGCGTGATCGGCCAGATCCAGGCCAGGGCGGCGCAGCGCACGGGGGACATCGCGCGCGTCCTGACCGTCGTATCGGCGATCATCCTCCCGCTCACGCTGATCGCCGGCATCTACGGGATGAACTTCGACACCATGCCCGAGCTGAAGGTGCGCTGGGCGTACTTCGCGGTGCTCGGGACGATGGGCTTCGTGGCGGCGGTGCTGCTGGGAGTGTTCTGGAGGCTGGGGTGGCTCCAGCGGGGCGGCGGTGGGCTGGGCCAGAGACCGCGGGGGCGGCGCGGGTCGCCGCGCGTGCACTAGGACGTCGCGATGGCCAGCACGGTGGCCGGGAGGCATCGGCCGCGCCATAGGCGGCCAATCTTCCTCGCTCGTTAATTCGCCGCAACCGCGGGCTCCCCGTCTTGCGAAACATCCGCGACATATCTTACGTTATGACGTACGATATGACGTACGATACATCTTACGGGGCGTATCCGATGGCCGGGAGGTGCCTTATGACACGCGACGACTGGGATTTCGGGTTCGGCAGGATGTTCGCGGCGGGATTCGGCCCACGGGCGTGGGCTTTCTGCTGGCCGCCCGAAGGGCGAACGGGGCGCGGCCCCCGGCGCCGGCAGATGTTCGAGTCGGGGGAGATGAAGTACGTGATCCTGCGACTGCTCAAGGAGAAGCCGCGGCACGGCTACGAGATCATCAAGGCGCTCGAGGAGAAGCTGGGCGGCTGGTACACACCCTCGGCCGGCACCGTCTATCCGACGCTGCAGCTGCTCGAGGACCAGGGCCTGGTGCGGATCGTGGAGGCCGAGGGGAAGAAGGTCTACCACGTCACGCCGGAGGGGGAGCGCTTTCTCGAGGAGCATCGCGATACGCTGGACGAGATCCTCGACCGGGTGCGCGCGGCGGTGCGCAGCGTTGCGGGCGGGACGATGGGGGAGCTGAACGAGGCGTTCGCGCGGCTCGCGGGGCTGGCGTACCGGCACGCGTGGCGCGCCGGGCCCGACGACGAGCGCACGCGGCGGATCATCGAGATCCTGAAGAAGGCGGTCGACGAGGTGGAGGCGGTCGCGAAGGCTTGACCGCACGCGGGTGCCGGGCTGCCGCCCGGCACCCGCGCCCGTCTTAGGCCACGGT
>CAYHQJ010000026.1:0-12966 GCA_964358595.1 uncultured Gemmatimonadales bacterium
GACCTGCTACAAGATGGTCCGGTCCGACCTCATGAAGCGGATCCCGCTCACGGCGAACCGGTTCGGGTTCGAGCCGGAGCTGACGGCACGGCTGGCGCAGGCGCAGGCGCGCATCTACGAGATGCAGATCACGTACTCGGGCCGCACGTACGCCGAAGGGAAGAAGATCGACTGGAAGGACGGCGTGGCCGCGATCTGGCATATCCTGCGCTTCAACCTCGTCCGGCCGACGTTCTGAGGGCGCGCTGGCTCTGGGCGGCGGCTGCGGCGCTTGCCGTCGCCGCCGTGACTGTCGCCCAGATACCGCACGGCGCGCTGGTCGGGGTGTTCTACGATGACGGGATCTACCTCGCGCTCGCCCGGAGCCTCGCCGAGGGCGGCGGCTACCGGCTCGCCTACCTTCCCGGCGCGCCGCCCGGCGTACACTACCCGGTCCTGTATCCGGCCTTCCTCGCGGCGCTGTGGAAGCTCGGGCCGGCATTCCCCGCCAACGTCGCGCTGATGCGGCTCGGGAACGCGGTGCTGATGGGCGCCTTCGCCCTGCTGGCGGCGCGGTACCTGGGCGCGCGCACCGCCGCGCGCGCGTGGCTCGTGGCGCTCGTGGTCGCCCTCGCCGCGACGGCGATCCCCGTCCTCGCGGTGGCGACGGTGCTGTTCTCCGAGCCGCTGTTCCTGGTGCTTGTGGTGGCGGCGTGCTGGGCGGCGGACGCGGCGCGTGATGCCGAGGGGCGGCGTGGACTGGGGCTCGCCGCGCTGGCCGGCCTCGCGGCGGGCGCGGCGATGCTGGCGCGCTCCATCGGTGTGGCGGTTCTGGCCGGCGTGCTGCTCGCGCTGCTCGCGGCGCGGCGCTGGCGGGCGTCGGCGGTCGCGGCCGCCCTGGCCCTCGCCGCCGTTGCGCCGTGGAGCCTCTGGGTTCGCGAGCACCGCGGCGCGATCGACCCCGCCATCGCCGCGAACTACGGCACCTACGGCGACCTGTTCGCGCAGCGGGGCGCGTCGTGGCTCTCGCCCGCCGGTCTCGCCGAGGTCGGCCGGCCGCTCGGCGCGATCGCGCTCCCGCCCGTCGGGCAGCCGCTGCGCACGGTGCTCGCGCTGCTCGCCATCGGCCTGCTGCTGGTCGGGCTCGTCGAGCTGGTGCGCCGGGCCCCCGCGGCGGGGTGGATGTTGGTGGCGTACCTCGCCATCGTCGCCGTCTGGCCGTACGCGCCGGACCGGTTCCTGTGGGCGGCGCTGCCGTGGCTGGGCATCGCGTTCGCGCTGGGCACGGCAAGCGCGCTGGAGCGTGCGGCACGGCTGGATGGACACCGGCGGATGGCCGTCCGCGGGCTCGCGCTCGGGGGCGCGGCGATCGTGGCGCTGTCGTTCGGCGCGTACCAGGCGCGCGGGCTCGCGGGTGGCGCCGCGACCGCCACGCAGCGCGGCATCTCCGCGACGTTCGCGACGGTGCTGCCGTGGGTGCGCGAGCAGACGCCGGCCGACGCGGTGATCGCGACGGAGGACGAGGCGCTGGTGTGGCTCTACACGGGGCGCATGGCGGTGCCGTCGTACCTCTGGCGGGTGCGCGGCCGCGACTCGGAGAGCCTCGGCCCCGACTCGCTGCGCGCCTGGCTGGATCGCAGCGGCGCGACGCACCTCGTGCTCACCGGCACGGGCTCGGAAGCCGCCCCAACGATCAACGCGCTGCTTGGCAGTCGGCCAGGCTACCTGCGGGTCGCCCGGGTATGGCCGGGCGGGATCTTCGCGTTCGCCATCGAGCGGGCCGACACCGCGGCGCCGGAGCGCGGGGAAGCGCGGCCGTGAAGCAGCCCACGCTGATCTCCGTCGTCGCGCCGTGCTACAACGAGCCCGCGGTCGAAGCGTTCGTGGCGCGGACGGCAGCGGTCCTGGACGGCCTCGGAGCACCGTGGGAGATCGTGTGCGTGGACGACGGGAGCACGGACGACACCTGGGTCCGGCTGCGCGCGCTCGCCGCGAAGCAGCGGCGCCTGGTGACCGTGCGGCTCACGCGCAACTTCGGCAAGGAGGTCGCGCTCACGGCCGGCCTCGATTTCGCCCGCGGCGAGGTCGTCGTCCCGATGGACGCCGACCTGCAGGATCCGCCGGACCTGCTCCCCGCGCTGCTCGAGCGCTGGCGCGAGGGCTACGACGTCGTGTACGCGGTGCGCCGGCGGCGGCGCGGCGAGCCGTGGGCGAAGCGCCTGAGCGCGTACCTGTTCTACCGCGTGCTGCGCGGGCTCACCCATATCGAGATCCCCGCCGACGCCGGCGACTTCCGGCTGCTGTCGCGGCGCGCCGTGGACGCGCTGCGGCAGCTGCGCGAGCGCCACCGGTTCATGAAGGGGCTCATGAGCTGGATCGGCTTCCGCCAGACGGCGGTCGAGTACGAGCGCGGCCCGCGCGCTGCCGGCCGCTCGTCGTGGAGCTACTGGCGGCTGTGGAACTTCGCGCTCGAGGGCCTCACGTCGTTCTCGTTCGTTCCGCTCAAGCTCGCGACGTACCTCGGATTCCTGGTCGCCTTCGGCGCGTTCGGTTACGCCGTGTACCGCATCGTGGACACGCTGCTCCACGGCAACCTGGTCAAGGGCTACCCGTCGCTGATGGTCGTGATCTTGTTCCTGGGCGGCGTGCAGCTCGTCGCCCTGGGCGTGATCGGCGAGTACGTCGGCCGGATCTCCGACGAGGTGAAGCAGCGGCCGCTCTACCTGGTGGACGAAGCCTGCCCCGCGCGCGAGGAGCCGGACGCGTGACGGTGCGGCCGCGCGTCCTCGCCGCCGTGCTGGTCGCCTTCGCCGGGTTCCGCATCGTCTCGACGTACCACGTGTTCAGTCAGGCGTTCGACGAGCCCGCCCACGTCGCCGCGGGCATGGAGTGGCTGGACCGCGGGCGGTACACCTACGAGACGCAGCACCCGCCGCTCGCCCGCGCGGCGGTCGCGCTGGGCCCCTACCTGAGCGGGCTGCGCTCGACCGGCGCGTCGTGGCTGTTCCACGAGGGCAACCTCATCCTCATGGAGCGCGGGACCTACGTCCGCAATCTCGCGCTTGCGCGGCTCGGCGCGTTGCCGTTCTTCGCCCTGACGGCGCTGGTCGTCTGGCTGTGGACGCGGCGCTGGTTCGGCGAAGGCGCGGCCCTCGCCGCGGTGGCGCTGCTCACGACGCTGCCGCCGGTCCTTGCCCACGCCGGCTTCGCGACCACGGACATGGCGCTGACGGCGACGCTCACGCTCGCGCTGTACCAGGGCGTGCGCTGGCTCGACGATCGTGGCACGGCCCGCAGCCTCGCGGCGGGGGCGGCCGTCGGCCTCGCCGTTTCGGCGAAGTTCTCGGCGGGGCTCTTCCTGCCGCTGGGCGTGGCGGCGATCCTCGCGGTGCGCGCGCTCCTCAAACGCGACGACGCCGCGCTGCGGCCCGCGCCCGCCCCGCTCGCGCTGTGGCGGCCCGCGGCGTTCGCCGCGTCCGCGTGCCTGCTCGTGATCTGGGCGGCCTACCGGTTCTCGGTCGGGCCGATCGGCGCTCTCACGGTGCCGGCGCCGGAGTTCTTCGACGGCCTGCGCAGGCTCGCCGCCCACGAGGGCGCGGGGCACGACGCCTACTTCCTCGGGCAGACCGGCTCGGGCGGCTGGTGGTACTTCTTCCCCGTGACGTTCGCGGTGAAGACGCCGATCCCGTTCCTGCTGCTCACCGCGGCGGGCCTCTGGCTCACGGGACGGCGTGCGTGGCTGACGCGCGACTTCCGGCCGGCGGCGCCGGCGCTCGCCGCAGCGGCGCTGTTCGCCGCTGCGATTCCGTCGAACCTCAACATCGGCCTGCGCCACATTCTCCCCGTCTACCCGCTGTTGGCGGTCGGCGCGGGGTACGCGCTGGCGCTGTTCTGGAACGCGCCCGTCAAGCGGCGTGCGTGGCGCGCGGCGGCGGCGCTGGTGTTCGGCTGGCAGGCCGCGTCCACGACGCTCGCGCACCCCGACTACCTGCCGTGGTTCAACGCGTTCGCTGGCCGCCACCCCGAGCGGATCGTCGTCGCCGGCGATCTCGACTGGGGCCAGGACCTGCTGCGCCTCGCGGACACCGTCCGCGCGCGCCACATCGATTCGCTCGCCCTGGCGTACTTCGGCTCGGCCGACCCGCGCCGCCTCCTGCCGGCGGCACTGCGCCCGCTCGCGCCCGACGAGCACGCCGGCGGCTGGATCGCGGTGAGCGAGGCGGTGCTCAAGGGCGTAGGTTTCGAGCCGCACCGCGGCTTCGAGTGGCTCGAGGCGGTCCCGCCGGTCGCGCGGGTGGGTCACACGATCCGCCTCTACCACTTCCCGGCGCCCGCGACCCGGAGCGGCCCGTGACCGACGCCGTGGTCGATGTCTCCGTCGTGATGCCGTGCCTCAACGAGGCGGCCAGCGTCGCGCGCTGCGTCGCGCAGGCGCGGGCGGCGCTGGAGCGGGCGGGCCTCTCGGGCGAGGTCGTCGTCGCCGACAACGGCTCTGAGGATGGCTCGCCCGCGCTCGCCGCAGACGCGGGCGCCCGCGTCGTGCACGCAACCACGCGCGGCTACGGCGCCGCGTACCTCGAGGGGCTGAAGGCGGCGCGCGGGCATTACCTCGTGCTCGGCGATGCCGACGGCACCTACGACTTCGCCGCCGTGCCGGCGTTCGTCGCCGAGCTCCGGGAGGGGCACGACCTCGTGCTCGGGTCCCGGTTCGCGGGGCAGATCCTGCCGGGCGCGATGCCGTGGCTGCACCGCTACGTCGGCAACCCAGTGCTCACCGGCATCCTCGGCCTGTTCTTCGGCCAGCGCGTGTCCGACGCCCACTGCGGCATGCGCGCGCTCACCAGGGACGCGCTCGACAGGATGCGCCTGCGCACCAGCGGAATGGAGTTCGCCTCGGAGATGATCGCGATGGCGAGCCGGCAGGGACTCACGGTCGGCGAGATCCCGATTACCTACCACCCGCGCGAGGGCGAGTCGAAGCTGCGCAGCTTCCGCGACGGCTGGCGCCACCTGCGGTTCATGCTGCTGCTCTCGCCGACGCCGCTGTTCCTCGTGCCCGGCCTCGCGGCCATCGCCCTCGGGCTGGCGGGCATTCTGGCGCTGCTGCCGGGTCCCATCCGCGTCGGCGCGCTCAGCTTCGACTTCCACTTCATGTTCGTCGCCAGCGCGCTCGCGATCCTCGGTGTGCAGCTCGTCGTGCTCGGCCTCGCCGCGAAGACCTGGGCGCGCTCCGAGGAGCTCGTCCGCGGCGACCGCTGGCTGCGGTTCCTCGACCGCTGGTTTACGCTCGAGCGCGGGCTGCTGCTAGGCCTCGGCGTGCTGGCCGCGGGCGTGGGGATCAACGCGAAGATCCTGGTGGACTGGCTCGCGGCCGGGCGCGGCGAGTTGTTCGCGGTACGGCCGGCGCTCGCGGGGCTCACCCTCCTGGTGGTCGGCGCGCAACTCGCTTTCGGCTCGTTCTTCATCTCGGTGATCCGCGACGACGCGCGGGGATGACCCTGGTGGATCCGCTGGATCGAACCAGCCGGCACCGGTGAGCGGCACGCGCGTCTCGGTCATCATCCCGACCCGGAACGGCGCGGCGACGCTTCCGGCGCTCCTGGGCGCGCTGGGCAACGCGCGGGCGCGCCACGCGCTGGAGATCGTCGCGATCGATTCCGGCTCCACCGACGGCACCGTCGGTCTGCTCGCGGGAGCCGGCGCGCGGGTGCTCGACCTCGGCGGCGAGCCGTTCGCTCACGCGAGCGCGCGCAACCGCGCCGCCGCGCACGCGGCGGGCGACGTGCTGCTGTTCCTCACCCAGGACGTCGAACCCGTGGGCGAGCGCTGGCTCGAGCCGCTGCTCGCGGCGCTGGATGAGCCCGGCGTGGCCGGCGCGTTCGGACGGCAGGTGCCGCGCGGAGCGTCACCCGAGGAAGCATTCCTCGCGCTCGTCAACTATGGAGACTCGCCCCGCCGGATCACGCGTGCCGATCTCGACCGTCCCTTCGGCCCCGGCCGCACGTTCTTCTCGAGCGCCTTCGGGGCGATCCGGCGGGAGGTGTGGGCGCGGATCCCGTTCCCGCGGATCGTGATGAGCGAGGACCAGGCGTGGGCGCTGGAGGCCCTGCACGCCGGCCACGAGATCCGCTACGTGCCGGCGGCCGCCGCGTGCCACGGCCATGCGTTCTCGCTGGGCAGGGCGTTCCGGCGCAACGTCGACAGCGGTGCGTCGCTGGCGCAGCTCGGCCGGTCGGGCGGGATGTGGGCGGCGGGGCTGGCGCACCTCGCGCGCGAGCTGCGCTGGATCGCGCGGCAGCGCGGCCCCACACGGGTGGCCTACACGCTGCTCTACGAGACCGTGCGGATGATCGGGTTCCAGTGCGGCCGGATGGAGCGCCTCATGCCGCGTGCGCTCGCCAGGACCCTCGGCGAGGCGCCGAGGGCCTGACCGCGCGGGTCGCTCACCCGGGCATCCACCGCGCGAGTGCCGCCACGAGCCCGGCGCCGAGCAGGGCGGGGAGCCCCGCCGGGAGCAGCGCACGCCGGACGTACGTCGTCACCGGGATGTCGAGCGCGCGGGCCGCGGCGAGCGGCGCGACCCACGCGTTCGTGACGACGCCGCTCACCAGCGTCCCCAGCGCCACGCCGAGCACGCCGAGCGGCCGCACCAGCGCGACCGACAGGGCGAGGTTGAGCGCCGCCTCGACCACGCCGCCGATCGCGGCCGGACGGTGCTTCCCCAGCGCCGCCAGCACGAGCGAGGCGGTGTGAATCGGCGTCGCCGTGAGCAGCATCCCGCAGAAGACCCACAGCACGCGCCGGTCGATCGCCAGATCGCGGCCGACCCAGGCGCCGATCGCCTGCCGGCCGAACGCCGCGATCACGATCGCCGCGAGCACCGCGCCCGCGAACGCGACCTTGGTCGCGCGCAGGTAGGCCTCGCGCAGCTTCTCGCGGTCACCCGTCGTGTCCCAGCGCGTGAAGAACGGCTGGAGCGCGTCCACACCCGTCCACAGGATCGCGAGCGTAATTGCCCACAGCTGGAAGGCGACCGCGTACGCCGTCACCTGAGCGACGCCCAGGAAAACGCCGATCACGATGTTGTCGGTGCCCATCACCACCAGGGCCGCCACCTGCATCAGGAAGTAGTAGCTCGCCGGCCGGCCCGTGACGCGCAGCGTCGCCATGCGCGCGCGGGCAAGTGAAACGTGGATCTCGGGATGCCTCCCCCGAATGAAGACGTAGAGCGCGAGGCTCGCGACGACGCTCGCCGCCAGGAAGCCGAGCAGCAGGTGCTGAAGGTCGCCGCCCGACCACACGACCGCGGCCGCCACGGCGAGGTTGAACGCGGTGCGCACGGCGTTCGCCAGGTTCGCCAGGTGCACCTCGCCGAGGCCGGTGAGCAGCGACTGGAACAGCCCCGCCGCGAGGCCGAGCGCCCAGGCCGCGACGACCAGCCGCCACGCCGGCGCCACGGCGCCGCGCAGCGCGTCCGGCACGACGAGCCCCGCCTCGAGCAGCGGCGCCACCCCGACCCCGATCACCAGGCCGACGGCGCCGATCGCGAGGTGCAGGGCGAAGTAGGTCGAGAAGAACTCGCCGAGCGCCCCGCTGTCGCCGCGCGCCGCATGGTCGGCGACGTACCGCGGCACGGTGAGGGCGGAGCCGAAGGTGAGGAGCCCGAAGTAGCCGACGACCGACGTCAGCGCCGCGTACAGGCCGTAGGTGTCGCGCCCCAGGTGGTGCAGCAGTAGCGGCACCATGAGGAGCTGGACGATCCACGTGACGGCGAGGTTGAGATAGCCGCCCTGGATCCCGCGGCGGATCGCGCGCTCGCTCAGCCGGCCCCTGGTCCCGTGAAGTGGGCGCGCACGATGCCGGCGATGCGGTCCACAGCGGCGTCGGGCAGCTCGTTGAAGATCGGGATGCAGAGGATTCGCGCGTACGTCTCGCCGGTGCGCGGCAGCGGCCGGGTGGCCCAGCGCCGGTAGGCCCGCATCGTGTGACACGGCCGGAAGTAGCGCTTGGTCTGGATTCCCTCTGCGGTGAGCCGCGCCTCGAGGGCGTCCCGCCCTTTCGCGCAGAGGATCGCGAGGTCCTTGTACGTCGAGCGGTCGCGCGGGTCCACGCGCTGGAACGAGACCTCGGGGACGCCCGCCAGGTGCGCGCGGTAGCGCTCCGCGATCGCTTGCCGTCGCTCCACCGCCTGCTCGACCCGCTCGATCGTCAGGACACCGAGCGCCGCGTTCAGCTCCGAGAGCTTGCCGTTGATCCCGACGAAGTGCGACTCGTAGTCGCCCTGGAAGCCGTAGGCACGGCCGTACTCCACCCGTCGCACGAGCGCGTCGGTGGCGGCGGTGACCAGCCCGCCCTCGGCCGAGGTCACGAGCTTCGTGCCGCTGAAGCTGAAGACCTCGAGGTCGCCGAGGGTGCCTGCGGGCCGCCCGCGGTACCGGCTCCCGAACGCGTGGGCCGCGTCGTAGACGATCGGGAGGCTGCGCGCGGCCGCGAGCTGCCGCAGCGCATCGGCGTCGCACGGGTTGCCGAAGACGTGCGTCGCCACGATCACCGCCGTTCGCGGCGTCACCTGGGCCGCGACGTCGGCCGGGTCCACCGTGAGCGCGTGCGGGTCGATGTCGGCGAAGACGGGCGTCAGGCGGTTCCACAGGATCGCGTTGACGGTCGAGTTGAACGTGAACGACGGCACGATCGCCTCGCCGCCCTCGGGCAGGTCGAGCGCCTTGAGCGCAACGATCAGCCCGACGTCCCCGCTCGCCGTGCAGCGCACCCGCGGCGTGCCGAGGAAGTCCTGCGCGCGGCTCTCGAACCGGCGGGCGTACGCGCCGAAGTTCGAAAGCATGTGCGAGGCCCAGACGTCCCGCAGCAGCTCGACGTAGCGCTCGAGCGGCGGCAGCTCGGGTCGCATGATGGGGATCACGGGCGCACCGCTTCCATGATCAGCTTCGAGTCGGGCCGCGTCTCGAGGCCGGCCAGCTCGGGCACCATGCTCTCGCGGTAGCCGCAGCGGCGGATCGGGGTGAAGCCCGCCGCGCGCAGCCGGCGCTCCAGCTCCTCGCCGTCGTAGAGATAGCGGTGGCCCCACCACCGGAACGCCACGTTCAGCATCTCGGCGCGCGTGCGGATGAAGGCGTACTCGGGGAGCCGGAGCCACTCCTGGTCCTGCCACGCGCCGCTGCCGTAGCGCTCGACCAGGTACTCGAGGTCGGGCGTGGCGACGCGCAGCACGCCGCCGGGCTCCAGTACGCGGAACCAGTCGCGCAGGCACTGCTCGGCCTCGCCGACCGTGATGTGCTCGATGACGTGCTCGTTGTAGATCAGCCGCGCCGCGCCGTCGCCGAACGGCAGACCGGTGCGGATGTCGAGGTTCAGGTCGGCGCGCTCCTCCAGGTCGATGTTGACCCACCCCGCGAGGCGCACCGTCCCGGAGCCCAGGTGCAGCTTGAGCCCGCGCTGCGCTAACCGGTCGGGCCCGGCTCGCCGCCGGAACCAGCTCACGCGCGCTCCCGCACGACCTTCGCCGGCACGCCCACCGCCGTCACGCCCGGCGGCACGTCCCGCGTGACCACCGCGCCCGCGCCGATCACCGCGCCCTTCCCGATGCGCACCCGCTCGATGATCACCGCGCCGCTCCCGACGAACACCTCGTCTTCGATCGTGACGCGGCCGGAGACGTGCACGCCCGGCGAGAGCGTCACCAGCCGGCCGATGGTCGTGTCGTGCCCCACGGTGCACGCGAGGTTGAGGATCGCGTGCGGGCCGACCTCGATCTGCGCGGTGAGGATGGTGTTCGCGCACACGACGCAGCCCTCGCGGATCGTCACCCACGGCGAGCGGTTCACGGAGGGGTGGATCACGGTGTCGAAGCCGAAGCCGAGCGCGGCGGCCTGGTCGATCAGCCGCCCGCGGGCCGGACTGCCGATCGCCGCGATCAGCCGCGTCTCCCGCGGGAGCTGCGGCAGGAGCGACCAGTCGTACACCGGCTTGCCGTTGAGCAGCCGGCCGGGCTCGGCGCAGTGCTCCTCGAGGAACCCGGCCACCTCGGCCTCGCGCCCCGCGTCGCGGTAGACGTTCAGCGTCTCGCGACCGAAGCCGCCGGCGCCGGCGATGTAGACCGTCCCTACCTCCCCCACTGGCTCCGCTCCAGGTGATGGATCGCGACCAGCTTCGGCACGAATCCGGTTCGCACGCCCGACCACTTCATCCGCCGCCACAGGTTCCAATCGCCCGGCTCGCCGAGCCTCCATGCCTCGACGTCGTGCGGCATGAAGCGCAGGCCGCTCCAGTAGAGCACGGCGGAGTGGCAGGTGTGGTCGCGCCGGAGCGGCGCCGAGCCGACGTCCCGCCACTCGCCGGTTGTCAGCATCATCCGCGCGATGCCGAAGCACAACTCGAGCCGCTCGCACCGGCAGGTCGCGAGCATCGTCTCGACGTGATCCGGTGTGAACTCGTCGTCGTCGTCGAGCGGGGCCAGCCACTCCCCCTTCGCCTCGCGCAGGGCGAAGTTCATCGGCGCCGCGCCGGCCACCATCCAGCGCGCGTACGGCTCCTCGGGGTAGACGCCGCGCTCCGGGAGGTTCACGAACCGGACCCGCGGGTCCTGCACGGCGCGCACGCGCTCTGCGGTGTCGTCGGTGCAGTGGTCGCCCACGATCAGTACCTCGAGGTGCGGATACGTCTGCGCGAGCACGCTCGGGAGCGTGCGCTCGACAAGGACCTGCCCGCGATTGTACGTCGCGATGCGCACCGTGACGAGGGGCGTGCGCTGCGGGTCGAACAGCGCCGCGTAGCCGGGCGCGTTCCTTGCCCCGGCAAGGAGCCTTCGGTATTGATGGATGACCGCGATTTCCCGAATCCAGCGATCCGGCCGCCTGGTGCGCCTCCACAGGAGGTCCAGGTCGGTCGCCAGGTTCTCCAGCAGCGTGGGGCGGTGATGCTCGTGAGCGGTCTCGGGCTTGATGTGCGCTATCCTAAAGGCGCCGGGGCCCCCTGTCCAGCCGCGCTGCCGGTGGCCTGACAGCCGTGCCCCGCGTCAGCGTCGTCATCCCCACCTGGAACGCCGCGGGGCTGCTGCGCGACGCGCTCGGGTCGCTCCGCGCGCAGGCGTACCGTGACTTCGAGGTCGTCGTGGTGGACAACGGGTCCGGCGACGACACCCGCCGCATGCTTGCCGAGGAGTTCCCGGAGGTGCGGCTCGTCGCCTTCGACGACAACCGGGGCTTCGCCCCCGCCACGAACGCCGGGCTCCAGGCCGCCGCGGGCGAGATCCTCGTCTGCATGAACAACGACGTCGAGGCCGAGCCGGGCTGGCTCGCGGCGCTGGTGGACGCGCTCGACCGCCGGCCCGAGGTGGGGTCGGTCGCCTCGAAGATGCTGGACGCCAATCGGCCGGGCATCATCGACGCGGCGGGCGACGCGATGAGCCTGGTCGCGTGGAACATCGGCCGCGGCGAGCCCGACGGCCCGCGCTACGATACGGGCCGCGAGATCCTCTCGGCGTGCGCGGGCGCCGCCGCCTACCGCCGCGCGCTGTTCGAGCGCGTCGGCTGGTTCGACGAGCGGTACTTCGCGTGGTTCGAGGACGTGGACATCGGAATCCGGGCGCAGCTCGCCGGGTTTCGTTGCTGGTACGAGCCCGCGGCCGTGGTGCGCCACCACGGCTCGGCGACCGCCGCGAGGATGAGCGACCGGAAGGTGTACCTCACGGTGCGCAACGGCCTGATGCTGTTCTTCAAGACGATGCCGCTGCGCCGGCTCCTGCCCTGGGCGCCGCTCGTGGGGCTCTGGCCGCTCGTCGATCCGCTGCTGACGGGCCGGCCGTTCCGCGTGACGGCGCGCGCCTGGCTCGCGTTCTGGCCGATGCTGCCCGAGGTGCTCCGGGCGCGGCGCGCCGTGTACGCGCAGCGCGTGGTGGACCCGGGCCGTGTCGTGGGCCTCCTCGACAGCCCGTGGGACGACTTGCGCCGGGCCGGCGCCGCGCTCGGCAGGCGGCTCGGGCTGGGGACGGCGCCGCGGGCCGCGCAGACGCCGTGAGCGCGCACGGTCGGCGCCTCGCGGCGATCCTGCTGGGCGCCCTGGCGCTGCGGCTCGTCCTGCTCGTCGCGCGCGGCGACTATCTCGTGTACGACGAGGGCTACTACCTCCTCCTCGCGCGCAGCCTGCGCGCAGGGCACGGCTTCACGCTGAACGGCCTGCCGCACGTCGCGCTCTCCCCGCTCCAGCCGCTGCTGGTGGCGGCGCTGTCGCTCGCCGGCGTGCCTGACCTCTGGGCGTCACGGCTCCTCGCCGCGGCGTGCGGTGCGCTGCTCGTCGTTCCGGTGGCCGTCCTCGCGCGTCGCTGGTTCGACGAGCGGGTCGCCGCCTCCGCCGCGCTGTTCGTCGCGGCGTCGCCGGGGCTGCTGGCGTTCCTGCCGTTCTTCCCCGGCGAGCGGTGGAACCTCTATTTCGGCTCCGAGCCGCTGTACCTCGTCCTCGGCCTCGGCGCGCTCGCCGCGGCCGTGCGTGCGGTCGAGGAGGGCGCATGGCGCTGGTGGCTGGTGCTTGGCGCTCTCGCCGCAGCGGCGTACCTGACGCGCCTCGAGGGCGCGGTCCTGGGCGGCGCGATCGGGCTCGTCGTGCTGGGCGTGCTCGCGCGCCGGCGTGCCGCGCACCTGGTCCCGCGCGCCGCGGCGGCGCTGCTCGCCGGGGTCGTCGTTGCGGCGCCGTATCTCGTCTACTTGCACGGCACGCTCGGACGCTGGGCCGTCTCCGGCCGGGTGCAGGCCGTTGCGACCGACGAGGCGCCGGCGGCGTCGCCGCCGGGCGCACGGGGTCGCAGCGATGCGGTGCGCGCGTTCGTATGGGGCGGCGACCGCGAAGCGCTGTGGCGCACCCTGTACGCGCTCGACGCCCGCGGACAGCGCATGGCGTCGCAATACTGGGGGGTGCCACGGCTGAGCGGCCGGCCGGTCGCCGGGACCACGGGCGACCTGCCGCCCCAGGACCCGG
>CAYHQJ010000026.1:12976-19678 GCA_964358595.1 uncultured Gemmatimonadales bacterium
CGTGATCGGCTTGCCGGGGTGGTTCCTGGTCCTCACCGTCGGTGGCGTCGTCTGGGGCCGCGCTCCGCGGGGGGCGTTGGTGTGGTCGCTGCCCGTCGTTGCGGCGACGCTGGCGCCCGCGCTCCTCGCCTACGTGGAGCCGCGCGCGCTGCTCCTCCTGGTCCCCGCCGGCTGCATCTTCGCGGCGGCCGCCCTCGTGCGCGCCGCCGAGGTCACGGCGCGGAACCCGGGCTTCCCGCGCGCCGCGAGCGTCGCGCCGCTCGCCGTGGCGGTCCTGCTCCTGCTGCCCACGGCGCGCGATCTCGCCCGCTCGTGGCCGCAGGACCTGCCGCTCCAGCGCGTGGCCAGCGCGCGCCGCGCGGTGGGCGATGCGCTCGGGCGCCGGCTGGCGGCGGGCGCCGTGCTCGTGGCGTGGCACCCCGCCGTCGCGATCTACGCGGGCCGCGACTGGCGCGTGCTCCCGTACGACGGATTCGAGCGCATCCTCGGCTATGCCCGCTACCAGGGCGCGAGCGCGCTCGTGTTCTCGACCTTCGAGCCGTCACCACTGCGGGAAGCGCCGCGCGCGTTCACCGTGGTGCTGCTGGATTCGGCGGCGGCGGGAACGGGCGGGAACCTGCGCCTCGAGCCGGTCGAACAGACACCGCTGCTGTTCGTCGGACGCCTGGCGCCGGAGCCGGCCCGCTGAACGGTGCGCGGCGCTGGCCCGCGGTCGTGCTTCCCGCGCTCGCCGCCGGTGCGGCGGTGTGGTCGGTGGTGCCCGGGGCGATCTGGTGGGACGGCGCCGACGCGCACTACTTCGCCGGCGCGTGGCAGACGTGGCTGTGGGGCTCGCTCGTCGCGCTGCTCGTCGCGGCGCTCGCGCTGGTGCTCTCGCGGGCTCGCGCGGTGGCGAGCCTGGCGGATGCGTGGAACCGGGTGATCGCGTGGCGCACGGCGACGTTCCTGCTCGCGGCGGGCGGCGTTCTCGCCGTCCTCGCCGCGCTCACGTCGCTGTTCGTGTTCTCCGGCAACCCGCGCAACGTGGACGGGTTCGCGCAGCTCTTCCAGGCGCGCATCTTCCTCGCCGGCCGGCTCTGGCTGCCGCCGCCGCCCGACCTCGCGAACTTCGCCACCCTCCAGATGATCGTCGGCCCCGCTCGCTGGTACGCGCAGTACCCGCCCGGCCAGTCGCTGGTCCTGGCCGCGGGACTCGCGGCCGGCGCGTGGTGGCTGCTCAACCCGCTGATCGCGCTGGGGCTCGCGGCGGCCACCTACCGCGTCGCGCGCTGGTGCACCGACGAGCCGGTGGCGCGCCTCACGCTCGTGCTGCTGTGCGTCTCGCCGTTCGTGGTCGCCGTCGCGGGGAGCGAGATGAGCCACCTGAGCGCGGCCACGCTCGGCATGGCCGCGGCTGCTGCTGCCGTGGACGTGGGCGGCCGCCGGTGGCTGGTGTCGGCGTGTCTGGCGGGTGTCGCGCTCGGCCTGATGACCGCGTTCCGGCCGCTCGATGCCGTCGCGGCCGCGGTGCCGGTGGCGTTCATCGTGCTCGGCAGCGGCCGGGGCCGCGTGCGTGCGCTCGCCGCGGTTGCCGCGTCCGGCGCGGCCCTGACCCTGGCGACCCTCTGGTACAACGCGCAGACCACCGGCTCGTGGCGCACCTTCGGGTACGTGGCGTTGTGGGGCCCGCAGCACGCGCTCGGCTTCCATCCGGTGCCATGGGGCGTGCCGCTCACGCTGACCCGCGCGATCGCGCGCTCCGGCCTCGACCTGCACCAGCTCAACACCTATCTGTTCGACCTGCCGGTGCCGGTCCTGGTGCTGGTTGCCGCCGGGTTCCTGGCCGGGCGCCGCGCGCTGGGCACGCGCGACGCGGTGCCGTTCGCCGGTGCCGCCGCGCTCGCCGGGCTGCTGTTCTTCTACTGGCACCGCGACGTGTTCTACGGCCCGCGCTTCCTGTACGGCGCCGTGCCCTGGCTGGTCATCCTCACGGCGCGTGCGCTCGCGCTGGTGCGGCGTGCGGGCCGCGAGCTGATGCCGGGCGTGAGTGCCGGGCAAGCCGCCGCCGTCGCCGTCGTTGCCGCCTTCGCCGTGGGCCTCGCGATGATCACGCCCGGCCGCGTTGCCGCCTACCGCCGCGCGACGCCCGCCTTCAGCCTGCACCCGGACCGCGACGCCGAGCGCGCCGGCATCGCCAACGCCGTCGTCGTCATCCCCGACGGCTGGGGCTCGCGGCTGATCGTGCGCATGTGGGCGCTCGGCGTGCCGGTGTGGCGCTCGAACCGGCTCTACGCCGCGATCGACGCCTGCACGCTCGAGCAGGCGCTCGACGCGGCCGAGGGGGATTCCCCGGCGCGCGGCCGCCTGCTCGCGACGCTCGACTCCCTCGCCGCGCTGCGGCGTGCCGGCCTGCCGGGCGACGCCACCGACGACCCCAATCTGCGCCTCCTCCCCCCCCCCGTCCGGCTGCCGGAAGTGTGCATGACGGAGATCCGGTTCGATCGCCGCGGCTTCCTGGCCTACGCGCCGTTCCTCTACCTGAACACGGCCCGGCTCGACGGCGACGTCGTCTGGGCGCGCGACATGGGAAAGCGCAACGCACCCCTCTTCGCGCGCTACGCCGGCCGGCGGTTCTACCGCTACGCGCCGTCCACGCGCGACGGGCCGCCGGTCTTCACGCCGCTGGATGCGTCCGGTGGCGATCGGTAGGAGCTGCGTCGGCGACGCCCGGATCCGCACGCTCGCGCGGCTCGGCGGCCGGCGGACCTGCGGGGTGCACTCGCCGTGACGCCGCGGCGGGCCGCCCTGGTGGCCGCCCTCGTCGCCGTTCTCGTGTATGTGACGGCGCTCGGCAACCGGTTCGCGCTCGACGACGGTCCGATCGTCGAGCGCAACCCCGCGGCCCCCTCCATCGCCGCCGCCCTGCAGGCGTTCGACGGCACCTACTGGCCGCCCGAGCACCAGGCCGGCCTCTGGCGCCCGCTCGTCATCCTTTCGTTCGCGGCGGACTGGGAGCTGTCCGACGGCAACCCGGTGTGGCTCCACGCCGCCAACGTGCTCTGGCACGCCGCGGCCACCGCACTCGTCGTCCCCCTCCTCGCCTCCTACGCGACACCGGTCGGCGCGCTCGGCGGGGCACTGGTCTTCGCCGTCCACCCGGTCCACGTCGAAGCCGTGGCCAACCTCGTCGGCCGCGCGGAGATGATGGTCGCGGTCTGGCTGTTCTGCGCGCTGCTCCTGGCGCGCGAGGTCCGCCGCCGCCGCGCGGCGGGGCTCGGCACGTGGTCGCAGGAGCTCGCGCTGCTCGCCGCGGTGTCGCTGGCCCTGCTCAGCAAGGAGCATGCGGCACTCGCAGCCCTGCTCCTCGCGCTCGACGACCTCGCCTCGCGCAGGCCCGGCGAACGGGCCCTCCCGTGGCGGGACTACGCCGGCGTCGTCGCGCTCACAATCGCCTGGCTCGTGGCGCGACGACTGGTGGAAGCGGGCCAGTCGTTCGCCGCCATCGCACCCACGTTCTTCCACCTCGGCCCCGTCGGCCGCGTCAGCACGATGCTCCCGGTCGGGTTCGTCCTGGTGCGCCTGCTCGTCTTCCCGTTCGATCTCTCACCGGACTACCACCCGCGCGTGATCGAGCGCCTCGAGCACCCGACCGCCCTCGGCATGGCGGGGCTGCTGCTGCTCGCCGCCTTCGCCGCGCTTGCGTTCGCCACCTGGCGCCGCCACCGCACGGTGTCCGCCGGCCTCTTCGCGATTGGCGTCGCGTGGCTGCCCACCGCGAACCTGCTCTTCCCGGCGGGCATCGTCCTCGCCGAGCGCACCCTCTACCTCCCGTCGCTGGGGCTCGCGTTGCTCGTCGCTGCCGGCGTGGACGCGCTCGCCGCGCGCCGTGGCCGCCAGGCGGCGGCGCTCTTGCTGGTGCTGGTCCTCCTGCCGCTCGGCTGGCGCACCCTCACCCGCTCCCCGGACTGGAAGACCAACCGCGACCTCGAGCTCGCGGCGCTCGCCAGCCACCCGGAGTCGTACAAGGTCCACGCCTCCCTAGCGCGCGTCCTCCGGCGGCTCGGCAACCTGGACGCGGCACTGCGCGAGTACCGCCTCGCCGACGAGCTGTACCCGCTCGACCACTACCTGGTGGTGGAGATCGCCGGCGCCGAGCTGGAGCGCGGACACCCCCGCGCGGCACTGGCTCTGCTGCATCGCGCGGAACGTCTCGACAGCAACTTTGCACTGACTGAGCAGTTGCTCGCGAACGCTCTCCTCGAGCTGAACTCGGCTGCCCTGGCGCTCCCGCACGCGGCGCGTGCCGTGGCGCTCGACTCGATCCGATCCGGCCCGGCGCGGATGCTCGCAGCGAGCTATGTGGCTCTCGGGATGCGAGATAGCGCGATTGCCGTCTGGCCCTCTTTCGGTCGGCACGGCGGGAAGCGGTTCGACCGCTGGCTCCTGGCAGCCTCGACTTTCGCCACGGTCGGCATGAGCGACAGCGGCTGGGCGGCCTTCGACTCGGCCACCGCCGGCGCGCCGACCGATTCCACGAGCCGGGCGCAGATCCGCGCGGTGCTGCGGGCGCTTCGCTCACCGGGGGGGCACCGGACCTTGCGATGAGCGGTGCGGGTTGCAGATCGCGAGAGCCAGGGAGGGTCCGGGACGGCTTACCCGGTTCGGCGCCAACGGCTATATTGTTGCGCGTGAAGCGTTTGCTCAGCCGACATCAGGGCTGGCACGTGCGTTGCGGATAGTGGAACCCGGTATACTGTTCTCTTGCTCAGCGGTCCGTCACAGTCATTCTCCAGGAGGGGACTAGTGAGGAACACCAGAGGCTTCACGCTGATCGAGCTTCTGATCGTGGTGGTGATCATCGGCATTCTGGCCGCCATCGCGATCCCGAAGTTCGCGAACACGAAGGAGAAGGCGTACATAGCCGCGATGAAGTCGGACCTGCGCAACCTCATCACGGCCGAGGAATCGTATTTCGCCGACAACGTGACGTACACCGGTACGATCACCAACCTGAGCTACAACTCCTCGACCGGCGTCACCGTGACGTTGGGCACCACGACCGGCACGGGCTGGAGCGCGACCGCCGTGCACAACGGCACGTCGAAGACCTGCGGCATCTACGTCGGCGCCGCGACCGCGCCGATCACGGGTGCCAACGAAGGCGAGCCGAAGTGTATCTGATGTTCTCATCGTGACGCGGGGGGCGGCGCGCAAGCGCCGCCCTTTGCGCTTCTGGCCCCTTGGGCGAGCTTCAGTGAGTGAGATCCGTCACAGACCGGCAGCGACCTCAGACCGGGATGGGATGTGCGCAACGCGAAAGGCTTCACGCTGATCGAGCTGCTGATCGTGGTGGCGATCATCGGCATCCTGGCCGCCATCGCCATCCCGAAGTTCGCGAACACGAAGGAGAAGGCGTACCTCGTGGCGATGAAGTCGGACCTGCGCAACATCGTCACCGCGCAGGAGACGTACTTCGCCGACAACACCACGTACACGACGTCGACGACCGCGCTGAACCTGATTATCTCGCCCGGGGTAGCGCTGTCCGTTGGGACGGCAACCGCCGGTGGCTGGAGCGCCACGGCGTCACACAACGCCACGACGAGGACGTGCGGCATCTACGTGGGCACGGCGTCGCCGCCGGTCGCGGGGCAGAACGAAGGCGAGCCCAGGTGCCAGTGAGGGGCTGGACCTGAACACGCACGGGGCGGCGCGCAGGCGCCGCCCTTTGCGTTTCCGCCGGCTCCCGCGCTAGTTCTAGGACGATGAACTCCACGCCAGCCGAACGGTCCCAGGAACGCCGGCCCTCGCTCCGCACCGAGCTGCTGTTCAACCTCGCCGTGCTCGCCGCGGGAGCCCTGGTGCTCGCCGCGGGCTCGGCGCTGCTCGCGCCGCTGCTCGGCGAGGGGCGGCTCGGCGCCGGGCTGCTGATCGGGCTCATCGCGGCGGACGTCCTCATCTTCATTGCTTTCGGCCGCTACCTCGTCACGCGGCTGGTGACCGGACCGATGGAAACCCTGGTCGCGGCGACCGAGGCGGTGGCCGCGGGCGAGCTGCAGCGGCGCGCGCCCCCCGGCAACACGCGTGAGTTCGAGCGCCTGGCCGGCAGCGTGAACCGGATGACCGAGCGCCTGCTCGACGCCCAGGGGGCTCTCGTGCGCGCCGAGAAGCTGGCGTCCGTCGGCCGGCTGGCGGCGGGCATCGCGCACGAGGTCGGCAACCCGTTGGCCGCCATCGGCAACTACCTCGAGGTGCTCAAGCGCCGCGGCGGCGACGCCGAGATCGTCGGCGCGATCGAGCGCGAGGCGGGGCGGATCGACGCCATCGTCCGCAGCCTGCTGGCGTACGCGAGCCCGAGCGAGGCGAGCCGCGAGGTGCTCGACCTGCCGGCCCTGGCGGACGGCGCGGTGGACCTGCTCCGCTCCCAGGGGCTGCTGCGGAAGGTCCGGGTGCACGTGGCGGTGGATGGCCTGGTCCCGCAACTGCTCGGCGACCGCACCGCGCTCGAGCAGGTGCTGGTCAACTTGCTGCTCAACGCGGTGGACGCCGTCGGCGAGGGCGGCCAGGTTGTCGTCACCATGGGTCCCGTGCTCCTCGGGGACGTCGAGCCGCCGCGCCGCGCGACCGACCACCCGGCCGACGCCGAGCGCGCCAGGGAGCGGCGGCTGCGGCGCTCGGGCCGCCACCTGGCGCGCGTCGCCGACGGCGTCGTGGCGGCGCCGC
>CAYHQJ010000027.1:0-19636 GCA_964358595.1 uncultured Gemmatimonadales bacterium
CGGCGTGCCGTACGACATCCGCAAGGTGGAGCCCTACGGCGCCTACCCGCGCTTCCAGTTCGACATCCCGACGCGTCCCGAGGGCGACGTCTTCGCGCGCTACATGGTGCGGATCCGGGAGATGGCGCAGAGCGTGCGGATCATCGAGCAGGCGCTCGAGGCGCTTCCCGAGGGTCCGATCCTCGCCGCAGGCTCCAGCGGCGTGAAGAAGCGGCTCAAGCCGCCGGTGGGCACGCAGTACTATGCGGTGGAAAGCGCGCGCGGGGCGTACGGCATCCTCATCGTCTCCGAGGGCGGGACCGAGCCCTACCGGGCGAAGTTCCGCACCCCGTCGTACGCGAACCTCGCCGTGATGCAGGACGTGATGCCGGGGACGATGGTGGCCGACGCCGTCGCCATCCTCGGGAGCACCGACATCGTGCTGCCGGAGATCGACCGGTGAGCGCGGTGCAGGCATGGCTGGCCGGGTACATCACCTGGACGCTCGCCACGCTGCTGCTCGGCACCGTGGTGATCATGGGCTACCTCACGTTCAACACGCTGTTCCTCATCTGGCTCGAGCGGAAGGTCTCGGGGCACATCCAGCGGCGCTACGGGCCGATGGAGGTGGGGCCACACGGCGCGCTCCAGACGGTCGCCGACATGCTCAAGCTGCTGGGCAAGCAGCTCCTGACGCCGGTGGCCGTGGACCGGTTCGTGTATGTGTTGGCGCCGCTCCTCATCTTCCTGCCGACGCTCTGTGTCGCCTCGCTCATCCCGGTCTCGGGCGCCGAGGCGTTCGCGCAGATGCCGTACGGCCTGATCGTGATCATCGCGCTCTCGGGCTTCACGGTGATCGCGATCTTCATGGCCGGCTGGTCGTCGAACAACAAGTACGCGGTGCTCGGCGGGATGCGGTCGGTGTCGCAGGTGATCGCCTACGAGATCCCGATCCTGCTGGCGGCGCTGTCGGTGGTGATGCTCGCGGGCTCGATGAACCTGCGCGAGATCGTGGCGGCGCAGGCGCGCGGCGTGCCGTACCTCCTCGTCCAGCCGGTAGCGGCGCTCCTCTTCTTCATCGGGATCACGGCCGAGACCAACCGCGCCCCGTTCGACATCCCCGAGGCCGAGTCCGAGCTGGTGGGCGGCTTCCACACCGAGTACTCGGGCATGCGGTTCGCGCTGTTCTTCTTCGCCGAGTACACCAACATGCTGGTCCTCGGCGCGCTGGGCGCGACGCTGTTCCTCGGCGGGTGGCTGGGGCCGTGGCTGCCGGGGCCGGCGTGGCTTCTCCTCAAGGCCTACGCGCTCGTGTTCGTGATGATGTGGATGCGGTGGACCTTCCCCCGCCTGCGGTTCGACCAGCTGATGTCGCTCGCGTGGAAGCTGCTGATCCCGGTGGCGCTCGTGAACCTGGTCGTCACGGCGCTGCTCGTGCCGAGGGCGGGATGACGGGCGTGGTGTGGCGCGTGTGGACGGGGGCCAAGAGCCTCGTCGTGGGGCTCGGCGTCACGGGGCGCCACCTGGTGCGGCGCCCGGTGACGCTGCTCTACCCGCACCAGACGCCGGACGCGTCGCGCTGGAACGGCCCGATCGACCTGAAGACCTTCGCCGCAACGCTCACCCACGACTGCATCGCGTGCAACGCCTGCGTGCGCGTCTGCCCGTCGGACTGCATTGACGTCGAGGGGAAGCGGCCCGATGGCTCGAAGAAGATGCGCGCGACGAAGTTCCTGATCGACTTCTCGACGTGCAGCCTGTGCGGGCTGTGCATCGACGTCTGCCCGACGGACACGCTCGAGTACTCGACGCGCTATGACGAGGCGACGTACACGCGCCCCGCCACGGTGAACGACCTGCTCGGGCCGTTCGGCGAGGACCCGTACCTCTCGGGCAAGCTGCAGTGACCTGGGCCGCGATGGTCTTCGCGGGCTCGGCCGCCATCGCCCTGTTCGGCGCGCTGCTGGCGGTCGGGCTCAAGAACATCTTCCACAACATCCTCGGCTTCGCCCTCGCGATGCTCGGCGTGGCCGGCGTGTTCCTCAGCCTCGGGAGCGACTTCCTCGCGGCGGTCTTCGTGCTGGTGTACGTGGGCGCCGTGGCGATCGCGATGGTGTACGCGGTGATGCTCAGCTACCCGCTCGACCTGCCGCAGCGGCGGCGCAGCGTCCCGAAGATCGCCGCCGCCGCGCTCCTGGCGGCGATCGTCACCGGGGTGCTCTGGCTCGTGGTGCGCCGCGCGCCGTGGCCCCCGCCGCTGGGCGCGCCGGACGACGTCGCGCCGGCGCAGACCGGCTACCGCTTCCTCACCGACTACGTGCTCGCCTTCGAGCTGATCTCGGTGCTGCTCGTGGTGGCGATGATGGGCGCGGTGATGGTCGCGCGCCGCACGCGCGAGGGAGGGAGCGGGCGATGACGGTGGCGTCCTATCTGTTCGTCGCGGCCTGCCTGTTCGGCATCGGGCTGTACGGCCTGCTGCAGCGGCGCTCCCTGGTGGCGATGCTGATCGCGCTCGAGCTGATGCTCGCGGCCGTGTCCATCAACGTCGTCGCGCTCACCACGCTGGCCGGGCGGGACGGCTCGCTGGGGCAGGTGGTGGCGCTGATCCTCGTGGGTGTGGCGGCCGCGGAGGCCGCGATCGCGCTGTCGCTGTTCGTCGCGATCCACCGCGCCCGGCACACCATCGACGTCGAGCAGCTGTCGGAGCTCACGGGATGAGCGGTCCCGTCCTCGCTGCCGTCCTCGCCCAGGCGGCGCCCCTGGCGGCGTGCCTCACGATCCTGATCGGGCTGCGCGCCCGCCCGCGCGCCGCGGCGGGCTTGGCGACCCTGTCGCTGGTCGTCGCGCTCGGCGCCACGGCGTACCTGGTCGTGGTCGTGGCGGTCCCCAACGTGCACTGGGTGGCGCAAACAACCTGGCTCCCGGTGGCGGACGGGCCCGCTCTCGCCTTCGGCGTGTTCTTCGACCCGCTCGCCGCGACGATGTCGTTCGTGGTAGCGTTCATCACGCTCGCGGTCATGGTCTACTCGCTGGGCTACATGGCGGGCGATCCCGGCTTTGCGCGCTACTTCGGCTTCCTCGCGCTGTTCGCCTGGGCGATGCTGGGCCTGGTGCTCGCCTCGAACCTGCTCCAGGTGCTGGTCTTCTGGGAGCTGGTCGGCCTCGCTTCGTTCCTGCTGATCGGGTTCTGGTTCGAGCAGTCCGCGCCGGCGGCCGCGGCGCGCAAGGCGTTCCTGATGACGCGCGTCGGCGACGTCGGCTTCCTGCTCGGCGTGCTCCTCCTGGTCCGTGCGCTCGGGAACGCCACGATCTCCGACGTCGTCGCGGCGGCCGGCCCGGCGGGCGTCTTCAGCCCGCGCTTCACCACCACCGTCGCGCTCCTCCTGCTCATGGGGGTGATCGGCAAGAGCGCCCAGGGGCCGCTGTTCACCTGGCTCCCCGATGCGATGGAAGGCCCGACGCCCGTGTCGGCGCTGCTCCACTCGGCCACGATGGTCGCCGCCGGTGTGTTCCTGGTGGCGCGGCTGCACGGCTTCTTCGCCGCCGCGCCCGAGGTGATGCGGGGCCTGCTGTGGCTCGCGCTGGTGACCGCGCTCGCGACGGCGACGATGGCCATGGTCGCCGAGGACATCAAGCGGGTGCTGGCGTACTCCACCATCTCGCAGCTCGGCTACATGCTGATGGCGCTCGCGGCGGGCAGCGTGACGGCGGGCTTCTTCCACCTCACGACGCACGCCGGGTTCAAGGCGCTGCTGTTCATGGCCTCGGGGATCTTCATCCACCACGCCCACTCGAACGACATGCGGGTGATCGCCACGAAGCAGCCCCGGTCGCAGCGCGCCGGGGTGATCGGCCTGGTGAGCGGCAGCCTGGCGCTCGCCGGCGTGATCCCGTTCTCGGGCTACTTCTCGAAGGAGGCGGTGCTCACGACCCTCGGCCAGCACGCGGGGACGGCCGCGCTGGCGCTCGCGTACCTCGGGGCGGGGCTCACGGCGTACTACACGTTCCGGATGGTGTTCCTGACGGTTGGGCAGGGCGCAGCAGGCAGACGCGCAGTGGGCGCAGTCGGTGATGCGGTAGGCAGCGGTCAAGATCATGCGCCGAACGCTGGCGATCGCGCCATGGCCTCGGTGGTGCTGGTGCTGTCTGTGCTCACCCTGGTGCTCGGGTATCTCGGTGGCTGGTTGGGGGCGCGGCTGGGGCACGAGGGCGTGGAGCACGGACCGTTCGCGTTGGGCGCCGGGCCGCTGGTCGCGCTCGCGCTGGTGGCCGCGGGCATCGCGCTCGCGTGGGTGGAGTTCGGCCGCCGCGGCGCGGCGCGCGCGGGCTTCGCCGAGCGGGTGCCGGCGCTGCGCGACTTCTTCGGGGACAACTGGTACGTCGACCGCCTCTACGGGGCGACGCTCGTGCGGTGGGGCACCGCGCTCTCGCGTGCGGCGCGCTGGCACGACCACACCGTGCTCGACGGCGCCTCGGACGGCGTCGCCTCGGGCGCCGTCTGGGGCGGCCGGATCCTCGCCCGGGTGCAGGCGGGCTACGTGCAGGCCTACGTCGCGGTGGCGATCAGCCTGATCGCGGCGCTGGGCGTGTGGCTGGTGCGCCGGGGAGGCCTGCCGTGACCGGCGTGCCGCTGCTCACGCTGCTGCTGCTGTGCCCGGTCCTCGGGCTGGCGGCGATTCTCCTGATCCCGGGCCGCTACCCTCGCGCGATCAAGCGCGCCGCGGCGCTCACCGGCTGGGCCGCGTGCGCGGTGGTGGCGGTGATCTACGCGCGGTTCGACCCGGCGGCGGCCGGCTACCAGCTCGTCGAGCACGGGCGCTGGATTCCCTCGGTGGGGATCGAGTGGCACAACGGGGTGGACGGGATCAACCTCCCGCTCCTCGCCCTCACGGCGATCGTCTTCGTGACGGGCGTGCTGGTGATGTACGAGCTTCAGGAGCGCGTGAAGGAGTACTACGCCTTCATGACGCTGCTCGTCATCGGCGTGTTCGGCGTGTTCATGTCGCTCGACCTGTTCTTCTTCCTGTTCTTCTACGAGGTCGCGGTCCTCCCGATGTACCTGCTGATCGCGGTCTGGGGGAGCACCCGCAAGGAGTACGGGGCGATGAAGCTGACCCTGTACCTGCTGGCGGGCACGGCGCTGGTGGTGCCGGCCGGGCTGGCGGTCTACTGGGCGGCCGGTCTCAACACCTTCGACCTGACGCGGCTCGCCGCGGTGCACTACGGCCGCACCTTCCAGCTCGTGGTCTACCCGTTCCTGTTCATCGGCTTCGGGATCCTAGCCGGCCTGTGGCCGCTGCACACCTGGTCGCCGGTGGGCCACGTCGCCGCGCCGACCGCCGTCTCGATGCTGCACGCCGGCGTGCTGATGAAGCTCGGGGCGTACGGCATCCTGCGGATCGGGATGACGGTCCTCCCCGAGGGGGCCGCCTACTGGGCGCACACGACGGCGGTGCTCGCGACGATCAACATCGTGTACGGCGCGTTCGTCGCGCTGGCGCAGACCGACCTCAAGTTCGTGATCGGCTTCTCGTCCGTGTCGCACATGGGGATCGTGCTGCTCGGGCTCTCGACGCGCTCGGTGGACGGGATCAACGGCGCCGTGTTCCAGATGTTCAGCCACGGCATCATGACGGCCCTGTTCTTCGCCGCGGTCGGGTACATCTACGACCGCTACCACACGCGCGAGATTCCGAAGCTCGGCGGGCTGTCGCGGTACGTCCCCGTGGCTTCGGCGTTTTTCATCGTGGCGGCGCTCACCGGAGCGGGGGTGCCCGGGTTCTCGTCGTTCTGGGCGGAGCTGCTGGTGTTCCTCGGTGCGCTGAAGACCTACCCCGTGCTCGCGACGATCGTCGTCCTGGCGCTGGTGATCACGCTGGCCTACTCGGTCCGCGTCATCGTGCTCGGCTTCTTCGGCGGGCCGCGTGAGGCGCATCCCCACGTGGCCGACATCTCGCCGTTCCTCGCGCTCCCGCGGGCGATCCTGGTGGCGGTGCTGCTCATCCTCGGCTTCTACCCCCGGCTGATCCTGGACGTGATCGATCCGGCGGCCCGGGCGCTGGTCGGGGCGCTGTCGTGAGCCGCGCGCTCGCCCTCCTGCCCGAGGCCGCGCTGGTCCTCACCGGCCTGCTGATCTTCGCCGGGCTGATGGCGGCGCCCGAGAGCCGCCAGGCGCGCTCGCGCACGGCGGCGCGCCTGGGCGGCGTGCTGCTCGTCGCGGCGTGCGCCGGTTCGCTGAACGGCGCGGCCGAGATTTTCTGGCTCACGTACCGGGTGGACACCTTCTCCCAGCTCGTGAAGCTGGCGGTGGCCGTCGGCTTCCTGGTCTCGGTGTTCATCGTGCGCGACGGGGCCGGGCAGCGCGACGACGCGCGCGGCGAGATCTTCTTCTTCCTGCTCACGTCGACCGCGGGCCTCATGGTGATGTCCAGCGCGGTCGAGGCGGTCGCGCTCTACCTCGCGCTCGAGATCGCGTCGTTCTCGCTGTTCGTGCTGGTGCCCCTGCGCGAGCGGTTCGCCGCGGGGCAGGAAGCAGGGCTCAAGTTCATCGTCGTCGGCCTCGGCGCCTCGGTGGTCACGCTGTATGGGCTCTCGCTGCTCATCGGCCTCACCGGTACGACCCGGCTGCAGGAGATGGCGGTCCAGCTCCCGGCCTTCGCGGGGGATCCGACCGCGCTGTTCGGGCTCGGGCTGTTCGTGGCCGGCTTCCTGTTCAAGCTGGCGCTGTTCCCGTTCCACTTCTGGGCGCCCGACGTGTACGAGGGGGCGAGCAACGGCGTGGCCTCGTTCGTCGCCACGGCCTCGAAGGTCGCGGCGGTCGCGGTGCTCGCGCGGCTGCTCGCGCTGATGGAGCTCTCGGGCGGTCTGCTCGTGGGCGCGCTCGCGCTCGCCGCGGCCGTCTCGATGACGCTCGGCAACCTGGTGGCCATCGTCCAGCGTGACCTCAAGCGCCTGCTCGCCTACTCGGCCGTCGCGCAGGCCGGCTACATCGCGGTGGGGTTCGTGGCGCTCTCGCAGGACGGGCTGGCGGCGGCGCTGTTCTACGGACTGCTCTACCTGGTGATGAACGCCGCGGCCTTCCTCGTCGTAGCGCGCGTCGCGGCCGATGGGTCGAACCCGTCGCTCGACGACCTGCGCGGGCTGCATCAGCGCTCGCCGCTCCTCGCCGCGACGCTGCTCCTCGCCGTATTCGCGCTGGCGGGCGTGCCGCCGACGTCGGGGTTCATCGGCAAGTGGTTCCTGTTCCGCGCGGCGATGGCGCAGGGGTGGTTCTGGCTGGTGCTGCTGGCCGCGATCAACAGCACGGTGTCCGTCTACTACTATCTCGTCGTCGTGAAGCACGCCTACCTGCTGCCGGCCGAGCGCGAGAGGCCGCTGCCGTTGACGGCGGGCGACAAGGCACTCTGCTACGCGCTGTCCGCCGTGACGCTCGTCCTCGGGTTCTATCCGACGCCGGTCTACGAGTGGGCGCGGACGGCGGTCGGGATGCTGCCGTAGTGCTCCCCGGTCCGGCGATCGCGCGCTACCTTTGGTGGCCGTGGATGCGGCGACCGTCTTCCAGTACCGCTACCTGCTGATCCTCGCCGGCGCCGGGCTCGTCCTGGCGCTGGTCGCGGTGGCCCTGGTGCGCCGGCTTCCCGATGAGGGGCGCCGCGCGTGGGCGCCCGCGCTCGAGCCGCCGTCGCCGGCCGCCGAGCGGGCGCAGGCGGTGCAGTACGCGCTCGCGTTGCTGGTCGCGCTCGCCCTCGTCGCGGTTGCCGTGCTGCTGCTGCCCGCCGCGCTCGTGTTCCGCTTCATGGCGACGTGGCAGGTGGCGGCCGCGCTGGTGCTGGTCGTCGCGCTCGCCGCCGCGCCGGTGCTCCACCTGTGGCGGTCGCGGCCGTTCTGATGCCGGCGCGGAGCTGCCGTCGTGCGCCGTGACCGGCTGGCCGAGGCGGTCGGGCTCGCGATCGCCGCCCTGGTGCTCGCGACGCTCGTGCCGCTGTCGCCGACGCCGCGGCTGCCCGAGCTGGAGTACGGGCTCGTCGTCGCGATCGCGGGCCTCGGCGGGGCAGCGCTGACGATCGCGGCCTCGGGCGCCGCCGGCGTGACGCGCGCCTCGCTCGCCGAGCGATTCCGGGCCATCGCGCTGTGGGCGGGGTGCGCGGCGGCAATCGTGATCGCGCTCGCCGCGGTCGCGCTCACCGCGCAGACGATGAGCCTGCGCAACATCGTGAACGCGCAGGTGAACACGCTCCCGTACCTGCTCCTGCAGCCGGGGGCGGCCCTCGTGTACTTCGCGGGCGCGGCGCTCGCCGGCGACGAGCGGGGACTCGTCGCGGTGCTCGGCTGGCCCGCGCGGCTGAGGGCCGCCGCCGAGGCGGTGACGGCCCTGTTCCTCGCCGCCTTCGGCGCGACGCTGTTCCTGGCCGGGTACGCGGGGCCGACGCTGCCCGGTCCGCTGTGGGTGCTGCTCAAGACGGTGCTGATCGCGGCGACGCTGCTCGCGCTGCGCGCGCGGTTTGGCCAGGTGACGGCCGAGCGGCGCCTGCGCGCCGCGTGGCAGGTGCTGCTCCCCGCCGCGCTCCTCAACCTGGCGATCACCGTGGTGGTGCTCGCGCGGTGAACTGGGCCGGCTTCCTGTTCGGCCTCGCGGCGATGGCCGCGCTGCTCGGCGGCGCGGCGGCGGCGCTCCTGCGCGACGCGCTGCGCGCGGTGGCGGCGCTCGCCGTCGCGCTGATGGGAGTGGCGGGGATGTGCCTCGCCCTCGGCAACGACTTCCTCGCCATCGTGATCGCGTTCGTGCTCGCCTCGGCGGTGCCGGCGGCGGCGCTCGTCGTGGCGCTCCTCGCGCCGCCTCCCGTGCCGGACGGGCGCCCTGGAGCTTGGCCCGCGGGGCGCGCGGTGATCGCCGCCCTGGCGATCTGGGCCGGTCTGGGCGTCTTGCTCGCGCGCGCGGGCTGGCCCGCCGCGGGCGGGCGGCGGGAGACCGGCGCGGCGTGGGTCGGCTTCCGGCTGCTCAGCGACCACCTGAGCGTGCTCTCGGCCGCGGCGGCGCTGCTCGCGCTGAGCGCCCTCGGGGCGGTGGCGCTGCTGCGCGCGCGGCGCGCCCCTGCGCCGCGGGCCGAGCGGGAGCGCGCGCCGTGACGCTCACCCTGGTCGTCGCCGTAGCGGCGGCGCTGTTCGGCTTCGGGTTCGGCGCGCTGCTCTACCGGCGCTCGCTGGTCGGGATCCTGATCGCGCTCGAGCTGATGGTCGGCGGGGCGGCGCTGCTGGCGAGCGGCGTGATGACGCTCGTAGGCGCGGCGAGCGCGATCGGGCAGGTGATCGCGCTGGCGCTGGTGGCCGTCGGCGCGGCGGCGGCGGTGCTCCTGCTCGCGCTGCACGTCGCGGCGGCGCGCGCGGCGCGCGCCGCGAAGGGGCTCGAGCCGTGGTGAAGCACTGGCCGGCGCTGCTGCCCGAGCTGCTGCTCGCGCTCGCGCTGCTCGTCGCGTACGGCGTGCTGGTCTTCGCGGGGGAGCGGCGCGGGCGCACGGCGCGGCGCGCCTTGGTCGCCGGCGCGGTGCTGGCGCTCGCCGCCTCCGGTGCCACGCTCGGGCAGGCCGAGGACTTCCTGTTCGCGAGCTACCACGTGGACGCGTTCACCCAGCTCGCGAAGGGGGTCGTGCTGCTCGGCCTTCTGGCCGCGGCGCTGCTGGAGTGGCACGACGAGGGGCGCTGGGCGGACCAGCGCGGCGTGGCGCCGTTTTTTCTCGCCGCCAGCGCGTTGGCGCTCCTGGTGGCCGTGAGCGCGGGCGATCTCGTGCTGCTCCTGCTCGCGCTCGAGGCCGCCGCCGGCGCGTTCGTGCTGCTGGTGGCGCTCGGCGGCCGGTGGGCCACGCACGAGCGCGCGGTGCGCCGCCTCGTCGCGCACGGTGCGGCGGCCACGGGCCTCGGCGCGCTGGGCGTCGCGCTGCTGGCGGCGTTCGCCGGCACCACGAAGCTGGCCGAGCTCGGGACCGAGCTGGCGGGCGCGGCGGGCGAACCGGCTGCGCTGGCGGGCGCCGCGGCCTTGCTGCTCGCGGTTGTCTTCAGGCTCGGAGTCGTGCCGTTCCAGGCGTGGGCGCCGACCGTGAATCGCAGCGTGGAGAGCGGCGTCGCGGCGTTCGCCGCTACGGGTGTGTGGGCGGGCGCGGCCGCGGTCGTGCTGCGCATCGCCGCGGCAACCGACGCTCAGCTCGCAGGCGTCGCCCCGCTGCTCATGGTGCTCGGAGTCGCGGCGATGGCGGTAGGGGTCGGGACGGCGTTTCCGCTGCGCGACCTCCGCCGCGCGCTCGCGGGCGCGGCCGCGCTCCAGGCGGGCTTCGTGCTCGCCGGGGCGGCGCTGCGTACGCAGGCGGGGAGTGGCGCCGCGCTCGCCGGCGCTGCGGTGACGGTGCTGGCGCAGGCCGTCGGATTCGTCGCGGTGGCGCACCTGGGAACGCCGGGGGACGAGCGCGCCGCGTTCCACCTGTTCGGCCTCGCGCGCCGCGCGCCGCTGCTCGCGGGGGCGTTCGCCGTCGCGCTCCTGGCGCTGGCGGGCGCCCCTCCCACCGCGGGCTTCACCTGGAAGTGGCGCATTCTGGCAGGGATGTGGGGCGAGGGCTACCGCGTCCTGGCCTTCGTCGCCGCCGCGGCGAGCCTGGCCGCGGTCGCCGGGGCGGTCCACGCCGCGGCACGGATGCTCGCGCCGGCCACGGTACCGGAGCCGCCCGTCGCGCTCGGCCGGCTGGAGCGGGTCGGACTCGCGGTCCTCGCGCTGCTGCTCGTGGTGCTGGCCTGGGAAGGCGCGCCGCTCTACCGCTGGGCCGCGCTCGCCGCGGCGCAACTGCCCTGATTCAGCAGCCGATCGTCACGCCGATCCGCAGCGTCCGCGGCGGTCCGAAAAAGAGCGACGGGTGGGCGGCGTCGAGCAGCGCCGAGCGCCGCGCCGGCTCGCTGGTGCTCGTCGCGGACCGCGGCAATCGCCGGGTCCCTTCGGTCTCCCTCTCCTCGCGGCTCGTGGCTACCTTCACGTGGTGCGCCGCGTCTTCGTTCCCTGAGACGTTCATCCGAAGGAGTGCCACTTGCCCCCCGTCGTCGGACAACCCGCACCGGACTTCACGCTCCCGTCCACGGCCGGCAAGGACGTGACGCTGTCGAGCTACCGCGGCGACTCGCACGTCCTGCTCGCGTTCTTCCAGCTCGCCTTCACCGGCCCCTGCACCGCGGAGCTGTGCGCGTTCTCGACCGACTACGCGCAGTTCGAGGTGCTGGGCTGCCGCGTGCTACCCATCTCTGTGGACTCGATCCCGACGCTGAAGGAGTTCAAGGCGAAGGAGCGGATGTCGGTGGACCTGCTCAGCGACTTCAAGCGCGAAGTCTGCCGGCTGTACGGCACGCTGCTCGAGGACAAGTTCTTCTCGCGGCGCCGCCAGCTGGCCGGCGCCGCGCTCGTTTCGTAGATCTCCTGCCGGCATGACGACCACCCCGGACGAGCACGAGGCGCGCGAGTCGGTCCGCGCCCGCCTGGCAGAGGCGGCACGGGCGGACTACGAGATCACCGGCGAGCTGGGGCGCGGCGGCATGGGCTGGGTGTTCCTCGGGCGCGATCGGCGGCTCGGCCGGCTCGCGGCGCTGAAGGTCCTGCCGCCGTTCGACGCCCTGCGGCCCGCGAGCGTCGAGCGGTTCCGGCGCGAGGCCGAGACGGCGGCGCGGCTGTCCCACGCCCACATCGTCCCGATCTACGGCGCCGGCGGCGACCTCGCCACGCCGTACTTCGCCATGGCCTACGTCGAAGGCGAGACACTGGCCACGCGGCTGGCGCGCGAGGGCGCGCTGCCGCTCGCCGAAGGGCTGCGCATCGCGCGCGAGGTGGGGAGCGCGTTGGCCTACGCGCACCGGCAGGGCGTCGTGCACCGCGACATCAAGCCGCAGAACGTCCTGCTCGAGCGCGACTCGGGCCGCGCGCTGGTCGCTGACTTCGGCATTGCGCGCGCGACGACCGGCGAGCGAATGACGATGACCGGCGCCGCGCTGGGGACGCCGGGCTACATGGCTCCGGAGCAGGCGGCGGGGTCGGGCGACGTGGACGCGCGCACGGATCAGTACGCGCTCGGCGTGCTGTGCTTCGAGATGATGACGGGCAAGCGGTTCGAGAGCGTGGACGGGGGCGCGTGGCCCACGTCGGCCACGGCGGTTCGCCGCGCCGTGCGCCACGCGCGCCCGGACCTGCCCGGCGCGGTGGCCGACGCGATCGCCCGCGCGACCGCCGTGCGCCGCGACGACCGCTGGAGCGACGTGGATGCTTTGCTCGCCGCGCTTGGGGCCGTGGCCAGCGGGAGTGGCGTCGTGCCTCGGGTCTCCTCGCGGACCTGGTGGTACGGCGGCGCCGTGGTGGCGCTGGTGCTCGCGGCCGCTGCGCTCGTGCTGCGCGGTCGGCTCGGCGCCCGACTGGGACCCGAGGCCGTTTCGGCCGGCGCGCCGAAGATTGCCCTCATGACCTTCGACGGCGACTCCGCCGCGGTCGATTCGCTCGGAAGGGCGCTGCAGTTCGAGTTGGAAGGGTTTTCCTCGGTGCCCGTGGCCGACCGCCGCTCCTTCGCGCCCCCGCGCGGCGCCGGCCCGCTTGCGCCCGAGGTGCACGAGGCAGCGCGGCGCGCCGGTGCATCGTGGATCCTCTACGGCCTCGTCGCGGCCCGCGGCGGGGCCCGCGAGGTGCAGGTGCGCGCGATCGAGGTGGCGACCGGTCGCGTCACCGAACTCGGGCACGCGCCGGCGCCCGCGATGGACGGCGTGACCGTCGATTCCATCGTCCTCCTGCTCGTCCACTCGCGCGTCGGCGAGGAGCTGGGCTTCACGACGGCGGGCGCGGCGACGCCGGCCTCGCCCGAGGCAATACGGGCCTACAGCGCGGCTGAGGAGGCGTTCCGGAAGGCCGACTACCAGACGGCTGTACGCGAGTACGACCGGGTGGCCCGGCTCGATACGAGCTTCGCCCTCGCGGAGTACAAGCGCTTCCTCGCGGCACTGCAGTCCGAGCCGACCGAGGACACCCTGCGTGCGGCTGTCGCGGCGATGCGGCGGATCGTGACGCGCGCAGGCCTGCGGGAGGGCGAGCGGCGGCTGCTCGGCGCCTACCTCGTGCTGTTCGACGGCCACGATGTTGCCCGCGCGGAGTCGCAGCTCCGGCAGCTCATCGCCGAGGACTCCACCTTCCTCGACGGCTGGTTCGCGCTCGGCGAGGTGCGCTACCACTTCGGCGCCCTGGCCGGGCTGCCGCCCGATTCCGCCGTCGCGGCGTTCAACCACGCGCTCGCCCTCTGGCCTAATGCGGCGCCGGCGCTCATGCATCTCATCGCGCTCGAGCTGTGGCTCGGTCGCGACCAGGCGGCAGACACGAACATCGCCCGCTATCTCGCCATCGACTCCTTGTCAACGGTCGGCCATGCGATCGCCCTCGGTAAGACGGTGCTGCGCGGGTCCATTCGGGAACAGGAGGCCGTCCTCCGCCGGCTCGGCAGCCTGGAGGAGCGAGTCCTTGTGTTCAGCGCGATCGCCGGCGCGACGATTGCACGGGATCGGAGAGACCTCATCAACGCGCGCCTGGCTTTCGAGGAGCTGGCCAGGCCGGGCCGCTCGATGCCGATGCGGCGGATCGGCGCGAACTTCGCGCTCGCCACGCTCCTCGCCGAAGGGCGGTACTCGGACTTCGCGCGCGACCTCGAGCGCTACCGGTCCGAACTCCCCGGCGACGCCGACCTGCCGCGCTGGCGCACCCCCGCCGCGGGGCTCGGCTTCGGCGGCGGCGCGCGGCCCGAGGTGGCCGACATAGGAGCGCTCCGCGCAATCGACCCCATGGCCGCGCCGTTTCACCCGTTCGCGACTGCGTGGCCCGAACGGTACGAGCTCGCCAAGCTTCAGCTTGCCCGCGGCGACACCGCCGGGGCGTTGCGGTTCTTTGAGGCGCAGGACTTCGTCGCCTCCGTGGGCGACATCGTGGTCCGCGGGCCGGTGTGGCTCGCGCGCGGCCGGATCCTCCTCGCCCGCAAGGACAGGAGCGGGGCCGAGCGCTATTTCCGTCGGGCCGCCGACCTCCTGCGCTACGCCGAGCCGCCGTGGGACACCCTCTTCGTTGCGGCGCGCACCGAACTGCGGGGCCTCGGAGTGACCATCCGGTGATGCTGCCTCTTGCGCTGGCGCTGGCAGCCTCCGTGCCCCTGTGCCCCTGTGCCCCCGAGCCTCCCGACTCGGTCCGCCGCCTCAATGTCGCCGTCGTCCTGCTGACGAACTCGTTCAACAAGACGCTCACGCCCGCCGACGTCGAGCGCGTGCACGAGGAGGTCACGGAGTTCTACGCCTTCTACCAGCAGCACGGCGCGGGCAAGGTGGACTTCGACTTCTCCCTCGTCCAGATCGACCGTCGCCTCGCGCGGCGCGAGATCGCCGAGGTTTCCCCTAACCGCTACTACCTCGCGCGCGACAACCTCGAGGCGGAGCTGACGGCGCGCGGGTTCCGCGGGACGTTCGACGAGGTGATCGCGCTCCACGCGTGGAGCAACGCCAACCCCGACCGCGCGCTCCAGGCCTACGGCGGCGGCGCGGTGGGGCCCGACGGCCGCTTCCTCGGCGACGCGGGGTTCAACTCGATCCCGGTGATGGGGCGCGACCCCAACACGATCGGCCAGGTGCTGATCCACGAGGTGCTGCACAACATCGACGACATGTTCTCGCGCAGCGGCATGGCCGACGAGTTCTTCAACTCGGACGAGATGAGCCGCAACATGGCGCAGCTGCTGCGCGAGCACCCGGGCGCCTTCCTGCCGCGCTACACCGACCCCGAGATGCTCGCCTTCGCCGAGCGCGAGCGGCAGGGGCGCGAGGCCTACCCGTGGGCGATGCAGCTCGTGTACTACGGGTGGATGCTCGAGCGCACGCCCAAGGAGGCGTGGGACCGGCTGCGCTACGGGCGCATGGTGCCGCGGGACCGGCCGGCGGACCGGCCCCTCTATTCCACCATCTACACGTCCGCGGCCAACGACTCGGTGTACATCGTGCAGCTCGGCCGCTCGCGGCTCCCGCAACGGACCTACGCGCAGACCGACTTCGACGGCGCCGAGATCTCCAGCGGCGAGTACCACGCGGCCTGGCTGCCGGTCGCGGGCCGCGGCGACACCGTCGTCGTCGGCGCGTCGCGGGTCGTGCGCCAGCGCGTCGCGAGCGTGGCCGTCGAGCCCGAGATGATGTGGTACCTGGACGAACGTCCCCAGCCGATCCGACCGAGAGTGCTTCAGGACCGCTGCTGTGGGGATGGCCCCGAGCTCCCCGGCGCGCTGATCTCGATCGAGGGCGACACCTCACGCCTCACCCCTCACGCCTCACTTCTCACGGTCGGGGCGTCAGCCCCGACATGGTACGTGCATCCGGGTCGCACCCGCCTCGTCGTGCGACGCGCGTGGAGCGTGCGTGACGACGGGCCGCTCACGGTCTCGCTCGGCTCGCCGCTCACGGTGAACGCGACGGTCCGCGAGGACCGCGGGCGGGACGACGTCGCCGTCACCGGCACCATCGCGGGCCGCGCGCTGCGCTTCGCGCCGACCGGCGACGGCCGGTTCAGCGCCACGCTCGAGGGAGAGCTGCCGTGGGGCCTGCACTGGGCGCGCGTCACGGCGCGCGCCCCCGACGGCAGCGTGGTGGACGACAGCGTGCGCGTGTACGTCCGTCCGGCCGGGTGGATCCGCGTTCCGGACCACCTGGTACGCGAAGCCGACGGCTCCGTGCCCGTGCGGGCTTCGCTGTTCGGCCGCATGGGCGTGGAGCTGCACGAGCTGCTGCCGCTGGTCGCCATCGTCGGCGATGAGGTCACGCCGCTCGTCTTCCGGCATCCGCACCTGAGCTACATGGCGACCCTCGTTCCGTCGCGCCGCGCGACACGCGTCGTGGTGGCATCGCTCGTCGGCGACCCCCAGCGCCGGGTCCTTCCGATCGTCGCTGCGCAGGGCAGGCCGCCCGGCACGCCGCCGGCCGCGGCGCCGCCCGGCGACCGCTCGCTCCTGCCGCCCTTCGCGGCGGCGGTGCGGCTCGAGCCGCCGCCCGCGATCGACGGCGACCTCGGCGACTGGCCGGACACGCGGGCCGAGCCGGTGCGGCTGTCCTCGCGTAACTTCCTCCTCACCGACACCGCCGTCTATCACGGCGACCGTGACCTCGCGGGCCGGATCCGCTTCGCGTGGGACGACTCGACGCTGTACGTGGCCGGCGAGATCGCCGACGACTCTGTGACGGGCGGCGAGGCCTGGGACACCGACCGTGTGAATCTGGTGTTCGACATGAAGGACGACACTTCCCCCCTCACGTACCCGACCGACAATCCGCCGCTCAGCGAATGGCAGGACGACGACTACTGGGTGTTCTGGCGCTATGGCGGCACGCAGGTGCGGCGTTTCGGCAAGGTGAACGCGGACCCGATCCCCGGCGCGCGGCTCGCGACCCGGCGCATTGCAGGGGGCTGGGCGTTCGAGGTTGCAATCCCCTTAAGCCAGCTCCCGGGGTACGTGCCGTTCGTCGGGCAGGTGGCGGGCATGCAGGTGTTCATTACCGACGGTGACGGGGAGGCGACGGCCACCGAGCTGATGTGGACGGCGAAGTGGCCGTATTCGGCCGACGGCATCGAGTGGCGCCTCGCCGAGCTGGGGAAGCTGCTGTTCGTCGATGCCCCTTCGTCCCCTTCGTCCCCTCCGTCCCCTTCTCGATGACCGCGCCCCTCGAGCTCCTGGCGCGCAGCGACAAGTGGTACCTCTCGGCCGGCGAGGGGCTGATCTGGGCGCCGCCGTTCCCCGCGTGGCTCGACGCGCCCGGTTTCTGGGACGACGCCCACCTGTTCGAATACCCGCTCGGACCGCTGTTCACCGTCTCCTTCGTGGACGACGAAGGCCGCCAGATCGCGCTCCAGCCCGGCGTGCGGCGCTGGACCCCCGCCGCGCTGGAGATGCCGTACACGACCACCGTCGGCTTGGACCTGGCCGAGGCACGGATGGTGCTTCCGGGCTTCGTCCTCGGCAGCGAGTGGCAGGTGGTGAACTTCAGCGCCCAGCCGGTGCGCGTGCACGCGGTGGCGTGGACGGCGGCGCCCGGTGAGGAGATCGAGCCCGACGAGGTGAGCTGGACCGAATCGGAGCTGGAGTGGGGCCGCGTCCTCAAGGACCGCACGGGCCACGAGCTGCCTGTCAGGCTCCAGCTCGCGCTCGCGCGCGGCACCGACAGCTGGGGTGCGGTCCGCTCCGAGCCGACGGCGAACCACCCGCACTTCTACCTCACGCCGTTCTGGGACCGCTGGGACCCGACGCGCGGCGGCCTGCGCGGCAAGGCGGAGCTGGAGGGGATCTCGAACATCGGCCTCGTCTACCTCGGCGTGCACCGCGCGCTCGAGATCCCGCCCGGCGGCACGGCGCGCCTGGCGGTGGCGCTGCGCGTGGAGCCCGAGCTGGAGGAAAGCGCGCCGCGCGCCGCCGCCGGCCCGCGCAAGGCGTCGTCGTTCGCCGCGGCCAGCCAGGCGTCGTGGGAGGAGTTCTTCGCCGCGCTGCCCAGCTTCCGCTGCTCGGACCCGTACTTCGAGCGCTACTGGGCGTACCGCTGGTACGGCCTGCGGCTCAACGGCGTCGCGGCGGGGTGGGGCAACTATGTCGCGCCGTCCGTGGCCGAGGGGATCGCGTACTTCCACCAGCCGATCGCGTACAGCGCGCAGTGCCACCTGCGCGAGCTGCGCTGGGCCAGGGACCCGGAGTGGGCGCGCGGCGTGCTGCGCACCTTCGTCGCGCACCAGAAGCCGGACGGCTCGTTCCACGGCCGCATCTACGCGAACCACCTCGAGGGCACCGACTTCTACCACGCCGACTGGGGCGGCGCGCTGCGCGCGCTCGACGCCGTGCACCCCAGCGACGCCTTCCTCCGCGAGGTGCTCCCCGCGCTTGAGGGCTATGCCGACTGGCTCGCCGGGACGCGCGACAAGGACGGCAGCGGGCTGTTCGACGTCACCGACCAGTACGAGACGGGGCAGGAGTACATGTCGCGCTACCAGGCGGTGGACCCCGACGCGGACCGCTACGGCTGGGAGAACCGGATCCGCCTCAAGGGCATCGACGTCACGGTGTACGCGTACGAGCTGTTCCGCGCGCTCGCCGACCTCGGGGCGCGCGGCGGCATCGAGCCGGCGCGCTGGCGCGCGCGGGCCGAGCGCACCGCGGCCGCGGTGCGCAAGGTGATGTGGGACAAGAAGGGCGCGATGTTCTCCGACGTGAACCCCGCGAGGGGCAAGCGCACCGGGGTGCGGGCGGCGGTCTGCTTCTTCCCCTACTTCACGGATCTCGTCGGAGCGGAGCACCTCGCGGGGTTCGTCCAGAACCTGTTCGATCCGCGCCAGTTCTGGAAGCCGTTTCCGGTGCCGAGCTCCAGCGGCCTGGACCCGCAGTACGATCCCGACGCCGCCTGGCGCGGCAAGCGCCACAACTGCCCGTGGAACGGCCGCGTCTGGCCGATGACGAACAGCCACATCGCCGAGGCGATCGCCGCCGTCGCGGTCGGCCACCTGCCGGCGCTGCGCGCCCACCTCGCCGAGTTCGTGACGAAGTACGTGCGGATGATGTTCTGGGACGGCGACGCCTCGCGGCCCAACAGCTTCGAGCATTACCACCCCGTCACGGGCCGCCCGTCGGCGTACCGCGGCATCGACGATTACCAGCACTCGTGGATCAACGACCTCCTCGTGCAGTACGTGATCGGACTGCGGCCTGCGGGGGGAGGGCGCTGCGTCGTGGACCCGATGCCGTTCGCGCTCGATGGCTTCGAGGCGAAAGGCCTGCCGATGCAGGGTGCGCTGATCGACGTGGCGCGCGAGGGCGACCGCGTCGCCGTGCAGGTGAACGGCCGCGAGGCGGCGCGCGGCCGCGTCGGCGAGCCGATCGAGGTGCGGCTGTGAGCCTGCGCGTCGGGTTCGTCGCCGTGCCGGGGCGGGAGGAGGACGCGGCGTGGGCGTGGCTCAAGGCACGGCCCGAGTTCCAGGCGCGCCGCCATAAGCCGCATGGGCTCGCCGCCGCGCTGGGGGAGTCGGACGTGGTGTGGCTGCACGCCGCCGCACCGCTCGCGGGCGTCGCCGCCGACGCGCTGCGCGGCTTCGTCACCCAGGGCCGGGGCCTCCTCCTCACGCTCCGCGCCACGGAGCTGGTGGAAGCGATGGGCCTGGAGGCCGCGCCGCTCAACGACCTGGCGACGGGCGTCTGGAGCCACGGGACGGACGAGTTCTACACGGCCGACTTCCGCGACCTGCGCGGCTACCCGCACGTGCGCGGGATCGCGACCTACGGCCCGCATCCGCTGGTCGAAGGGCTGCACAACGGCACGTACACGTGGGCGCCCTCGGAAGGTGAGGCGTACACCCGCGCCTGCTACAAGGACGGCGTCCGGCCGCTCGGTGGGCGGGTTGTCGGCGTCGAGCGTGCCTACATCGCGCAGAATCCCGGGCGCGTGGTGGCATGGGAGTACGCCGTCGGCCAGGGGCGGGTGCTCTGCGGCGGCGCGTTCGTCCAGTTCGCGGCGCCGGACCCGCTGCTGCGGCCGCAGCTGGAGCGGCTGATGGCCAACGCCATCGGCGCGACCCGGGCTGAGGGTGAGGACCGCGCGCACTGGC
>CAYHQJ010000028.1:0-11118 GCA_964358595.1 uncultured Gemmatimonadales bacterium
CACCTCCGTCTCGCCGTGAGCCTGGATGACGTAGCGCTCGATCCAGGTGCGGAAGTGATGGGCATCGCGCGGGACGTTGTTCTCCGCCTTGCACGCCTCCGCGCACCGGCCGCAGCCGATGCACTTGTTCACGTCGACGCCCATCCCGTAGTAGTGCTCGCGGGGATCGTACCGCGCCGGTCCTTCGGCGGCAGCGGGCTCCTGCGCGACCACCATGCCCGCGACCAGAGGCGCAGCGCCGGCCGCTACGCACGACCTGAGGAACGCGCGGCGATCCTGCGCCAAGCCGCGGCCGGGACCCGGCTCGCCGGACGTGCAGGGCCCGTCCGCCATCAGCGTGCCTCCGGGTGGTGGGGGTAGTGGCACTGCCAGCAGACGTAGCCGGGGTAATGCGCGGCGAGATCCACCTTGGGAATCTCGGGCGCGCTGGCTGCGCCCTGCGCGTGGCACTGACCGCAGAACTCGCGCGTCGTCGGCTTGGTAGGACGCAGCTGGCGTGGCGAGACGTTGTGCCGCCGGTCAACCTCGTGGCACTGCGTGCACGGAAGCTGGGCGTGCGGCGACACCGCCTTGGTGCGGGCGATCTCGCCGTGGCACGCCGCGCAACTCTCCGGCGGATGCGGCGGCGTCGGATCGTGCGGGTCGTGACACGTGATGCACGGCCGCACCGGGTTGTGCAGCACCGGATCGATCTGCGGAAAGCCCGTGGGCCTGGACGGGTTGTAGCCGTGACACAGCGGGCAGTACGCCCGCGTGCGCGGCGCGGGCGGCTTGTGGGCTATCGGATCCAGCACGTGCTCCGCCTGCGGGCCGTGACACACTTCGCACGCGACGCCGCGATGGTAGGATTGGCTCTTCTTCTCTACGATCGGTGCGTGGCACATCTCGCAGGCCGCGTGCCCCGCGTAGCGGATCTCCTGGGCAACGATCGTGTCCACCGCCGCAGCACGATAGCGCCCGCGCGCCCCGAAGCTCTCCGGCACCAACACACGCCTCGCGGCGATCAGACCCGCCGCCAGGACAGCGAAGATCAGGCCGAGGTGCCGGACCTGCTGCGGGATCGCCGAGACCCAGCGAGGGGTGAACCGTCCGGCCATCCAGCGCTCCTAGCGCGCCGGCCGCCGGCTGAGCGCCGCCGGAGGGCCACACCCCGCCATCGCCAGCAGTCCGGCCACGACCACGAGCCTCCCCGTCATTGCGCCCTCCGTGGACAGACATCGCCGGGCGGCAAGCGCCGCCGCCCGTTATCAAGGCTGGTTGCGTACGGCAGGGGGCAACTTCCATGCCCGTCCGCCCTAGTCGCAATCCATCAGCGCTGGCAAGAGTGCAACCCCGAAGGGATCCCCACCTTTTCGCGCGCAGCACCCTGCCCACGCGACCGTGCGCGGGATACGCGTCGTGTATTGACAACACGGAATCGCACCATTTTTGTCGTGATTGCGGTGGGGCGTTTTGTCTCTTGGCGGTTGCTTTTCACTTGCACCGCAGGCACCTTGAGACAGTTGTGACGCCTGCGGCCGCAGACAGCTGACGGTACGCGAGTTGCGTTCACCAGGCGTGAGAACCGACGGCGGGACCCGCCGTTCCCCTGGGCGGCGCACGCAAGGGAGGGATACATCGCGCCACCGACTCAGGCGAACTCCCCCCGCCTCGACGCGGCCATGGGCCCTGCCCGGACCGCGCTCGATCCCGCCCACGTCGCGGCGCTCCTCGACATGTCCGCCGACGCCATCCTCACGGTGTCGCCGGAGGAGATCATCACCTCCTGGAACCGCGGCGCGGCGCAGCTGTTCGGCTGGGCCGCCGAGGAGGTGGTCGGCCGGTCGTTCACCGTGCTGCTGCCCGACGAGGAGCGGGACCTCGGCGAGCTGGACTGGATCCACCGCACCACGCTGGCGCAGGGGTCGATCCGTGACTACGAGACGCGGCGCATGCGCAAGGACGGGTCGATCTTCGAGGTGAGCCTGACGCGAACGGCGGTGCTGAACGACGCCGGCCAGCTGATCGGGTTCACCGCGATCCTGCGCGACATCACCTACCGCAAGCGGCTGGAGCGCGAACTGCTCGCGGGCGAGCGGCTCAAGACCGCCGGGCAGGTCTCGGCGGGCATCGCCCACGAGATCGGCGCGCCGCTCACGGCGATCTCGATGACGGTGGACCACATGTTGCGCAAGCGGTGCGATGCCTGCGTCGGCGCGACGGAGATGCACATCCTCCAGACGCAGACCGACCGCATCGCGCGCCTCGCGCGGCAGCTGGTGAACCTCGCGAAGCCGGCCACGCCATCCTTCGCCGCGCTCCAAGTGAACGAGGCGGTGGCCGCGGCGGCGGGGCTCGTGCAGTCGCAGTTGAGCCGGCACAAGGTGCGCATCGTCCTCGCTCTCGCGCCGGGCCTGCCGGCGGTCAAGGGCGACGACGCACAGCTCCAGCAGGTGATCGTCAACCTGCTGCTGAACGCCGAGCGCGCGATCGGCGAAGCGGGCGGCGAGATCCGGATCGTCACGCGCCGCGAGCGCGACGAGGCCGTCATCACCGTCGCCGACACGGGCCGCGGCATTCCCGCGAGCCACATGCCGCAGGTGTTCACGCCGTTCTTCTCGGCGAGCGGCGGGACCGGCCTCGGTCTCGCCCTGGCAGCGCAGATCGTCAAGGCCCACGGCGGCAGCATCGAGGCCGCCTCGCCCCCGGGCCAGGGCGCCGTCATCACCATCCGCCTTCCGATCGGCCATGACTGAGCTGGACACCCCCGCCCTCGCGCCCCCGCGCCGGCTCCTCGTCGTCGAGGACGACGCGACGGTCCGGCAGCTGCTCGAGCAGGTCCTCGCCGAGGCCGGCTACGAGACCATCGGCGTCGCCACCGGCGAGGCGGCGCTCGCCGAGCTCGAGAAGCGCATCTTCGACGCGGTCCTGCTCGACCTCAACCTGCCGGGCATCCAGGGGATGGACGTGCTCGCCGTCGGACCCACGGTCCAGACGGACACGCCGTTCATCGTGATGACGGCGTTCGGCTCCGTGGACACCGCCGTCGAGGCGATGAAGGCCGGCGCGTTCGACTACGTCAGCAAGCCGTTCCGCGCCGACGAGCTGTTGCTGACGCTGCGCCGCGCGCAGGAGGAGACCGCGCTGCGCCGCGAAGTGGCCGAGCTGCGGCGGCGCATGCGCGAGGAGTCGCCCGGCATCATGATGGTGGGCCGCAGCTCGGCGATGGAGCGGGTGCGCGACCTCGTCGCCCGCGTCGCGCCGAGCAGGGCCACGGTGCTGATCACCGGCGACACCGGCACGGGCAAGGAGCTGGTCGCGCGCCTGACGCACGCGCTGTCGCCGCGCGCCGACCGCCCGTTCCTCGGCGTCAACTGCGCCGCGATCCCCGAGACGCTGCTGGAGAGCGAGCTGTTCGGGCACATGAAGGGGTCGTTCACCGGGGCGATCGCCAACAAGCGCGGCCTCATGGAGGAGGCCACCGGCGGCACGCTGTTCCTCGACGAGATCGGCGCGGTCTCGCCCAACATCCAGGTCAAGCTGCTCCGCGCGCTCCAGGAGCGCAGTGTGATGCGCGTCGGCGGCCGCGAGCCGATCCCGATCGACATGCGGCTCATCGCGGCGTCGAACCTCGACCTCGCCGAAGAAACCCGCACCGGCCGGTTCCGCGAGGACCTCTACTACCGGCTGAGCGTCTTCCCGATCCGGGTGCCCGCGCTGCGCGAGCGGCGCGAGGACATCCCCGTGCTCTCCGCCTACTTCCTGCGGCGCGCGGCGAGCGAGCACGGCGTCGAAGCCCCATCCATCCCGCCCGCCACGATGCAGCGGCTCGTGGAGTACGACTGGCCGGGCAACGTGCGCGAGCTGGAGAACTTCATCGAGCGCGCCGTGATCATGCACGCCGGCGCGAAGTCCATCACGTTCGACCCCGCCGAGGGGCTACACCGGCGCCAGGAACACGAGCTGGTGCGCGCGGCGCGCGCCGAGCGCTGGGACCTGGGGCGGCTCGAGCGCGAGTACATCCTCTCGGTGCTCGAGGACGTGGCCGGACACCAGGGCCGTGCCGCCGAGATCCTCGGCATCGACCGGCGCACGCTGTACCGCAAGCTCAAGCAGTACCGCGAGGACAACCCCAGCGCCGGCCACGGCCCGCTGAGCGAGGAAGAGGTTGAGACGGCCTAGCGCCCGCGCTGACCCACCCGCGAGGACAGAATTTCCCACGCCGCTCCGGCATTCCCGATCTGGCCCGCTTTGCACATCTCCTAACCATCACTCCCCTAACAACTTGCAGCAGCAGCGCCGGCCGCGCCCTGGGCGGCCGCGTGGTACGCGACACGCAGAAGCATTGTGCCCGGATGTTCACCTCATCGCTGATCGCCATCGATGCCGCACCGTTCGCCCAGCGCCTGGCCGGCTGGCTGCCCGACCTCCTGGGTGGCGGGCTGCGGCGGGTGACGCTGCTGCACGCGATCGAAGGAGACACGGCCGGAGTCGCGGCGGAGCTGGACGAGCTGCGACCGACCCTCGATCGGCTCGCGCTCACGCTGTCCTCGCAGGCGGTCGAGACCGAGATCGCGCTCAAGCGCGGCGACGTGGTGAAGTGGATGCAGGCGCTCGCCGAGCTGCGGCACATCGACCTCGTCGTGGTCGGGCCGCCGCGCACGACCGACATGGCGCTGTCCACAGTGGGCCGGTTGCTCGACGCGTCGAGCGTCGCGGTGCTCGTGCTCAGCCGCGAGCGGGACCCCGACGGGATGTCGCTGTTCGACCGGCCGCTGCTGCTCGCGGACGCGGCGGACGACGCGCTGCTCGAGCCGGCAGCCCGCGCGCTCGTGCCGGCGCCGGTGACGCCCACGAAGCTGGCGCCGCAGGGCTGCTGCCCGGCGGGCGCCTCACTGCTCGTGACCGGCCCCGCGCCCGCGGGGCGGCACGTGATGGATCTGATCAAGGGGAGTAACTGTCCGGTGCTCGTCTTCCCGGCCCAGGCACTGCACGCCACTTCTCGCCCGGGCCCGAGCACTACTATCCTGCCGTTAGCTCTTCCGGGCGCGGTGCAGGGCGCCAGCTAGCCTCCGGCTAGCGGCTCTCCACCGCGCCCGACCCCAACGCCTCCAGCTCGTGAAGCGTCTGCGGGCCGTAGAAGAGCCGGATGTACCGCGTCTGGATCGGGGTGAGGCGGCGCACCGCCCACGCCAGGCGCACGAAGTGCGGCTCCACCGGCGGATGCAGCGGGCGCATCCCGACCTCGTCGGGGAGGTGGTGGCCCTTGCGCGCGTTGCAGGTCGAGCAGGCGGTGACGACGTTCGACCAGTCGTTGGTGCCGCCCCGCGAGAGCGGAACGAGGTGGTCGCGCGTGAGGCACTCGCGCGAGCGCAGCGCCATCTGCGGCCGGCCGCAGAACTGGCACTGGTAGCGGTCGCGGGCGAACAGGAAGGTATTGGTGACCTGGCGGCGGAACCGGCGCGGCACGTGGATGAACTTGACGAGCCGGATCACCGCCGGGCGCGGCATCGCGAGCCGCTCCGAGCGGACCAGGCGCCCGCGGTCCGCCTCGACGATCTCCGCCTTCCCGTCGATGACGAGGCGGAGCGCCCGGCGCACCGGCACCATGGTCAGCGGCTCGAACGACGCGTTGAGCGCGAGGCAGCGCGTCACACTCCCCTCCTGCGCGGGCGCGGTCGGCGCCCGCAAAAAAGCCCGTCACGCTCGGGTCGAACGGGACGGGCAAGCGTTGCGCGGGAGCCCACGGTGTGATGACCTCGTCCCAGAACCTCGCCAAGGCCCCCAACAATAGAACGTAGCCCCGGGGCCAGCCTCCGGCAAGTTCGCGGCTAGCCGCTGAAGGCCGCGGCCGCCGCTTCGAGCTGGGCGAGGACGGCCGCGCGGGCCGTGCCTCCGGCCGTGCGGCGCCGCTCCACAGCCGCCTCGGCCCCGCCGAGGCGGGCCAGGACGGCCGGCAGACCGGGGTCGATCGCTCCGGCTTCCCCGGCCGGGACGCGGTCGATCGGCACGCCCAGCTCCTCGCCGCGGCGCACCAGCGCCCCCACCACGCCGTGGGCCTCGCGGAAGGGGCGGCCTGCCTGCACCAGGAGGTCCGCCAGGTCGGTGGCGAGCGACGCGGCGTCGAGGGCCGCGGCCATGCGCCCCGGTTGGAGGGTGAGCCCCGCCACGACCCCTGCCATCAGGTCGGCGGCTGCGCACGCCCCGTCCAGCGCGTCGAACAGCGCGGCGTTGTTGTCCTGGAGGTCCTTCTGGTAGCCGACGGGCATCGCCTTCAGGGCGGCGAGCATCCCCGCGAGCCGGCCGAGCAGCTGCGCCGCCTTGCCGCGCACCAGCTCGAGCGAGTCCGGGTTGCGCTTCTGCGGCATCAGACTGCTGCCGGTCGTGAACGGCTCCCCCAGGACGACGAACCCAAACTCCGCGGTCGAGAAGAGGACGAGGTCCTCGGCGAGGCGCGAGAGGTGGACGGCGGCGAGGGTGGCGACGAACACCGCCTCGACGGCGAAGTCGCGGTCGCCGACGGCGTCCATCGAGTTCGGCGACGCCGCTGCGAAGCCGAGGCGCGCCGCCAGCGCCGCGCGGTCGATGGCGAAGCCGGTGCCGGCGATCGCGCCCGAGCCCAGGGGAAGCACCGACGTCCGGCGGCCGGCGTCCGCCACGCGGGCGCGGTCGCGCACGAGCGGCCACGCGTGGGCGAGCGACCAGTGCGCGAACCGCACCGGCTGTGCCCGCTGGGTGTGGGTGTACGACGGCATGAGGACGTCGAGCCCCTCGCGCGCCTTCGCAACCAGCGCGCGGCCGAGCGCCGCCAGCGTCACGTCGAGCCGGCCCAAGGCGCCCAGCGTCCAGAGCCGCAGGTCGGTCGCCACCTGGTCGTTGCGTGAGCGGCCGGTGTGAAGCTTGCCCGCCAGCGCGCCGATCAGCTCGCCGAGCAACCGCTCGACGAGGGAGTGGATGTCCTCGTCGCCCGCGTCGTCTGCGGCGCCGTCCGCCAGCACCCGCTCGACGACCTCGAGGCCGGTGAGGAGCGTGCCGCGCTCCTCGGCCGTCAGCACGCCCGCGCCCTCGAGCGCGTGCACCCACGCGCGGTTCGTCGCGAGGTCCTCCGCCCACAGCCGGCGGTCCACCGGGAGGCTGCGGTTCAGCCGGTCGAGCCGAGGGTCCATCGGCTCGCGGAACCGGCCGCCCCACATGACGTGCGAGGCGTCAGCCATGAGACGTTGAGCGCTCGATGTTGAACGTTGAACGGTGGACGGTGAACGCGGTCACGCGACGAGCGACGGGCGCATCGCGGCCTCGATCGGCCGCGGCGACCAGCCCAGGAGTCGGACCAGGCGCCCGCTGACCAGCGAGGTGTCGCGCGGGCGATCCTCGGGACGCTTGGCATGGCGCAGCAGCGCCTGGTCGAGCCCGAAGATCGCGCACAACTGGGTGGCGAGCTCGTAGCGAGAAAGCCGCTGCGGGCCCCCGACGTGGAAGACGCCGCCCACGTCGCGGCAGGCCAGCTCCCACGCGGCGTGGGCCACGTCGTCCACGAGCACGGGGCTGCGCCACTCGTCCACGTAGCTGTGGATCGCCAGCCCGCGGCGGAGCGCGTCCTCGTACTCCGGCCGCAGCCGGTCGCCGAACTCGCCCACCATCAGGGACGGGCGAAGAATCACGGCCTCCGGCACGGTGCTCCAGACCGACACCTCGGCCTCGAGCTTCATCTCGCCGTAGTAGACGAGCGGGACGGCGGGCGCCGCCTCCGTGTACTTGCCCGCCTTGCCGTCGAACACAAGGTCGGTGGAGATGAAGACGAAGCGCGCACCCATGCGTGCGGAGGCGACGGCAGTCTCGTAGGCACCGTCCACGGTGACGGCGCGCTGCGCCCTGTCGTACGAGCAGTAGAAGACCGCCTCGGGGCGCTCGCTCTCGAAGACCGCGCGAATGGCACTGGGGGAGGTGACGTCCAGCCGCACGTCGCGCCAGCCCCCCGGCCGCACCGGCCGGTTGCAGCCGGTGCCGACGAGCTCGACGTCGCGAGGCCCCAGCGCCAGCAGGCGCGAGCCGAGAAAGCCCGACGCGCCAATGATGAGTGCGCGGCGGGGTCTCGGGCTCAGTCGGCGGCCTCCGCGAGGACGTCGCCGAGGCGGCGCTCCCGCTCGTTGGCCGTGCGCACCGCGAGGCCGTAGAGCCGGATGAAACCCTCGGCGTCGCTCTGCCGGTAGACGCCGTCGGCGCTGAAGGTGGCCAGTCCCTCGTGGTAGAGCGAGTGCTCGGACTCCCGGCCCTGCACGGTGCATGTACCCCTGAACAGCTTCATCCGCACCCGGCCCGTGACGTGGCGCTGCGTGGCGTTCACCAGCGCGTCGAGCGCCTCGCGCTCGGGCGTCCACCAGCGCCCGTCGTAGACGAGGTCGGCGTAGCGGCGGCCGAGCTCGTCGACAAGGGCGAGGGTCCGCCGGTCGAGCACCAGCTGCTCGAGCTCCCGGTGGGCGTGGAACAACACCGTGCCGGCGGGCGTCTCGTACACGCCGCGAGACTTCATCCCGACGAGCCGATCCTCGACGATGTCGGCGCGGCCGACGCCGTGCTCCCCCGCCAGCGCGTTGAGCGTCTCGATGAGCGCGACCGGGTCCATCGGCGCGCCGTCGAGCGCGACCGGCTCACCCTGCTCGAAGCCGACGGTGACGATCGCCGGCGCATCCGGAGTGCCCGCCGGGTCCTTCGTCAGGATGAAGAGGTCGGCCGGCGGCTCCCGCCACGGATCCTCGAGCATGCCCCCCTCGTGGGAGACGTGCCAGAGGTTCCGGTCGCGGCTGTACGGCTTCTCGAGCGTGGCCGTGGTCGGGATGCCCTTCTCCTTCAGATAGGCGATCAGGTCCTCGCGGCCGCGGAAGGTCCACTCCGCCTCGCGCCACGGGGCGATGACCCTGAGGTCGGGGGCGAGGGCGGCATAGGTGAGCTCGAAGCGCACCTGGTCGTTGCCCTTCCCCGTGCAGCCGTGCGCCACCGTCTGGGCGCCGAAGCGCCGCGCCGCGGCGACCTGCCGCTCGGCGATCAGGGGGCGCGCCATCGAGGTGCCGAGGAGGTAGGTGCGGGCGTAGACCGCTCCGGCGCGGAGCGTGGGCCAGATGAACTCGCGGACGAAGCGCTCGCGGACGTCCTCGACGATGCAGGCCTCGGCGCCCGAGCGGCGGGCCTTCTCCTCGATCCCCCTGAGCTCGGCCGCGCCCTGGCCGACGTCGGCCGCCACGCAGATCACCCGGGCGTCGTAGTGCTCGCGCAGCCACGGCACGATCGCCGAGGTGTCGAGCCCGCCCGAATACGCCAGCACCACCGTGTGCGTCATCGCTCCCTCACCCTCCGCCGTCCTGAGAGTTTATGCACGGCAACGCATAAAAATACAGCCGCGGCGGCGGGAATCAATGGCGCGCGTCGGCCAGCTCCTGGATGCGTCGGGCCAGCTTGCGGCGGCCGGCCGTGGAGCGCGCCACGATGAGCAGCGTGTCGTCCCCGGCGACGGTGCCGAGGACCTCGGGCCAGTCCTCGTGGTCGAGGGCGGCGGCGAGGGCGGAGGCGCTGCCGGCGGGGGTGCGCAGCACGAGCAACGGCCCGGTGCCGTCCACCCGGAGCAGGAGATTGGGCAGGAAGGTGCTGAGCATCGGGGGCGGCTGCACCTCCTCGGGCGGGACGGCGTAGTGGTGGACGCCGTCGCTGCCCTGGAGCTTGAGGAGGCCGAGGTCGCGGATGTCGCGGGAGAGCGTGGCCTGGGTGACGTCGAACCCGGACTTGCGCAGCAGCTCCCGGAGCCGCTCCTGGCTCGGGATCGGGTGCTCGCGCACCAGCTTGAGGATGGCGGCGTGGCGTTTGGCCTTCATGGCGCGGGTCGGCTCCTCGGCTCCCGCAAGATAGGGCTTCTCACCTGGCGGCGCGATTGCCGGCCGCGGCGGCGGCCACCGCGGCCGCGCGCGCCTGAGCGAACGCGGCGCGCTCCGCCTCGACGTCCACGCCGGGCCAGAACAGGCGCTTGAAGACCATCCGTCCGGCCACCCAGGTGAACCGCACGTCGGCGGCGGTGGCGTAGCTCGCGATCGCCTCCTCGGGGTCGGTCAGCCCGGCGAAGTACGGCGCCTCGAGCGCCACGGCGGTGAGGTCGCCCCAGGCGCCCAGCGCCAGGGCGCCGGCGCCCTCGACGCCGAGCGCAGCGGCCGCGTCCAGCGTGATGAGCCGCAGCATCTCGCGCGGGGTGAGCGGGCAAGCGAGGGCGGCGAAGCGCGCTTCCGCGAAGAGGTCGAGCGTGCCGCCCGCCGCGACCGAGTCGGTGCCGACGCCGACGGTGAGGCCGTGGGCGCGCATCGCCGCCAGGTTCGCGCGTCCGTGGCCGAGGGCGGCGTTGGACCACGGGCAGTGCGCCACGGCGGCGCGGTGGCGCGCCATGAACCGGAAGTCCTCTTCGCCCGCGGTGACGCAGTGGATCAGCAGCGGCTCCAGCTCGAGCAGCCCCCCTCGCGCGGCCCACGCGACCGGCGACACCCCGTGCGCCGCGACCGCGATCCCGCGCCGCCGCAGCGCCTCGGCGAACGGTCCGTCGCCCCGCTCGACCAGCAGGGTCTCCTCGGGCGATTCGGCGAGGTGCATCGCCACCCTGCGCTCGCGGCGCCGCGCAAGCGCGACGACGGCGCGCAGCAGGTCGTCCGAGACCGTGTACGGGGCGTGGGGCGAGACGCCGATCCGCACCCGCGCCGACTCGAAGGGCCAGAGGGCGTCGAGCGCCTCCTCGAGGCCGCGCAGCGCCTCGCCCGCCTGCGCGGGATCGGGCCCGAAGACTTCGTGGTACGCAATCCCGCGCGCGTACAGCTCGGCCAGCCCCGCGGCCGGCGCGCGCGAGCTGCCGGTGTCGCCGATGGTGGTGATTCCCGCGGCGAAGTGCTCGAGCACGCCCCAGCGCGAGGACGCGCGGAACGCGTCGGCGCTCAGGGCGTCCTTGATGCGCCGCACGGTGCGGACCCAGTCGGGAAACGGCAGGCCGCGCACCAGGCCGCGCAGTGCGGTCAGCTCGAGGTGGGCGTGGGTATTGACGAGGCCCGGCAGGAGCACGGCCGCGCCGAGGTCCCAGACCTCATCGGAGAGGCGCTGCAGGTGCACGTACCGCAC
>CAYHQJ010000028.1:11128-18754 GCA_964358595.1 uncultured Gemmatimonadales bacterium
CCCGACGCCGGTGATGCGGCCGTCCTCGACGAGCACGGCGCCGTGCTCGATCGGCGGGGTCACGACGGGGAGGACCCACTGCGCACTCACCCGCAGCAGGCTCACGGCGTCAGGTCGAGCGCTTGGGAGGTTTGGCGCCGCCGTCCGGCGGAGCGGCGCCGCCGGGCCCCGGGTGCAGCGGGCAGAACTCGACCGGCGCACCGCCGGGGGAGAACACCTCCAGGCGGCGGTTCTGCGCCGGACAGTACGGCGTGGCGAGCTTGCCCGACTGGGTGTCGATCTCGCGGGTCACGACGCCGCGCGGGGGCTCCCACTCGCCGGGGTTCGGACGCCGCTCGTAGACCTCGCGCATGAACGCGGTCCACGCGGGCGCGGCGAGGCGGCCGCCCTGCGCGCCCGGCTTGATCGTCTGGGGGTTGTCCAACCCGATCCAGACGCCGGCGACCAGCTCCCTGGTAAACCCCACGAACCAGACGTCGGTGTAGTCGTTCGTCGTGCCCGTCTTGCCGCCCGCGGGGATGCTGAAGCCGGCGCCCCGCACGGCCGACATGGCGGTGCCGCCGCGGACCACGTCGCGGAGCATGTCGTTCAGGACGAACGCCTGGTCGGGGTTCATGACGCGTTCGCGGCGGATCTGCGGCTGCCAGAGCACGGTGCCGTCGGCGTCCTCGACGCGGCGGATAGCGATCGGCGAGGCGCGCACGCCGAGGGCGGCGGGCGCGGTGAACGCCGAGACGAGCTGGAGCGGGATCACTTCGGCCGAGCCGATGAAGATCGAGGGCACGGGCGGCACGGGCGTGGTGATGCCGTACCGGCGCGCCTCCTCGACGACGGCCTCCACGCCCAGCTCGAGGCCCAGCCGGATGGCGACGAGGTTGATCGAGCCGGCGAGCGCACGCCGCAGCGTGATGGGTCCGCGGAACTCGTTTTCCTCGAAGTTGCCGGGCTCCCAGACCGTGCCGTCGGGCATGGGGAGCGAGATGGGCGCGTCGTCCAGCATCTCGTTGGGCGAGTGCCCGGCGCGGAGGGCGGCCGAGTAGACGAACAGCTTGAAGGTCGAGCCCGGCTGGCGCAGCGCCTGGGTGGCGCGGTTCCACTTGGAGTCCTCGAAGTCGCGCCCGCCGACCAGGGCGCGGATCTCGCCGGTCTCGGCGTCCATCGCTATGAGCGCGCCCTGAAGGTACGGAGTGGCGGCGGCGCGCGGCTGGTCGCGGTCGGTGTTCCCGTTCGCCGTCGCCAGGTACTGGGCGAACGTGCGGTGGGGAAAGCGGCCGTACGCGCCGTTCTCGATCGCCTCGAGCTGCGCCTCGAGCGCGCGCTCGGCGGCCTGCTGCATGTCGATGTCGAGCGTCGTGTAGACACGCAGTCCCTTCTCGTACAGGTCGCGGCCGAACCGCGCGTCGAGCGTCTGGCGGAGCCACTCGACGAAGTACGGCGCGACTTCGCCGTAGTCGAGCCGCGCCGAGAGGCCGAGCGGCCAGGCCTTCGCCTCCTCGGCCTGCGCGGCGGTGACGTAGCCCTGCTGGCGCATCAGGTCGATGACGAGGTTGCGCCGCCGCACGGCGCGGGCCGGATAGCGGCGGGGGTTGTACGAGGACGGGCGCTGGGGCAGGGCGGCGAGCAGCGCGGCCTCGGCGAGGTTGAGGTCGCGCGCCGACTTGCCGAAGTAGCGCTGGGCCGCCGCCTCCACGCCGTAGGCGCCGGCACCGAGGTTGATCTGGTTGAGGTACAGCTCGAGGATGCGGTCCTTGGGGTAGGTGCCCTCCAGCTCGCGGGCCACCCACACTTCCTTCAGCTTGCGGGACAGTTTCTTCTCGCGCGAGATCCGGTCGGGGAACACGTTGCGCGCCAGCTGCATGGTGATCGTCGAGAAGCCCTGGGTCCACGACAGCGCCAGGAGGTTGGCGCGCAGCGCTCCCAGCACGCGGGAGTAGTCGATCCCGTGGTGCCGGTAGAAGCGCTTGTCCTCGACGGCGACGAAGGCCTGCCGCAGGTGCCGCGGCATGTCCTCGATCCGGATGACGGTGCGGCGCTCGAGGCCGAGCTCGGTGATCAGGCGGCCGTCCATGGCATAGACCTTGGACGTCTGCTGGGGGCGGTAGTCGTCGAGGATGGCGATGGACGGGCAGGCACTGCCCGCGCAGACCCGGGTCCAGCTGCCGTACGCGATCCCGGCGCCGAAGCCGGTGACGAGCAGCAGGACGAGCACCGTCCGCCGGGCCCGCTCGGGCCCGAACCAGCGCGCCAGCCGGCTCGCGAAGCGCTCCTTCGCCATAACCATGCAAGCTACCCGGGCGCCAGCGCGCTTGCCAGCGCCGGGGCGGCGCCGCTACGTTCGCCGCATGCCCGGATTTCCACAGCTCAACGAGCAGATGGACGCGATCCGCCGCGGCGCGGTCGAGATCATCCCCGAGGAGGACCTCGCGCGGAAGATCGAGCGCTCCCTGCGGACCGGCGAGCCGCTGGTGGTCAAGCAGGGCTTCGATCCGACCCGCCCGGACCTGCACCTCGGCCACCTGGTCAGCATCCGGAAGCTGCGGACGTTCCAGGAGCTCGGGCACCGCGTCGTGTTCCTCATCGGCGACTTCACCGCGCTGGTGGGCGACCCGAGCGGCCAGAGCGCGACGCGGCCGCGGCTCACCGAGGAGGAAGTCGAGCGCAACGCGGCGACGTACCGCGAGCAGGTCTTCAAGGTCCTCGACCGCGAGCACACGACCATCGATCGCAACAGCCGGTGGCACGGAGCAATGATGCTGGCCGACGTGCTGACACTCACTTCGCACTACACGGTGGCGCGGATGCTCGAGCGTGACGACTACGCCAAGCGCTACGCGTCGCAGACGCCGATCTCGGTGCACGAGTTCCTGTACCCGCTGCTTCAGGGCTACGATTCGGTGGCGCTCCGGGCGGACGTCGAAGTCGGCGGGACAGACCAGAAGTTCAATCTGCTGGTGGGCCGCACGCTGATGGAGCGCTACGGCCTCGAGCCGCAGGTGGCGGTCGTGATGCCGCTGCTGCGCGGCATCGACGGCGGGCGGAAGATGTCGCAGTCGTACGACAACTACATCGGCATCACCGAGTCGCCCGAGGACGTGTACGGCAAGACGATGTCCATTCCCGACACGCTGCTCGCGGAGTGGACGACGCTGGTCTCGTCGCTCGCGCCCGCGGAGCTGCCGGCGGCGCTGGAACGGTGCCGGACGGAGCCCTACGCGGCTAAGCGCCGGCTGGCGGCGGACCTAGTGACGCAGTTCCACGGCGCCGAGGCGGCTGCGCGGGCGGCGGCGCACTTCGACCGGCTGTTCAAGGCGAAGGATGCGCCGCTGGAGCGCCCCCGGTTCACGCACGCGCCGGCGTCGCTCGCAACGGTGCTGAAGGACGTCGGGTTCGCGAAATCGCTCAGCGAGGCGCGGCGGATGGTGCAGCAGGGTGGCGTGCAGCTCGACGGCCGCAAGGCGGAGGACGCCAACCGGGAGCTGGCGCCGGGGCGCTACGTGGTGAAGTACGGGAAGCTCAAGTTCGCCGACGTCGTCATCGGCTGATCGCGTCCTCCAGCACCTCGATCACCTTCTCCATCTCGTCGATCGTGTTGTAGCAGTGGGGGCTCAGGCGGATTGCTCCCTCGCGGAACGCGCACACGACGCCGGCGGCCTTGAGCTGGCGGTGCGCCTCGCGCGCGTTGTCCGGCGCGATGCACACGATGGCCGAGCGATGCTTCTCGTCGAGCGGGGAAACGATGCGCACGCCGCGCGATTCGGCCCAGGCGAGCAGCGGCTCGGCGAGCGCGCGCACGTAGGTCCCGATCGCCTCCACCGTGAGCTCGCGGAGCAATCCAAGCGACGTCGTCATCCCGAGCACGTCCTGGAACGGGATCGTGCCGACCTCGAAGCGGCGCGCGTCGGCGCGCAGCGTGTCGCCGTAGCGGACGAGGTTGGTGTGGTCGTCGCTGCCCTCGTACGCCATCCACCCGACCGCCTTCGGCTCCATCCGCGCGATCAGGTCGCGCCGCACGTACACGAACCCCGAGCCCCACGGCGAAAGAAGCCATTTCTGGCCGCCGGTGGCGAGCACGTCTACGTGCAGCGCGTGCACGTCGAGAGGCGAGTTGCCGAGTCCCTGGATTCCGTCCACGACGAGGTACGTCCCGTTGGCGCGGCACGCCGCCGAAAGCCGCGCGAGGTCGGCGCGGTACCCGTTGGCGAACTGCACGAACGAGACGGCGAGCACCCGCACCCGCGGATCGCGCAGGCGCTCGAGGAGCCGGGCCTCGTCGGGCCACCCCTCCGCGGTCACCGGCGCCAGCTCGACGGTGACACCCTCCTTCTTCAGCGCGAGCCACGGGTAGACGTTCGCCGGGAACTCGCGGTCGCTGAGCAGGACGGTCTCGCCCGTCGCGAGCGGCAGCGCACGCGCCGCGACGTTGATGCCGGTCGACGTGTTGGGGGTGAGCGCGATCTCGTCCACCGCCGCGCCGATCAGCCGCGCGGCGGCCTCGCGCGCCGCCGCCAGCTCGGCCAGTAGATCGCGGTCGGGGAGCAGGTGCGGCGCAGTACGCTTGGCGTTGAACGATTCGAGCGCGAGCCGCGTGCGCTCGGGGATCGGGCCGATCGAGGCGTTGTTGAGGTACGTGGTCGCGCCGGTCCAGGGGAACTCGCGGTTGCGCAGCTCCTGCACGATGCTCCGGATCCCCGGAAGGGTCGCGATCTCGGTCATCTGTCGGGTGGCGCCGGCGCGGAGGACATCGCTACGTTAACCGCTCATGCGGCGGGACGGCAAGCGATGAGCGGCGCGTGGTCGTTCGCGCTGGTGCTCGGGGGCGGGGGCATGCGCGGCCTGGCGCACGTCGGTGCGCTGCGCGCGCTGGAGGCGCGCGGCTGGGAGCCCGCGGAGGTGATCGGGACCAGCATCGGCGCGCTGATCGGCGCCGCGTGGGCATCGGGCTTCACCGTGCGCGAGATCGAGTCGCTGTCGCTGAGCCTGCGACGCCGCGACGTGTTCGCCGTGGCGAGCGCCGCCATGGCCCTCAAGCGCCTGCGCGCCCCCGCGCTCTACAGCGCCGAGCCGCTCGACGACCTGGTGCACGGGATGCTGGGCGACGTGACGTTCCGCCAGCTGGGCCGCCGGCTCATCGTCAACTCGGTGGACATCAACAGCGGGCGGCAGATGTTCTGGGGGCTGCCGGGACTCGAGGACGTGCCCGTGGCCGACGCGGTGTTCGCCTCGTGCGCGCTGCCGGGCTTCCTCGAACCGCGCGAGATCGGCGGCTGTTACTTCGCCGACGGCGCGCTGGTGGACAACCTCCCCGTGCGGCTCGCGGCCGCGCGCGGGTACCGGGCGATCGTCGCGGTGGACGTCGGCGCCACGAGTGTGTTGCGCGCGGACGTGCAGGAGGCGGGCTTCGCCGCCATTTCGGCGCGCGCGAGCGAGATCGTCTTCCAGCAGGCGATGGAGCACCACCTCGGCGTGTGGACCGCGCCGCCGCTCCTGCTCGTGCAGCCGCGGGTCGAGCACGTGCCGATGTTCGCCTTCGACCACACGCGGGCGCTGGTCGACGAGGGCTACCGCGCCACAGCCGCCGCGCTCGAGGGCGCCGGCGCAGCGGTGCGCGCGGCGACGGGCGGGATCTATCCGCGCCGCACGGTGCAGATCGCGGTGATCCGCGAGCGGTGCATCGGGTGCGGCGCGTGCGTCGCGATCGCACCGCCGGGGATGTTCCGGATGGACGGCGACGGGAAGGCGGTCGGGCCGGACCGGCCGTGCGAGTGGTCGCCCATCGACGGCGCTTTCATCCGCCACTGCCCGACCTACGCGATCATGGCGCGCCCGGTGGCGGCGGCTGGTGCTTCCACAGGCGGTGCGTCCACAGGTACTGGTCGGGCACCCGCCTGACGAGCGCCTCGAGGCGGGCGCGGAAGGCGTCCGCGATCCGTTGCACCGCCGCGTCCGCGTCCCCCGTCACCTCTTCCGCGAGCACCTCGCTGAACAGCTCGTAGCCGCCGCCCGGGAGCGCGACCATCGTGCCAAACAGCACGGGTGCGCCGGAGCGCACCGCGAACAGTCCGGGTCCCGGCGGCGTCTTCGTGGGCCGGCCGAAGAACGGCGACCAGACCGTGCTGCGCAGCGCGCCCTGGTCGGCGACGAGGGCGACGACCTTGTTCGCCTTCAGCGCCTCCAGCACGCCGGCCCTAGCCTCGGGCATCGGGATGGTCTCGATGCCGAGCCGCTCGCGCACTCGCTCGGCGTGCCGGGCAACGTACGGGTTGGCGGGCGGCTTGACCACGGCGGCGAGTGGGTAGCCGCGCGCGGCGACGTACGCGCCCCCCAGCTCCCAGTTGCCGACGTGGCCGGTGAGCAGGATGACCCCGCGGCCGCGCGGGAGCCGATCGTCGAGGAGGCGGACGAAGTCACCGCCGGTGACGAACGGGACGACCGCCCGCGGCCCTATGGCCGAGAGGCGCAGCGAGTCCACCGCCATGCGGCCGAAGTGTGCGTACACGCCCCGCGCGATGCGCGCCCGCACGGCCGGCGGCAGCTCGGGAAATGCGACGGCGAGGTTGTCGTCGGTCACGCGCCGCCGCAGCCGGAGGACATCGCCCGCCGCGCGGCCGATCGCCGCGCCGGCGGCCAGCGCCACCGGGCGCGGCAGGACGCGCACCGCGGCGAGCGCCGCGCGCATGGCGGCGTAGACCGCGAGGTCGGAGCGCCGCCTCACCGCGCCCTCCGCGCCAGCGCCGCGCGGTAGGCGGCGTCGGTGCCGCGGAGCGTGCGCTCGACGGTGAACCGGGCGCGGGCGCGGCGCCGCGCCGAGGCGCCGACCCGGGCGGCAAGGCCGGGATCGCCGAGCAGCGCCTCGAGCGCGCCCGCGAGCGCCGGCGCATCGCGCGGGGGCACGAGGAGTCCCTGGGCGCCGTGGTCGATGAGGTCGGTGTTGCCACCGGCGCGGGTCGTGACGATCGGCTTGCCGAGCGCCATGGCCTCGAGGAGCGCCTGCGAGCACCCCTCGTGGCGGGTGGGGAGCGCCACGACGTCGAAACAGTCGTAGAACGCTCGCACGTCGCGCCGGAACGGCACGAAGCTCACCCGATGCCGGGGCACCGCCTGCGCGAGCGCGGCCAGCTCGCCGTCCGGCTCGATGCCGAGGCAGCACAGGGTCACGGGCTGCGGCAGGTGGCGCAGCGCCTCGAGCAGCGTCGCCTGGTCCTTGCGGCGCGCGACGACACCGATCGTCCGGCGCGCCGGGTCGCAGCCGGCCAGCGCGCGTGCCTCGGCGAGCTCCGCCGGCGCGACTGCCCGGTCGATGCGCGCGAGGTCCACGGCGTTGTGCACGACGGTGATGCGCCAGGACGGCGTGCCGCGGCGGGCGAGGGCGCGCGCGACCGGCCGGCTCACGGCGATCACGCGGTCCGCGGCGAGGCCGCTCGCCAGGGCCGAGAGGGGCGTGGACTTCGGCATCCCGCGGCGCGTCATCACGAGGGCGGCCGGGAGCTGGCCCAGGAGCCGCGCGCGGCGGCAGGCCGCGCGGTCGCGCGAGGCGTGGGCGTTCACGACGTGCACGCCGCGCCCGCTCGCGAGCGCGGCGACGCGCGCCCCCCCCGGCCCCCCCCGCCCCAAGTCCAGTTAGGCCGG
>CAYHQJ010000029.1:0-18537 GCA_964358595.1 uncultured Gemmatimonadales bacterium
CGACCGTCGGGATCCTCCCCGGCCTCGCGGCGCTGGCGAAGCGCCCCGAGCAGTTCCGGCTCGCGATCTCGCTCCACGCGCCGACCAGCGCGACGCGGCGCTCGCTCATGCCGATCGAGAAGAAGTACCCGCTGGCCGAGGTGATCGCGGCGGCCAAGCGCTTCAAGCGGCGCGTGACGTTCGAGTACGTGCTGATCGGCGGGGTGAACGACCGGCCCGAGGATGCCGTGGCGCTGGCGAAGCTGGCCCAGGAGACGGGGGCGATGGTCAACCTGCTGCCGCTGCATCCGGGCGGCGCGGTGCCGCTCGAGCGCTCGCCGGGCCGCCGGATGCACGCCTTCGCCGTCGCGCTGCGGAAGCGCGGGATCGAAGCGGTGTTGCGGAAGAGCCGCGGCCTCGACATCGACGCCGCGTGCGGCCAGCTACGGATTGCGTCCGAGCGCCATGAAGTCGCGGAAGTCGCGGCCCAGGCGCACGGAGACGTCCACGAGTCGCCCCGGGTCCGGCGCCGCGCGCACCGACCCCACGCCTAGAGCGCGCTGCACCTTCTCTCCCACCTCCACGTCCCCCCTCCGCACGAGGACCTGCGTGCTGTCGAGCCGATCCCCGGCGTCGGACCCGTAGTAGACGACGTCGAGCCCGGCGTCGCGCAGCCGCCGTGTGGCGGCGCGCGCCAACCCGACGCCCGCCGTCGCGTTCAGCACCTCGACGACGACGCGGCCGTCCTCGCCCGGCACCGCTCGCGCGGACTGCCGCGCCGCGGGCCGCTCGGCGAGCCGCCACCAAGCCGCGAACGTCCCGGAAGCGAGGCCGAGCGCGATCAGGACGGCGACGACGAGCCGGCCGCTGCGATGCTGTTCCAGAATTCCCACGTCTCCCGCGCCAGCGGGCGATGGCGGTGGATGATCCAGCCGAGGCGCCGCGCCGCCACCTCGCGCAGCACGCCGGCCGGATCCAGGGGCACCCGCTCGGCGAGGGCCTCGAGCAGCGCGCGCTCGTGCGCGCGGCCCGGCTCGAGCCAGTCGGCGAGGTAGAGCATCCGGCCTGCGTCGTCCCACTTCGCGCAGCCGATCGAGTGGTAGGTCACCGCGTCGAGCACCCCCTGGTCGCGCTCGCCGTCGGCCTGCGCGGCCCCGGCCGCCGCCGGCCCGTGCCACAGCTGCGCCGGCCAGGTGCCCCGCGGGGCGTAGCGCGCCAGTACGTCCGGCTCCCCATCGCGCAACGCGTCGTGCAGCAGCGCGGCACGGCGCCAGCGGTCCGCCTCCGCCGCGCTCACCCCGCGCGCCGCCGCCCACGCCTCGACCAGCGCGACAACCCGCGCGATGTGTCCGACGCGCTTCGCCGACACGACGGCCCACGACGGCAGCTCAACCATGACCGCCTGCTCGATGGGTCACCGGTCCTCGCTCCTCCGTCCTCCGTCCTCCGCTCCCGGGTCGGCCTCGAGCCCCTCGCCGAGGACGACGTTGTCGAGCAACCGGTTCGCTCCGACGCGGATGGCGACTACCAGGAAGCTGCGCTCGGTGGCGGCATGGCTGGGGGAGAAGCTGTCGGGGTCCACGACGTTCACGTACTCGACGGTGATCCCGTCTGCGGCGCCCAGCACCTTGGCCGTCGCCGCGACGAGTGCGCCGGAGCGCCGCTCCCCGGCGCGGAAGGCCGCGACGCCCGCCGCGAGGGCACGCGGGAGCACGAGGGCGCGGCGCCGCATCCCGGCATCGAGGTGGATGTTCCGCGAGCTCAGCGCGAGGGCGTCGGCTTCGCGCACCGTCGGCGCCACGACCAGCTCGACCGGCAGGTCGAGGTCGCGGATCATCAACCGCACCAGCGCGGCCTGCTGCGCGTCCTTCCGGCCGAACACCGCGACGTCGGGCTGCACCGCCTGGAACAGCTTCAGCACCACGGTGAGTACGCCGGCGAAGTGACCCGGCCGGATCGCGCCTTCGAGGATCGTGCCCGCGGTCCCGGGCGATACCGTCACGACGGGCGGCACCGGGTACAGCTGCTCGGCCGGCGGAATCCACAGCAGATCGACGCCCGCGCCCTGGGCGAGGGCGCGGTCGCGCTCCGGGTCGCGCGGATAGGTGGCGTAGTCCTCGGTCGGGCCGAACTGGAGCGGGTTGACGAAGCTGCTCAGGACGACGAGGTCGGTGCGCCGCCGCGCCTCGCGCACCAGCGAGAGGTGTCCCGCGTGCAGGAAGCCCATCGTCGGCACGAAGCCGATGCGCGCCATCGCGCGCTTCGCGTCCGCCGCGGCGGCGCGCATGGCGGCGGGAGACTCGATCAGGCGCATGGAACCTCGAGCCTGCGGCCTCGAGCCTTCAGCGTTCCGCTCACCGTTGCAGGCTCAAGGCTAGAAGGAGTGCTCCGGCCCCGGATACGTCCCGCCGCGCACCTCGCCCGCGAACGCGCCCACGGCACGGCGCACCTCGTCCGCGAGGTTCGCGAACCGCTTCAGGAACTTCGGCTCGAACCCGTCGTTCAGGCCGAGCAGGTCGTGCAGCACCAGGACCTGCCCGTCGCACCGCGCCCCGGCGCCGATGCCGATCGTCGGGATCGCGAGCGCCCGCGAGATGCGCTCCGCGACCGCGGCCGGCACCAGCTCGAGGACGATGGCGAAGCACCCCGCCTCCTCGAGCGCCTGCGCGTCCGCCTCGAGCCGCTGCGCCGTCTCGTCGTCCCGCCCCTGCACCCGGTAGCCGCCCAGCGCGTGCACCGATTGCGGGGTGAGCCCGATGTGGCCCATCACCGGAATGCCGATCTCGACCAGCGCGCGGATCGTCGCCGCCATCGCGCCGCCGCCCTCGAGCTTCACCGCCTGCGCGCCGGTCTCCTTCATGACGCGGCCGCAGTTGCGCACCGCCTCCTCGCGGCTCACCTGGTAGCTCAAGAACGGCATGTCGATGACGAGCAGCGCGCGCTGCACGCCGCGCCGCACGGCGCGGCCGTGGTAGATCATCTGCTCGAGCGTCGCCGAGAGCGTGGAGGGCTCGCCGCACAGCACCTGGTTGAGCGAGTCGCCGACGAGGGCGCAGTCCACGCCCGCCTCGTCCACCAGGCGGCCGAACAGGGCGTCGTAGGCGGTGACCGCGACGATCTTCTTCCCCGCCTTCTTGAGGGCGAGGAAGTCGCGGGTGGTGACGGCGGACGGGCTAGTGGACGGGGACCGGGACATGGAGCTCGGCCAGCTCGCGGAGCCAGAAGTCGCGGTTCGGCAGCTCGGCGTGCGGGATGGTGAGGCCGGGTTCGTTCACCGTGCGCTCGCCGTAGAGGACGATGTCGCAGTCCAGGGTGCGCGGGCCCCAGCGCTCGCCCCGCACGCGCCCATTGGCGCGCTCGATCGCGAGCAGCGCCTCGAGGAGGGCCCGCGGCTCGAGCGTCGTCTCGACCAGCAGCATCTGGTTGAGGTACGGGCCCTGGGGGACGGGGCCGAGCGGGGCCGTCTCCGCGACGGGGGTCGCGGCCACGTGGCGGGTCTAGGGCTGGGTGGCGTTCGCGGGGGGGGGGCGCGCGAGCTGGGCGGCGCGGGGGCCGCGGTTCGAGCCCAGGGCGATGGCGGCGCGCTCAGCCATCGCGCGTCCGCTCGATCACGACCTCGACGGCGTCCAACGGCCCCGCAACCGGCGCGTGGGGCTTGCGCGCGGCGACCCGCACGCGCGAGACGCCCTCGAGCGCGAGCGCGGCCTGCGCGATCCGCTCGCACAGCGCCTCGAGGAGCTTGTGGTGGCTGGTGCCGACGGTGTCGGCCACCAGCTTGTAGAGCGTGCGGTAGTCGAGCAGCATGCGGGGCGAGTCCGTGGCGCCCACCTGCTGCAGCGACAGGTAGACGGATACGTCGAGCTCGAGCGGCTGGGGGAACTTCTCCTCGTGGGGCAGCAGCCCGACCAGGGTGTGGAACCGCATCCCGCGCAGGGTGATCGCGTCGCTGTTCACGGCGGAAGGTTAGACGCGGCCGCGCGCCGGCGCAACGCGCCGCGCTACGCGTTCGCGAAGCGGCGGGCCACGTCCCCGAGCTGCACGGCGACGGCCGACAGCTCCTGGGCGCTGTGCTCCAGCTCCGCGAGCTGGCGGGCCTGCTCGTCGGCCCGCTGCGCCAGGTCGGTCGCGGCGCCGCGGTTGCGCCGCGCGATCTCGGCCGCGTCGCGCACCCGCCCCGCCAGCTGCGCGATCGCCTCGTCCTGCCCCGCCGCCGTGGTGGCGATCGCCCGCGCGTGCGACTCCGCATCCGCCGTGGAGGCCACGATGGCGTCCAGCGCCCGCAGCGCCTCGGCCGACAGCTCCTCGACGCCGCCCACGGCCTGCTCGCCGCGCAGCATCGTCGCCGCCACCTGCGTCATCTGCTTCTGGATCGCGCCGACCAGCTGCCCGACCTCGCTCGCCGCCTGCGCGCTCTGCTCCGCGAGCCGGCGCACCTCGTCCGCGACGACCGCGAAGCCGCGCCCGTGCTGCCCGGCGCGCGCCGCCTCGATCGCCGCGTTGAGCGCGAGCAGATTCGTCTGGTCGGCGATGTCGCGGATCATCCCGATGAAGTCGGTGATCCGCCGGGTCACCGCCACCAGGCTCTTCACCTGCTGCGACGAGTCGGCCACGAACCCCCGGAACTCGACCAGCCGCTGCACCGCGCCGCCGATGGGGGCGCGGTTCCCCGTCGCCGTGTCGCTCGCCTCGCTGCTGCGCTCGGCCGCCTCGCGGCCGTCGGCCGCCACGCGCCGCGACGCCCCGCTGATCACCTCGGTGGCGTCCAGGTTCGCCTGGACCTGACGCTCCTGCTCGGTCGCCGACGCCTCGATACCCGACGCGTGCCGGGCCGTGGCCGTGCCGCCGTGCCGCAGCGCCTCGACCGCCTGCGCCACGACCCGCACCTCCTCACCGATCCGCTCCACCATCTGGAGCAGCGGCTCGCGCAGATTGGCGATGTGCATCGCCGCCGAGACCTGCGTCGCGAGGGTGCGCACCAGCGACTGCGCGCTCGGCCCGTACACGTTGCGCTTGGTGTGCTCCAGCTCGAGCGTGCCGATCGTGTGCTCGCCGAACCGGAGCGGGATGAGGAGGATGCTGTGCGCGCTCGCGCGCAGCGTGGTGATGCGCGCATCGTTCCTGGCGTCGCGCACCACGACCGGCTCGCCGGTCGCCAGCACCTCGCCGCGCAGCACGTCGATGTCCGCCGGCGGCTCCTGGAGCGTCGCGACGCCGGTTGTATTGCGGTAGACGCGCGTCACGCCGTCCCCCGCGCGGCGGTACACCCGGAGGTCGCTCCACTCGACCAGCCGGTTGGCGAGCTGCCCGATCCGCTCCAGCGCGTCCCCGAGCGCGAGATCGGCGGTGACGGCGACGTCCACCGCCAGCACCTTGCTGCGCTCCTCCGCGGCGATCGCCTCCTCGAGCAGCCGCTTCGCCATCCAGCCGCCGAACAGGATCATCGCCGCGACGAACGGCCAGCTCCGGGCCTCCAGCGTCGCCACCGCGATCAGCACCGTGACCGTGGCCAGGAGGCTCGCGAAGTAGCCGACGACCTCGTAGCGCAGGATCAGCGAGCGCTCCTCCGCGGTGAGCTTGCCGCGCAGCGCGAGCGAGAAGTAGAAGAGCAGGCGGCCGATCAGGAAGTAGCCGACCACGAAGAACGCGAGCGCCGGCACCAGCTCCACTCCGAGGTCGTGCCCGCCGAGGCCCAGCAGCCGCAGCAGCAGGGCGTAGAGGCCGAACGCCGCGGCGAGCGCGACCACCTCGCGCCCGCCGTTGATCGCCGCCGCGCGCCACGACTTGCGCAGCCATCCCCAGTCGCCGGCGAGCATCCCCCCCGCGAGGGCGAGGAAGACCGGCGCCGGGCCGAGCAGCAGGCTGCCCGCCAGAGCGACGAAACCGGTGAACGAGAGGTACGAGTACTTGGACAGTGGGATGGCGAAGCGGCGCAGCACCGTCACCAGAGCGGCGGTCACCGCGATGGCCGGCCACTGGGTGTACGGGGGCGGGGCCGTCACCAGCGCCAGCCCGAGCACGACGGCGCCGGCCACGGCGATGGCCGGCGGATAGACCGCCACCACGGTGTCCACGCGCGGCGGCAGCGTCCTCACGGCCGCGCCCGTGCGCCGTCCAGCTCCGCCTCGACAGCCAGGGCGGCGAGGCGACCGTCAGACAAAGTAGTCCGAGACCCGGACCCCGTACTTCTCGGGGCTCGTCACCTTGATGATCGAGCGGCGGAAGGTGCCGTCGCCATCCTGCTCGGCGAGGTCCGCCTCGAAGCCGGGGTAGGCGATCGTCCCCGCGGGGTCCGAGACGATCCGCACCATCGGGCGGTGCACGAAGTCGAGGTTCGGGTTCGCGGCGCAGACGATCGCCAGCTCGTAGGTGTCGAGGATGACCATCGTCCCGACCGGATAGATGCCGATCAGGTTGATGAAGGCCTTCACCAGGATCGGCTCGTAGCCGCGCCGCGGGTTCTCCCACATCTCCTTGAGCACGGCGTCGGGCTCGATCGGCGTCGTCTGGTAGGCGCGCCGGCTGGTGGCCGCGTCGAACCCGTCGGCCACGGCGATGATCTTCGAGAAGATCGAGAGCTGGCGCGGGCGGATCGTCTTCGGGTAGCCCGTCAGGTCCACCCGCATGTGGTGCTCGTAGGCGCCGATCATGCTGCGGTAGGGGATTTCCCCGTAGCCGCGCAGCCCGAACAGCGTCAGCACGCCGAGCCAGGGGTGGGCCTGCATGATGCGCCACTCCTCCTCGGTCAGGCTGCCTTCCTTGTTCAGCACCTCGAGCGGCACGCGCGACTTGCCGACGTCGTGAAACAGCGCCGCCATCCCGAGGTCGTAGAGCTGGAGCTTGGTGAGCCCGACCTTGCGGCCGAGCGCCACCGCGAAGATGCACACGTTCACCGAGTGCGTGAACGTGTAGTCGTCGTAGTCGCGCAGGGTGGTGAGGCCGACCAGCGACGTCTCGTCGGAGAGCACCTGGTCCACGATGGCCTGCACGGCGCGCTTGACCTTCTTCACGCTCGCCGTGCGGCCCATGCGCACCGAGTTGATCACCTCCTTGGTGACCGCGACGGAGCGCTGGTAGGTGCGCTTGGCCTGCTCCTTCTGCCGCTCCTCGTCCTCGTCGGCGACGTCGGCCTCGACCGGCTGCTCGATGGCGATGTGCGCGATCCCGGCGTCGCGCATCTTGTTGGCCATCTCGAAGAACCGGTTCGCGCTGGCGTCGCGCGCCGCCGCCGAGAGCATCAGCGAGAGGAACGCCGTCCACTCGCGCCGGTCGGCCCCCGCCTCGGCGCGCACCAGCCCCACGCCCACGTTCCTGAGCAGGCCGAGCACGTGGGAAAACGAGGCGTAGTTGTCGAGGTCGAGGCGCAGCCGCGTCGAGTTGACGAAGATGAACTCGCCCGTGACCCGCAGCTCGATCTCCTGCTCGCGGTCGATGATCCCCTGCACCACGGCGGCCAGATCGTCGAGCGACTTCTGCACCACGGGGTTCTCGAGCGGGTAGATCTTCAGCGAGCGCAGCGCGGTGTAGATCGTGATGAGGAACTCCCGCCCGGCGCCCCGGATGTAGGAATCCGAGGTCTGGATCGAGTCCACGACGGAGGGGCGGCGCGGCGCGGTCACGTGGGCAGCTCTCCCGCGCGGAACATGCTCGACGCGCGATCGCCGCGCAGCGCGCGGGCGACCGCGTTCTTGACCAGCGGCTCCTTGTCCTGCAGGGCCTTCTCGAGCGACGCGTGCGCCACCGGCGTCCCGACCCGGCCCAGCGCCATCGCCGCGCAGGCGCGGGTCTGCGGGTCCTCCCGGCGTTTGAGGAACCCGCCGCTGTTGAGGATCCCGTCCAGCACCCGCACCCCGGCGTCGCCGACCAGCGAGCCGTAGGCCTCGAAGAACGCCATCTTCTCGGTGAGATCGGCGCCGCGCACCGACTTGCCCTGCACCACCTCCTGGATCTTCGGCAGCGCCGAGCGCGACTTGTGCAGGCCGACCACCCGCACCGAGGCGAGCCGCACGTCGCGGTTCTCGTCGTCGAGCGCCTTCTCGAGCGCCTGCACCGCGGCCGGCGAGGCGATCTCCGACAGCGCCTGCACCGTCGCCACCCGGATCACCGGCTCGGCGTGGACGAGCGCCTGCGCGAGGCCCGGCACCGCCGCCTGGAGCCGCAGCTTCCCCGCGATCCTGATCGCCTCCAGCGCGACCGCCGGGTCCTGCGACTGGACCGCCATCACGACGGTGGACGCGTTCGCTATCGCGAGCCGCTGCACCGCCACCTCGACCACGTCGCGCACCCGCGCCGTCGCCAGCTTGGGCAGCCAGGCGAACAGCGTCGTGAGCGCCTCGCCACGCAGCTCGCTGAACAGCTCGGTCAACTCCTCGGCCGACGGGTGCACCGTCGCCTCGTCGAGCGACTGGAGCAGCTGCGAGAGCGTCTGCTCCTCGGACAGCCGGCCCGGCAGCGCCTCCAGCGCCTCGCGGTGCTCCTGAAGCAGCTCGCGCGCCCGCGCCAGCACCGCCTTCGCCTCGCGCAGCACGTACGCCACCGCCGCGAAGTCCGCCGCGCCCAGCAGGTACGGCAGGAAGCTCTCGAGGATCGAGATCAGCTCGGCGCGGACCGTCGGGTAGGGCTGCAGCTCGAGGACGTCGAACAGCACCCCCAGCACGTTGCGCCGCAGGTCCTGCGCATACTCCTGCTGCACCGACGCGCGGAGGACCTCGATCTCGCGCTCGTCGAGGAAGTAGAGCGTGGTGTCGAAGTCCTCGGTCCGGACGATCCCCGCGCGCGGCGGCGCCTCCTCCTCGACCGCGCGCTGGACGGCCTGCGAGCTGGTCTGCGCCGGCTGGATCTCCTCCTCCACCGGCAGCTGCATCGTGCCGGCGTCGGCGCTGAGGTCCTGGAACTGGTACTGGATCCGCTGGAAGTCCTTCTCCCAGAGGAGGGTCAGCAGGTCATCATTGTCCTCGGCCTGGAGCGTACGGGCGCGGTGGATGACGTCGAGGAACCCGACGATCTCGTCCTGCTCGACCCCCGGCCGGAAGACCAGCGAGCGCACCCCGTCCTTGAACAGCACCCACGCGACGCTCTCGCTCTTGTTCGGGACGCTGTAGACCGGGTTCCCTTCCCAGCGCAGCTCGCTCTCGGAGACGTCGAGGAACAGGTCGTCGGTCGCCTCCCAGATCTTCCGGAACAGGTTGCGGAGCTTTTCGATCGCCTGCTGGTAGACGGGGTTGTTCGGCAGGTACAGCTGGTGGGCGCGCTGCGCCTTCGCGAGGGCCAGCAGCAGCTCCTCGACCTGCGCGGGAGGCAGCGCGAGTTCCGGCCCGGCATCCAGCGTCACACTCGGTGTCCCTCGAGCGCCAGGACGGGCGCGGACACGGGTCAGGACCGACGACCGACCCGATAATATAGTGCGTGGTCCCGACGCCGGAACACGTTCAGCTCCTGCCGGGCCATGTCCTCCTCACCCATGTACACGACGCAGTCGAGCCCGAACCGCGCGAGCAGCACCGGGCCGACGGTGTTGTTGATCTTGTGCGCCGCGGCTTGCGCTTCGGCTTTCATTCGGTTAACCTGGCTTCGGCATATCTTCGGGCCCTGGCCCGCTAAAGCGCAACCCGACGGAGGCGACCGTGCCGCTCACCAGGCGCCAGCGCGAGATCCTCGACTACCTCACCCGGCACATCGACGAGCACGGCTACGCACCGAGCTTCGAGGAGATCGCCGAGGCGATGGGGTTCGGCTCGCTCGCCACGGTGCACGAGCACCTCTCGAACCTCGAGCGCAAGGGCGTCATCCGCCGCTCGTTCAACGAGGCCCGGGCCATCGAGGTGCTGAGCCGCGAGCGGCCCGCCGGCGTGGCGGCGCTGCCGCTGCTCGGCACCGTCGCCGCGGGCGAGCCGATCGAAGCCATCGCAGTGCACGAGACCCTCGCCCTGCCGGAAGACATGCTGCCCGCCGCGGGCCAGTCGTTCGCGCTCCGGGTGCGCGGCGACAGCATGATCGACGAGCAGATCCGGGATGGCGACCTGATCGTCGTCCACGGCCGCCAGAGCGCGCGCAACGGCGAGACGGTCGTGGCGCTGGTGGGCGGCACCCACGCCACGGTCAAGAAGTTCTACCGCGAGAAGGACGGCCGCGTCCGCCTCCAGCCCGCCAACCCCGCGCTCGAGCCGATCTACGTGCCCGCCGCCGACGTCACGATCCAGGGCGTCGTGGTCGGGGTGATCCGCAAGTACTAACCGCTCGCTTTATCAATCAGGTCAAGCACTTGCGCGCTTGAAAAGGCCTCCGCGCGCGGCTACGTTTCGCCCGTGATCGCGGCGCGGCCGACGCTTCTCATCCTGCACTACGATGGTGGCGCGTTCGCGGGGTGGCAGAGGCAGAAGGCGGCGCGCACGGTACAGGGCGACCTCGAGGCGGCGCTGGAGCGTCTGGTCGGTCACCGGACGAGCGTGGTGGGAGCCGGCCGGACTGACGCCGGCGTCCATGCGCTGGGCCAGGCCGCGGCGGCCGCGGTAGGCGAGCGGTGGGAGCCGTCCGATCTCGTGCGAGCGCTGAACGCGCTGCTCCCCTCCGACGTGTGGGCCGCTTCGGCGCACCGGATGGTGCCGGGGTTCAACCCGCGGCGCGATGCGATCGAGCGTACCTACTGCTATCGCATCGGCCTGGACGCCGGAGCGCGCTCGCCATTCCGGCGCCGCTACGAGTGGGCGCTCGCGCCGCGGCTCGCGCCGGCGCTGCTCGCAGCGTCCGCGGCCGAGCTGGTGGGTGAGCACGGGTTCCGCGGCCTCTCGGCGTGGGGCCAGGAGAAAACCCACTACCGGTGCCGCGTGCTCGAGGCGGCGTGGCAGCTGCGCGAGGACGGCACGGGCCTCGAGTTCTGGATCACGGCGGACCGATTCCTGCACCGGATGGTGCGTATCCTGGTGGGCACGATGGTGGACATCGCGCGCGGCCGGCGGCCGCCGTCCGACTTGTCGCGGCTGCTGAAGGCCACCGACAATCACGGCGCGTCCCCGCCGGCGCCGCCGCACGGGCTGTTCCTCGTGAACGTGCGGTATCCGGCGGAGTCGTATGCAGACCGGTGAGCCTCTAGCGATCCGCCGCCGGATGACGCGCGCCGCGCGGGTCCTCGCGGTGCTGCTCGCGCTGGCCGCTCCGGCGCACGCGCAGCAGCGCACCGCCGACCCGATCGGGGGGGAGCGGCGCACCGTGATCGGCACCGCGGCGGCGCGCGTGGCGCCCGCGGTGGTCAGCGTGAACGTGGTGCGGCGCGAGCGCACCCTGCCCCGCACGCTGTTCGAGCAGTTCACGCTGCCGCGCGGCTTCGAGCAGCTGGTCGAGGGGCTCGGCACCGGGTTCCTGGTGAGCAGCGACGGGCTGATCGTCACCAACCAGCACGTCACCAGCGGCGCCGAGCAGATCGTGGTCACGCTGCGCGACGGGCGCGACTTCACCGCGCGGCTGCTCGGCGAAGACGATCGCACCGACATCGCGGTGCTCAAGATCGACACGACGGGGCTGCCGGTGGTGCCGGTCGGCCGCGCCGCGAGCCTCCAGATCGGCGACTGGGTGGTCGCGATCGGCAACCCGTACGGCTACCTGCTCGGCAACACCGAGCCGTCGATCACGGCGGGCGTGGTGAGCGCGCTCGGCCGCGACATCCTCCCGTCGGGGGATCACAGTGGCCTGTACGTGGACATGATCCAGACCGACGCCGCGATCAACCCGGGCAACTCGGGCGGACCGCTGATCAACGCGAGCGGCGAGGTCGTCGGGGTCAATGCGTTCATCCTGACGCAGTCGGGCGGCAACGTGGGCCTCGGCTTCGCGATCCCGATCGAGCGGGCGATGCGGGTCGCGCTCGACCTGCGCCGGATGGGGCGGGTGCGGCGCGGCTGGATCGGCGTCGAGATCGCCGAGCCGCAGCGGCAGACGGGCAGCTGGCGGCGCCAGCCGGGCGTGCCGGTACGCCGGGTGGCGCAGGGCGGCCCCGGGGATGCCGCCGCGCTCAAGGCCGGCGACATCATCGATCGGGTGGACGGACAGCCGATTCGCAACTTCCTCAACTGGGAGAAGGCGCTGCTCGACCTCAACGTGGGCGACACGCTGCGGCTCACGGTGCGGCGCGGCGACGGCGCGCAGGACCTGGCGATCGTCGCGACCGAGCTCCCCACGCTCACCGCCGAGCGGGTGATCGTCCGGGATCTCGCCCTGGTCACCGTGACGCCGGCCATCCAGGCCGAGCGGCACCTGGCGAGCGCGCGTGGCGCGCTGGTGGTATCCGCGGGGCCCGAGGCGCAGCGCACGCTCGGCGTCGCGCCGGGGGACGTCATCCTCCAGGTCAACAACTTCCCGATCAACTCCGCCGAGCAGGTCAACCAGGTGCTCTCGTACCTGCGGGGGCGCGGCGGCGCGCGGATCTTCTTCGAGCGCGGCGGGCAGATCGGCTACGCCGACGTGTGGGCGGTGCGATGAACGAGTTCGAGCGCTACGCCTCTCCCCTCGGCACCCGCTACGCGTCGCCGGCCATGCAGCGGCTGTTCGGGCCGCAGGCGCGGATCGGGCTGTGGCGGACGCTGTGGATCGCGCTCGCCGAGGCGGAGCGCGAGGTCGGGCTCGCCATCCCCGCGGAGGCGATCGCCGAGATGCGGCGCCACGTGGACGACATCGACTTCGCGCGGGCGGCGGAATACGAGCGCCGCTTCCGCCACGACGTGATGGCGCACGTGCACACCTTCGGCGAGGCGGCGCCCGCGGCGCGGCCGTTCATCCACCTCGGCGCGACGTCGGCGTACGTCACCGACAACGCCGACCTGGTGATCCTGCGCGAGGGACTGAAGCTGCTCGAGGCGCGGCTCGGCGCGGCGCTGCGGGCGCTGCGCGGCTTCGCGGCACGCTACCGCGCGCTGCCCACGCTCGCCTACACGCACCTCCAGCCGGCGCAGCTCACGACCGTCGGCAAGCGCGCCACGCTGTGGATCCAGGACCTCGCGACCGACTGTGCCGAAATCTCGCACCGGCTCGACACGCTGGCCTTCCTCGGGTGCAAGGGCACGACCGGCACGCAGGCGAGCTTCCTCGACCTGCTCGGCCGCGATCATGCCAAGGTCCGGCGGCTCGACCTGCTGGTGGCGGAGAAGATGGGGTTCGACCGGCTGGTGCCGGTGAGCGGCCAGACCTACCCGCGCAAGACCGACGCGCAGGTGCTCGCCACGCTGGCGGGCCTCGCGTCGTCGGCGGCCAAGATGGCGGCCGACCTGCGCATCCTCCAGCACCTGGGCGAGGTGCTCGAGGCCTTCGGCAGCGAGCAGATCGGCTCCTCGGCGATGCCGTACAAGCGGAACCCGATGCGCTCCGAGCGGATCGCGTCGCTGGCGCGGTTCCTCATGCACCTTCCCGCGAACACGGAGGAGACGGCGGCGCAGCAGTGGTTCGAGCGCACGCTGGACGACAGCGCGAACCGGCGATTGGTGCTCCCCGAGGCGTTCCTCGCGGCGGACGCGATCCTCGTCCTGGTGGCGGATGTCGCGGGTGGCCTCGAGGTGCGGGAGCCGGTGGTCCGCAAACACGTCCAGCGCGAGCTGCCGTTCATGGCGACCGAGCGCTGCCTGATGCTCGGGGTTCAATCCGGTGGCGACCGCCAGACGTTGCACGAGGTGATCCGCCGCCACAGCATGGAGGTGGCGCGCGCGATGGCGGAGGAAGATGCGCCGAACGACCTGATCCAGCGCATCGCCGCCGACCCGGCCTTCGCTAAGGCGCCGATCGCCGCCGTGGCGCAGGACCTCGAAGCGAACCACTACGTGGGCCGCGCCCCCGAGCAGGTGGACGAGTTCCTGCACGACGTCGTGGACCCCTTGTTGGCGCGGCTCCCCGAGGCGCCGCCCGCCGAGGTGCGCGTATGACGGGCGTGATGAAGAGCGAGTTGCCGCTTCCGCTGGTGCGCCGCGGCAAGGTCCGCGAGGTGTATCGGGTGGATGAGGATCGGCTCCTGATGGTGGCGTCCGACCGGCTCAGCGCCTTCGACGTGGTCATGAACGAGCTGGTGAGCGACAAGGGCGCGGTGCTGACCCAGATCAGCAGCTTCTGGTTTTCCACGCTGCAGGCGGCGAGCCCGCACCACTGCATCACGGCGGATGCCGGCGCGATCGTCCGCGCCTGCCCTTCCCTCGCGGACCACGAGGGCGCGATCGCGGGCCGCGCGATGCTGGTGAAGAGGACGGAGCCCGTGCTGTTCGAGTGCGTGGTGCGCGGCTACCTGTCGGGCTCGGCGTGGAAGGAGTACCAGGCCTCGGGAACGCTGGCGGGCGAGCAGCTGCCGCCCGGACTTCGCGAGTCCGACCGGTTCGACCCGCCGGTGTTCTCCCCGGCCACGAAGGCCGACGCCGGGCACGACGAAAACGTGACCTTCGCGCACGTCGCGGCGGGGCTCGGCCGCACGCTCGCGACCGCGCTGCGCCAGCGCTCGCTCGCGCTCTACGGCGAGGCCCGGGCGTACGCGCTCGCGCACGGGATCATCATCGCCGACACGAAGTTCGAGTTCGGGCTGGACGCCGCGGGCCGGCTGCTGCTGATTGACGAGGTGCTCACGCCCGACTCCTCCCGCTTCTGGCCCGCCGACCGCTACCAGCCGGGGAGGGCGCAGCCCAGCTTCGACAAGCAGCCGGTGCGCGACTACCTCGCCGGGCTGAAGCGGGCGGGTCGCTGGAACGGCGAAGCGCCGCCTCCCCCGCTCCCGGACGAGGTGGTGCGCTCGACCACCGCGCGGTACCGGGAGATCTACCGGCGGCTCACCGGCCGCGACATCGAGGTGCGCCGATGAGGATCGCTCCCGAAGGCTGGCCGTTCATCAAGACCGCACTGGCCCTCGACCTCGCGCTCGTCGTGGTGTGGTACGCGTGGCCCGGCTGGGCGATCGCGTTGCCGTTGCTCGGCCTGGTGGTGACGGCCTGGCTGTTCGTCTTTTTCCGCGACCCGGAGCGCGCGGGGCCGCGCGGCGACCACCTGGTCATCTCCCCCGCCGACGGGCGGGTCTGCGGCATCGCCCGGGTGGAGGAGTCCATGTATCTTCACCGGACGGCCACGCGGATCTCGGTGTTCATGAACGTCTTCAACGTCCACGTGAACCGCTATCCGGTGTCGGGCGAGATCGAGGTCGCGCATTACAACCCCGGCGAGTTCATGGTCGCGAGCCACGACAAGGCGTCGCTGGTCAACGAGCAGTCCTCGCTCGGGATCCGCAGCCCGCGCGGCGCGGTGTTGGTGCGGCAGATCGCCGGCATGATCGCGCGGCGGATCGTGACCGACGGCGGCCCGGGCGACGTCGTGACGCAGGGGGAGCGCATGGGCATGATCCGGTTCGGCTCCCGGGTGGACGTCTTCCTCGACGCGAGCGCCGTCCTCAAGGTGAGCCTCGGCGACACGGTGTACGCGGGGCGCACGGTCCTGGCGGAGCTGCCGTAATGAAAGCGCCCACGGGCCGGATGCGCGGCGCGATCGTCATCCTTCCGGGCGCGTTCACGTCCGGGAACCTGTTCTTCGGCATCTGGTCCATCGTGGATGCGTCGCGCGGGAACTTCACGCGCGCGGCGTGGTTCATCGTCGTCGCCGCGGTGATGGACACGCTCGACGGGCGCATCGCGCGGATGAGCCGCACCGGCACCGCGTTCGGCGCCGAGCTGGACTCGCTGGTGGACGTGATCAGCTTCGGTGTCGCCCCCGCGATGCTGGCCTACTACCACACGTTCAAGGGCGGCGAGTGGGCCTGGCTGCTCTGCTTCCTCTACATCCTAGCCACGGCGCTGCGGCTCGCGCGGTTCAACGTCGAGCAGGCCGGGCACGCAAAATCCCAGTTCTTCGGACTCCCGTCGCCCGCCGCCGGGATGACGGTCGCGACCTACTGGCCCTTCACCCAGACGCCGTTCTTCCACCAGCACCTCGCGCACATCGTCCCGTGGAACACCACGCTCGCGGTGCTGATGGTGCTCTGCTCGCTGCTCATGGTGAGCATCGTGCCGTACCCGGCGTTCGCGAGGTTCAGCCTGCGGACGTGGCCGGGGCGCTTCACCGTGTTCCTGATGCTGTTCACCATCGTGGGGGCGCTGTACTTCCCCGCGTACTTCTTCTTCCCGGCCGGCGTCGCGTTCCTCGCGTTCGGGCTGCTGCGGGCCGCGGCGGTCGGCTTCCTCGACCGGCTCCCCGAGCGCGACCCGCTGGTGGACGAGGAGCCCGAGAGCGGCCGCCCCGTCGCGGACCACGTGACCCCCGGCCGGCTCCGCTTCGGCCTGCGCCGCCGCCGCAAGACCGGAGGCTCCGGCCCGTGACGCGCTACGTGGGACGGGTGCGGGTGATGCCGCGCCAGGGACTGCTCGATCCCCAGGGCACGGCCGTCGAGCACGCGCTGGACGCGCTCGGCTTCCACCAGGTCGCACGGGTGCGCGTCGGGCGGACGCTGGAGATCGCGCTCGAGGGCGGCTCGGCAAGCGAGGCGCGCGTGAAGCTCGAGGAGATGTGCGACAAGCTGATCGCCAACCCGGTCACCGAGGACTACAGCATCGACGCCGTGGACGTCGCGCCGTGAAGGTCGCCGTCGTGCGGTTCCCCGGCTCCAACCGCGAGGTGGACGCCCACCGCGCCGCGCTGGCCGCCGGCCACGAGGCCACGCTGGTGTGGCACCGCTCGACCGACCTCGAACACGCCGACGTCGTGGTCCTCCCCGGCGGCTTCTCCTACGGCGACTACCTGCGGCCCGGCGCGATCGCGCGGTTCTCCCCGGTCATGCGGGCGGTGGCGAAGCACGCGCACGCGGGCCGGCCGGTGCTGGGCATCTGCAACGGCTTCCAGATCCTGTGCGAGGCGCGCCTGCTGCCCGGCGCCCTGGTGCGCAACGCCCAGCTCGCCTTCGTGGCGAAGATGGTGACGGTGCGCATCGAGAGCGACGCGACGCCGTTCACCGCGAGCTATCGGGTCGGCCAGGAGCTGCGCTGGCCCGTCGCGCACGGGGACGGCCGCTACGTCGCCGACGAGGCAACCCTGGACCAGCTCGAGCGCGAGGGCCGGGTCGTGTGCCGGTACGTGGGGGGCAGCCCCAACGGGGCGCTGCGCGACATCGCCGGGATCTGCAACGAGGGTCGTAACGTCGTCGGGCTGATGCCGCACCCCGAGAGCGCCACGGATGCGCTCATCGGGTCGGCCGACGGCGCACCGCTGTTCGCCCTGACCGCCGTGGGGGCGGGGGCGGGCGTCTGATGAGGAAGGAGCGTAACATGAATAGCGCCATCTTTGTGATGTGCATAACCGCAACCTTTGCGGCCGCACCGGCTTGGGCCCAGGACACGACCACCGCCGTCCGCCCCGGCATGTCCGAGGCCGACGTCACGACGCGGTGGGGTGAGCCCGTGGCGGTGCGCCGCACCGGCGACTGGACCTATCTCTATTACGCCAACGGCATGGAGCGGCAGGCCGGCTTCTGGGACGTCGTCTTCCTCCAGGGCGGCCAGGTCGTGGACGCCATCGTCCGGGCTCCGGGCCGCACCTACCTCGGCCAGAGCAGCTCGCCGCCCGAGCGCGCCCCGCAGTTCACGCCCCCGGCCCAGCCGCCGGCCAACCCGCGACCCGACGCCCGCGGCGCCCCCGGCGCCCCCGGCGCCGTGACCGGGATCCGCGTCACTCCCTGATCCGGAGCGCCGATGCCCATCAAGCCGAGCCAGGGCGAAGAGGAGCATTTCGCCAAACTGGAAGCCGAGCGGCTCGCGCAGCGCCGCAAGGAAGCCGCCGAGCGCAAGGCCGTCGAGGAGCGCGAGGCGCTGAAGAAGCTGCACCACATGCGCTGCCCCAAGTGCGGCGCGCAGCTCAAGGAGGAGCGCTACCACGGGATCCACGTGGACCGCTGCTCCGAGTGCCACGGCGTCTGGTTCGACGCGGGTGAGGCCGAGAGCCTGCTGGAGCGCGAGCTCAACGTCGTGCAGAACTTCTTCGGCGACCTGCTCAAGGGCTTCCGGTCCAAACAGTAAGTGAAGATCACCCCCGACCTGGTCCGCCAGCACGGCCTGAACGACGGGGAGTACGCGAAGATCCGCGCGATCCTCGGCCGCGAGCCGACGTGGTGCGAGCTGGGGATCTTCTCCGCCCTGTGGAGCGAGCACTGCTCCTACAAGCACAGCAAGCCCATCCTCAAGACGCTGCCGACCACTGGAGGGCAAGTTGTGCAGGGTCCGGGCGAGAACGCGGGTGTGCTACGCATCGGCCGGGGCTGGGCCGTCGCCTTCAAGATGGAGTCGCACAACCACCCCTCCGCGGTCGAGCCCTACCAGGGCGCGGCGACCGGCGTGGGCGGGATCCTCCGCGACATCTTCACGATGGGCGCGCGGCCGGTGGCGATCCTCGACTCGCTGCGGTTCGGCTCGCTCGACACCCCGCGCCAGCGCTACCTGTTCAGCGGCGTCGTGCACGGCATCGGCGACTACGGCAACTGCGTCGGCGTGCCGACGCTCGCCGGTGACGTCGCCTTCGAGCCCGCCTACGAGGGCAACCCGATCGTCAACGCGATGTGCGTAGGGCTGCTGC
>CAYHQJ010000030.1:0-18502 GCA_964358595.1 uncultured Gemmatimonadales bacterium
GTTCGGGCTCCGGAGTGCTGAAAGCCGACTCCATCGGTGTCGGGCCCTCGGCGGCCAGCTCCGGCAGCGCCTCCGGCGCACGCGCGCTCAGCGACGCACGCGCCACGCGCCGCAGCCACACCCCGACGGACTCGACGCCGAGCGCCTGCGCGCTCAGCCTCGGCGGGGTTTCCACCTGGGCCAGCTTGGCACGCAGCCCGGCATCGTCCGGGCGCTGGGCGAGCAGCCGCCGATACACTTCGGCCGCCTCGCTCCTGAATCCCTGCTTGAGGTAGAGGTCGCCCACCGTCTCCGTGAGCAGCGGCTCGCCCGGGGCTTCCGCCGGCGCCTCGGCGGGCGTCTCGGCCGAGACCATCTGCAGCATCTTCGCGGAGGGGCGCGTCAGCTCCTCGGGCGGTGTGACGTCCTCCGGCATGATGAGCGGCAGCCCTCCGGTCGCCGGCACGTGCTCTTCCGGCGGGGCGGAGATGAACTCGAAGGCCGGCGCAACCGCCTCCTCGTGATGCACCGCCTCGATGTCTTCCCGGCGGATGGCCGCGCTCTGCCGCTCGCCGACGCCCCAGGCGAGCTGGTCGTCGAACGGCACGAGTTCTGCCTCCGCGGCCGCTGGGGCCACGGGCTCGGTCGGCGGCGCGAACCGCACCGGCTCCATCTCGAACGTTGCACTCTCGGCCATCGCGGGAGCCGGCTCCGGTTCGATCTCCGGCTCGGGCATCGCCGCCACCAGCTCCTCGGGGATGGCCGGCACCGGCTCCGTCGGCGCCTCGGCCGCTACGACGTCCGCGAACGAGAAGCCGGCCGCCGCCGCCTCGAGGGGCTCCGCGGCAGGGGCCCCGGCCGCCGCGGCCTCCTCGACCGGGCCGCCCAGGCGGTGCAGGTCCTCCTCAGCCTCGGTGTTCATGGAGTCCACGGTGAGCAGCCGCATGAGCCAGCGCCGGGCGTCGAGCGCGTTGCCGATGCGCTCGGAGATCTCGGCCAGGCTCTTGAGGGCGATGATGTTCTCGGCGTCGATGGTCAGGACCTGCTGGAACGCCGCGAGCGCCGCCCCGTCGTCCTTCTGGTCGAGGTGGCACCGGCCAAGCACAATGTGGGCCGACAGGTAGTCCGGATGGCGCTCGAGTCCGGCCTGCACGAGCATCAGCGCGTCGGCGACGCGGCCGGCCTTTCTATAGGCGTCCGCGAGGGGCGCGAAGTACCGGCCTTCCGGGTTTTCCCGGAAGCGGGCTTCGAGTTTCTCGATCTCGCTCAGCGCGGCCATGGAACGGGCGAGTATACGTCCCCGTGGCGGACCATGTCAACGGCTTTCCGGATGGCGGCGGTTGGCTTTGGCCGTTGTCCCTTCTACATTTAGCCGCCTTCGGAGCCGTCGCACCACCTGTCGCGGGAGCCGGGCACGATGCTGAGCACGATGCGCCAGAAGACGAAGATCATCATGCTCATTCTCGCCGTGGCGTTCGTGGGCTGGCTGGTGTTCGACGTCGGCATGGGCAGCACCGGAGGGGGCCAGCTGCAGACGCAGGACGTGGGGTCGGTGAACGGGAAGCCGATCCGCTACCAGACCTGGCTCGACACGTACCGGGCGGCCTACGAGGAGGCGCGCCAGCAAAACCCCGGCGCCACCTTCACCCGCGAGGACCAGCGCGCGATCGAGGACGAGGCGTTCGAGCGCCTCGTCCAGGCGGAGCTGCTCCGGGAGGAGTACCGCCGCCGCCGCATCGTCGTGACCGACCGCGAGATCGCGGATGCGGTCCGGCGCTTCCCGCCTCCGGAGGTGCAGAGCGCGTCCGACTTCCAGACCGAAGGGCAGTTCGACCCGCAGAAGTACGAGCGGTTCCTCGCCAGCGCCAACACGCAGACGCGCGAGTTCCTGATCGCCATGGAGCAGCGCTGGCGCGAGGAGCTGCCGCGCTACAAGCTGCTCCAGGACGTCAGCGCCGACGTGTACGTCCCCGACGCCAAGCTGTGGCAGATCTGGCGCGACGCGCACGACTCGGTGACGGTCCGCGCGCTGGTCATCCGGCCCGCCCTGGAGGTCGCCGACGCCTCGATCCGCGTCACGGACGAGGACCTGCAGCGCTACTACGCTGGGCACCGGGACGACTTCCGGCGGGCGGCGCGCGCCGTGCTCTCCTTCATCGCGGTCATCAAGCTGCCCACGCCGCTGGACTCGGCGATGATCGTCGAGCGGGCACGGCAGCTCCGGGACTCGATCGTGCGGGGCGCCGACTTTGCCGCCGTGGCACGGATTGAGTCGGCCGACTCCGCCTCGCGCGGGCAGGGCGGCTCGCTGGGCACGTTCGGCCGCGGGCAGATGGCACCGCCGTTCGAGCAGGCGGCGTTCCGGATCCCCGTGGGCCAGGTCTCCGAGCCGGTCATCACGACGTTCGGCGCGCACCTCATCAAGGTCGAACGGCGCACCGCCGACAGCGTGACGGCGCGGCACATCCTGCTCGCATGGGGCCGCATCGGCGCCCGGCGCGACACGCTCGAGGCGCAGGCCGACTCGCTCGACCGCCTCGCGGCGGAGCAGACCGATCCCGCCGCGCTCGACTCGGCGGCGCGGAAGCTGGGGAGCGACGTCCAGCACGGGCCGCTGCTGTCGCAGGGCCAGCCGTACGTGCTCGGGCGCTACCGCATCCCCGACGTGGGCGTGTGGGCGTTCGAGGCGAAGCCGGGCGAAACGAGCCCGGTGATCGAGACCAGCGGCGCGTTCTACGTGTTTCGCCTCGACAGCCTCTCGCCGGCGGGCGTCCCGCCCCTGGCCGAAGTCCGGGACCGGGCGAGGGCGGCAGTGATGGACGAAAAGAAGCACGCGGCCGCCGAAGCGATCGCGCGCGACGCGGAGCGGCGGCTGAACGGCGGCCAGTCCCTCGACCAGGTGGCCGAGGCGCTGCGGCTCCGGACGACGACGCTCGGACCGTTCACGCGGACTGCCACGGTGCCGGTGCTCGGCACCGCCAGCGAGGCGGTGGGTGCGGCCTTCCGGTTGCGGGTGGGTGAGCGCTCCCGGCTGCTCGGGAACGGCGAGGACTTCTTCTTCATCCAGCCCGAGCGCCTGGTCCGGGCCGACTCGAGCGCCTTCTTCGCGCAGCGGGACCAGCAGCGGACGCAGGTCACGCGGGCGGCGCGCCAGGTCCGGGTGCAGTCCTATGTGGACGCCCTGCGCCGGGCCGCCACCGTGAAGGACCGGCGCGCCGAGGTGCTGCACCCGACGGCGGCGGGACAGACGGGGAACAATCGATAAGCAGCTGGCAGACGCCGCCGACTACGACTCGCTCTTCTGCCCCGTCGACAGCTGCCGCGGCTCTGACCCCTGGGCCGGCGGTGCCGGCCGGTCGATCTCGTCCGTCACCTCGCGCATGCTTTTCTTGAACTCCCGGATGCCCTTCCCCATCGCCGAGCCGATCTCGGGCAGTCGCTTGGCCCCGAACACCAGCAGGAAGATGAGCAGCAGCACGAGGATCTCGGACATGCCTATATTGCCAAACATAGGGGACTCCCCGTTGTGATCCGCCGCCCGGGCTAGAACAGCGACCGGGCCAGCAGGTACGCCAGCACCACTCCTACTACCGACATGACCGACACATTGATCCCTATCGGCCCGATCGTGAACGATAACACCAGCAGGTCGATGCTGACGGGCCCGAGCTGGGGGGTGACCGCGAAGGTCAGGACGTCCTTGGGCGCTCCCGCGGGCAGCACCTTGCGGAGCAAGGCGTTCAGGAAGCCCCCGAGGACGAAGCCGGAGGAGAGGACCCCGAGGTAGAACAGCGGCCGGCGCGGGACGTTCGCCACGGGCCCCTACCGCCGCCGCTCGACGGCGTAGATGATGGCGCCCTGGAGCGCGTCGCGCGCCTCGGAGGGCTCGAGCGTGGCCAGCGCGGCCTCCGCCTTGAGGGCGTACTCCTGGGCGCGGGCCCGCGCGAAGTCGAGGCCGCCGCTCCTGGCGACCAGGTCGCTCAGCCGGGCCACCTGCTCGTCGCCGGGCTCGGCGGTCGCGAACAGGGCCTGCGCCTCGCGCCGCTCCCCGTCCGAGAAGCGCGGCAGCGCCGCGATCAAGGGAAGCGTGACCTTGTGCTCTTTGAGGTCGTGGCCCGAGGGCTTGCCGGTGACCGCGACCGGCTCGGTGTAGTCGAGCAGGTCATCGGCGATCTGGAACGCCATGCCGAGCGCGTCGCCGTACGCCCGGAGCGCCGCCCGGGTCTCGCTCGCCGCCCGCAGGGCGCCGCACTCGCACGCGGCCGCAAACAGCGAGGCGGTCTTCGAGCGGATCAGGAGCTCGTAGTCCTCTTCGCGGAAGCTCAGGGCGTCGTACGCGCCGAGTTGCCGCATCTCGCCGATCGTCATCTCGTTGGTCACGCGCGCCAGGACGCGCAGCGGATCGACATCCTCGAGCCGCACCAGCTCGATGATCGCGCGCGAGTACAGGTAGTCGCCCATGATCACCGAGATCTGGTGGCTGAACAGCGAGTTGATGGTGGGCATCCCGCGGCGCAGCGCCGAGTGGTCCACCGAGTCGTCGTGCACGAGCGTCGCGAGGTGGATCAGCTCGATCACCGCCGCGAGCCGGTTGCAGCGCGGGTCCTCCGCGGCGGCCGCCTGGTTCGCGAGCAGCAGCAGCGTCGGCCGCAGCATCTTCCCCTTCATCTGGAGCAGGTGGCCGTTCACCTCCTGGATGAGCGGGAAGTCGGCGGCGATGATCTTGCGCAGGTCCGTGGTGACCGCGTCGAGCCGGCCCACGACGGGGCGCTGCACCTCGGCGAGGGTGATGCGCGCCGTCTGCCGCGTCACCTAGCCCCCCGCCTTCACCAGCGCCTGCACGCGCGTGTTGACGTCCTGGAACCGGATGTCCACCGCGAAGACGCGGTTGTACGAGGCTATCGCCTCGCCCCGCTTGGCCTGCTCCTCGTAGGTCCGGCCGAGCCAGTAGAGGATGCCGAGCCGCTCGGCGTCGCTCGCGGCCGGCAACTCGAGGGACCGACGCAGGATCGTCTCCGCCACCGCGAACTGGCCCTTCTCGAAGAAGCAGAGCCCCAACGCCTCGAACGACTTGAGGCGCCCCTCGGTGGCACGCAGCGACTTCTGGAACTCGGCGATCGCCTCGTCGAGGAGACCCATCTCCTTGTAGGCCACCCCGAGGTCGTAGTGGCTCTGGAAGTCCTCCTCTCCGACGTTCGCCTCGATCCCCTTCTTGAACGCGGTGAGCATCTGCTGGAAGTCCTTCTGCTCGTCGCCCGAGGGTTCCTCGTCCTCGATCCGCATCCGCGTGTCCTTCGGGATCTCCTCGTCGAGGAGCATGGCACCGAGGTCCACGTAGCCCTCAGGGGGCGCAGTGGGCGCAGTCGCTGCGAGCGCGGCGGGCGCGGCGGGCGCGGCGGGAGGCGCGAGGGTTTCAATGGCGGACCCGGCGCGGACGTTGCCCGGGTCGTGCTCGAGGACGCGCTGGTACACGGCGATCGCCTTGTCCGGCTCGTTCGAGCGCAGCAGGGCGTCGGCCAGCTCGACGTACGCGTCCACCAGCCGCGCGCGGTCGCCCAGGCGGTAGGCCAGCTCCACCCGCTTCTGCTGGTGACGCACGCTGTTGGGCTCGAGGCGGAGGATCTCCTCCGTGACCGCGTAGGCCTGCTCCAGCTCCCCCGCCTGGTCGTAGCCGTCGAGCGAGGCGTCCAGCTCGGCCAGGCCCTTCTCCCGCTCGCCCTTCTCCAGGAGCGCCTCGCCGAAGCGGCGGTGCGCCTCCCAGTCCTGCGGGTTGGCCGCGATCCGGGCTTCAACGTCCTCGGCGGCCTCGGACGGCGCCACCGTTGTGACCTCGCCGAGGTCCAGGAACTCGAGCGCCGCTCCCGCGCCCGCCTCCTCGAGCGGCGGCGCCTCGGCGCCGGTATCGAGCAGCGGCAGGCCCTCCATTGCCGCCGCCGCGGTGGCCTCTTCCAGCGCGGCGGCAGGGGCCTCCTCGGCGGCGGGAATCTCGCCCACCGCGAGCTCGAGCATGCCGAGCTCCCCGCCCGGCACCTCGGCCGGCGGAGCCTCGGCCGGCGGCTCCGCCAGCAAGGTCGGCTCCATCTCGAGCAAGGTCGGCTCCATCTCGAGCGAGGTCGGCTCCATCTCGAACGAGGTCGGCTCCACCACCAGCGAGGTCGGCTCGATCTCGAGTGACGGGCCGCTCGGCGCCTCGGCCATCGCGGCCGGCTCGATCTCAAGCAGCGGCGGCTCGATCTCAAGCAGCGGCAGCTCGACCGGGGGCGCCGGCGCCGCCTCCTCGGGCGCGGCCAGTGCCGTGGTCTCGATCTCGAGCGGCGGGATCTCGAGCTCGGGCGGGGGCGGGGGCGGGGCCACCGCCACCGGCGCCTTCGTCGCCGCACTCCTGCGCGGCGGCGCCGCCACCTCGCCGATGTCGAGGAAGATCAGCTCGCCCTTCTTGGGAGCCTTCTCCTCCGGGATCGCCTCGCCGGTGATCATGCTGCGGCTCATCCGGCTCTTGCGCTGCGTGGCGACCTTCTCCTTCGCCTCGAATTCCGCGAGGAGCTTGTCGACCTGGTCGGTCGCCTCGGGCGTCTTCGCCTGCGCCCGCGCCTGTTGGGCGAGCAACCCCCAGATCGCGTCGCTCCCCGGCGACATCTCGGCGAACTTCTTCAGCGCCTTGAACGCCTCCTCGAGCTGCCCGGCCTTCTGCATCCGGTCGGCGTACTCGAGCATGTTCTGCTTGGCCTCGGCGCCGAAGCCCTTGATGTGGAACAGCATGCCGAGCTTGAGGTAGACCTGGGCGCGTCCCGGGCTGATGCGGAGGACCTTGTTGCAGAGCGCGATGGCGTTGTTGTGCAGCCCGCCCTCGGAGTACTGCTCGACGGCACGCTCGTAGTAGACGATGGCGTTGGCCGTGTCGCCGAGCTTCTGGTAGAGGTCGCCGACGCGGTTGTAGAGCGCGAGCTCGGCGTCGCTGGCATCCGGCGTCGCCTCGAACTCCTCGATGGCCTTCACGAGGGGCTCGACCGCCTTGGCCCACTGCTCCTTCTGCTCGTACTTCCGCGCCTGCTCTTTGTACTTCTCGATATTGGCCATGCGACCCGGAGAGCCTAGGAAACCGGCGGCGAGAGCGGTGAATCGCCCGAACCGTGGGAAGATATTCCCCCCCCACCGCGGTGACAAGGACGACCGGCGGCGTAAGTTCGCCAGGCAAGCGGCATTCCGTACCAGTAGGCCAGCTCCCGGAGGTCCCGGCAGTTCCAGACGACGACGTCCGCGCGGCCGCCGGGAGCGAGCCGGCCCCCCTCGGCGCCCTGGCCGAGCGCGTGTGCGGCGTTCACGGTGGCGGCCAGGAACGCCTCCTCGGGCTGCATCCGGGTCTGGCTCACCCCCAGCGCCATGATGAGCGGCAGGTTCGCCGTGGGCGACGAGCCCGGATTGAAGTCGGTGGCCAGCGCGACGATGGCGCCGCTGTCGAGCAGGGCGCGGGCCGGCGCATGGCGCGTCCTGCCGAGGAACAGGAGCGTGCCGGGCAGGAGGACCGCGACGGTGCCGCTCGCCGCGAGCGCGTCGATGCCCGCCGCGCTGATCGCGCCGAGGTGGTCGGCGGAGGCGGCACCGAGCCGCGCCGCGAGCTGCGCGCCGCCCGCGGGGTCGAGCTCGTCGGCGTGCAGCTTCACGCCGAGGCCGTGCCGCTGCGCCGCCGTGAGAATCGCTTCGCTCTCGTCGAGGCCGAAGACGCCGGGCTCGCAGAAGACGTCGCAGAAGGCGGCCAGCCGCTCGCCGGCCACGGCCGGGAGCATCTCGTCGATGACCAGCCGGACGTAGGCGTCGCGGCGGCTGCGGTACTCGGCCGGGACTTCGTGCGCGCCGAGGAAGGTGGGGACGATCCGGAGCGGCAGTTCCGCCGCGAGCCGCCCAAGCACGCGCAGCGCCTTGAGCTCGTGCTCGAGGGCCAGCCCGTAGCCCGATTTCACCTCGACCGTAGTCGTGCCGAGGGCCGCGAGGTGCCCGAGCCGCTCGCGGGTGAGCGCGAACAGCTCGTCCTCGCCGCGCCCGCGGAAGTCCGCGACGGAGGAGAGGATGCCGCCGCCCTCGGCGGCGATCGTCTGGTAGTCGGTGCCGCGTGCGCGGCGCGACTGGTCGGCGAGCCGCGCGTTGCCGAAGATCGCGTGGGTGTGCGCGTCGATCAGCCCCGGCGTGACGAGCCGGCCCTCGCAAGCGACGGTTTCACCGCCCGCTTCGTGCACCCAGTCGCGGACCTCGGCGTCGGGGGCGAGGCGCGCGATGCGGCCGTCCTCGATCGCGACGCCGACGTCGGTGCGGATGCCGAGGTGGTCCCAGGTGGGCCGGCGCACGGGCCCCGCCTCGGCCGGGCCGGTGACGACCGCCCCCGCGCCGACGAGCCCGAGGCGGCTATTCGCCAGCGCCGGTCTCATGCATCGGCAGCCGGATCCCGTGCCGCCGGGCGGTCTCCAGGGCGAGGTCGTAGCCGGCGTCGGCGTGGCGCGCGACGCCGATGCCGGGATCGTTGGTGAGCACGCGCTCCAGGCGCTTCGCCGCGGCGCTCGTCCCCTCGGCGACGATCACCTGCCCCGCGTGCAGCGAGTTGCCGATGCCCACCCCGCCGCCGTGGTGGAACGACACCCAGGAGGCGCCGCTCGCCACGTTGAGCAGCGCGTTGAGGACCGGCCAGTCGGCGATGGCGTCACTCCCGTCCTTCATCGCCTCGGTTTCCCGGAACGGCGAGGCGACCGAGCCGGTGTCCAGGTGGTCGCGCCCGATGACGATCGGCGCCGCCAGCTCACCCGTGCGAACCAGCGCGTTCAGTCGCAGGCCGAACTCGGCGCGCTCCCCCTGCCCCAACCAGCAGATGCGCGCGGGCAACCCCTGGAACGCCACGCGCTCGCGTGCCATCGCGATCCAGCGCCGCAGGTGCTCGTCGTGCGGGAACAGCTCGAGCACCAGCCGGTCGGTGCGGGCGAGGTCCTTGGTGTCACCCGAGAGCGCAACCCACCGGAACGGCCCCTTCCCCTCGCAGAACAGCGGGCGCACGTACTCGGGCACGAAGCCGGGGACGTCGAACGCGTCCTTCACGCCGGCATCGAGGGCCTGGGTGCGGAGGTTGTTGCCATAGTCGAAGGTGACCGCGCCCTTGCGCATCAGCTCGAGCATCGCGCGCACGTGCACGGCCATCGAGGCCACGGAGCGGCGCACGTAGTCCTCGGGATCGGCGCGCCGCAGCTCGAGCGCCTCCTCGAGCGTGAGTCGCGCCGGCACGTAGCCGTGCAGCGCGTCGTGCGCGGAGGTCTGGTCGGTGAGCACGTCGGGGACCACGCCACGCCGTGCCAGCTCGGGCAGCACCTCGGCGCAGTTGCCGACCAGCCCGACGCTCAACGCCTCGCCCTTGTGCTGCGCCGACTCGCACCACGCGAGCGCCTCGTCGAGGGACGCCGTCTCGCGGTCGAGGTAGCGCGTCGCGATGCGGCGGCGGATCCGCGCCGGGTCCACCTCCACGGCCAGCATCACGCCCTCGTTCATCGTCGCAGCCAGCGGCTGCGCGCCGCCCATCCCGCCGAGGCCGCCGGTCACGACGAGCTTCCCCTTCAGCGAGCCGCCGAAGTGCCGCCGCGCAACGGCGCCGAAGGTCTCGTAGGTGCCCTGGAGGATGCCCTGGGTTCCGATGTAGATCCACGAGCCGGCCGTCATCTGGCCGTACATGATGAGGCCCTTGCGCTCGAGGTCGCGGAACACGTCCCACGTGGCCCACCGGCCGACGAGGTTCGCGTTCGCAATGAGCACGCGCGGCGCGTCTTCGTGGGTACGGAAGACGCCGACCGGCTTGCCGCTCTGGACGAGCAGCGTCTCGTCGCCGCCCAGCGTCTTCAGGGTGCGGACGATCGCGTCGAACGCCTCCCACGAGCGCGCGGCGCGACCGGTGCCGCCGTAGACCACGAGGTCCTCCGGACGCTCGGCGACCTCGGGGTCGAGGTTGTTCATGAGCATCCGCATCGCCGCTTCCTGGACCCAGCCGCGGCAGGAGATGGCGGACCCGCGTGGCGCACGGACGGCACGGGGGGCAGCGAGCGTAGCCATGCCTGAATACTACAAGTCGACAGAAAGACATGTCAGGGCGCAGGAGTGGGCGGCCGGCAGGCTGCAGCGGTCAACAGCCACGAGGGGCAGTGGCAGTGTGCTCGCCTCCACACTGCCCTGCCCCCGTTGACTCCAGACTCGGGACCGCTGCAGGCTGGCGCCTGCCGGCTCCTGCTACCTGGCCACCCGGATCAGCTCCGGGTTCCCGGGGTCGGTCTGATAGCTCCAGTCGAAGATCACGTAGTCCGTCCCCACCGCGCTCACCCGCAGCGCCCCGTACCGATAGAACCCGTCGCCTTCGTTCATCTGGAAGACGTAGCCGTTCTGCGGCACGGCCTGGAGCGCGGTGCGTGCGTAGCCGCCCGCCGGCGCGATGTCGATGGACGTGAGGTCGTCCACGGGGCCGGTACCGTAGAGACGCACCGTCGTGGCCGCGCGCTGCGGCACCAGGAGGAGGTTGCCGCTCACGTCCTTCTGCACGAAGAAGTCCATGCTCGCGCTGGCGCCGGCACCGATCAGCCCGAGCTCCAGCGGGCCCGCCAGGCCGTCGTTGTTGGCGTCGAGGAAGAACCGGAACCCGCTCCGGCCGGGATCGGCCGCTGTCGTGAACAGCACCAGGTTGCGCCCGTCGGGCCGCGGCGTGTCGTAGCGCAGCGGCGACCAGAGGCTCTCGAACCCCTCGATCGTGACGGCCGAGACGCCGAAGCAGCGCGGCCGGCCGTTGGTCAGGTTGGCGGCGAGGAACGACGAGGCGACGGTCGTGCCTTCGAGCGACCACGCGGCGGCGCACGTGTTCTGGTCGAGGTTGTAGTCCGCGCTGTAGACCCGGTAGTGCCCGAAGCCATTCGGGTCGGCGCGGTACGCGTTGTCCGACCACTGGAGGTGGACGGCGCCGCTGAGGGAGATGGACGTCAGCGTAGTCGGCGCCGGCAGGCGCAGCCGCTCGTCGATCAGGACGGCCTGCGACGGATCCGACTCCCCGCCGTCGTACGAAACGGACGTGACGTAGTACTCGAGGTGCGGGATGCCCTCGTCGTGGAAGCTCGGCGAGGTCGTCGAGCCGCGCAGCCCCCACGCGTCGCTCTGCGACGCGCGCGAGTACACGCGGTACACCTCGATGGTGGCGTCGTCCACCGCGTTCCAGCGCAGCACCACGCCGAGCGGGCGCTGCGGGTCGCCCGAGGGTTCCAGCTGGTAGTAGAGGCCGGTCGGCGTGGTGGGAACGTAGACCGACACGACGTCGTCGTAGCAGGCCGCGAGGGCGAGCACCGTGGACGCGAGCGCTGAGGCGTGCAGCACGAACCTGCGCATGGGCGGCTCCGAAAGAGTCCGCCATCACAAAATGCATCCGCCGTGCCCGCCCGGCGCGGCGCTGCTAACTACATTGTCATCAATGTGTTACACACCAGCCACCGGCCGGCAACAGCCACGCGTGCTGTCCCCCCCAGAGGACACTGCGTCGTGTCACCGACCGCTGATGTTGCGCTGGTCGTAGTCGAACTTGATCTCGGGCTGGTCGATCAGCTGGATGAAGAAGCTGAACAGGAAGTTCCCGGTCGCCGTCTTCACGAAGGTGAACGTGGCGCGCCAGTCGTGGAGGTCGCGGTCGAGCCGGACGACGTGGTCGTTGAACTGGCCGCGGGTGAAGTCGTACGCGGTCTGCCACGACACGGTCCAGCGCGCCGTGGGCGAGAACGACACACTGCCGCTCACGGTCTGCTGCGTTTCGCTCAGGCGCGCCGTGTCGGTGAATACGCCGGTGGTGTCGCGCAGCCGGCGCTGGGGGCGCTGGTAGCTGTAGTTGAAGGTCGCCTGGAAACCGGCGCCGCGGCCGCCGGCGCGCGGGGCCAGGCGGTCAATGGCGCTGAACCGCGTCGCGGTGGGACCGCGGCCGAAGGTGTCGCCGAGCGACCGGCCGAACATGGCCGAGGAGTCCTGCGCCGCGGCGGTGGCGGCGGCGCTCTCGCGGCGCGGTGGCGCCCGCAGGCCGAGCAGCGAGCCCACGGCGCGGAGCGTGCCTTCCGAGAGCGCGAAGCCCGCCGCCACGCTCTGGAGCGCCGGGGCGAAGCGCGAAACGCGGTAGCCGACCGGGCCGTCGAACAGGTCGTGGGTCGTGCTGAGCGAGAAGCCGCGCAGCAGGTCGGTCGCGAAGGTGTTGCTCAGGGTCCGGGTGACCCAGGCGGTGCGGCCCGGCTTCTTGGCCTGCTCGAGGTCGAAGCTGAAGCCGGAGGTCTGGAGCGACAGCAGCCTGAGCTTGCGGCCTTCCTGCGGCTCGCCGCCGGCCGCGGCGCCGGTGGTATCGGGTCTGGCACTGTCGCCCTCGGCGCGGCGCGGCGGGCGCAGTTTGGCCTCGAAGTTCTGCGACAGTCCCACGGTGATCGACTGGCGCGCATCGCTGCGCAGGCTTGTTGCCGTCAGCTGGCCGCCGCGCCCAACGGCCCGCGCGTAGTCGATCGGCACCGACGCGGCCGGCGCGTACGACCACAGCAGGCTCGGCGAGATCGAGTGGCGGATCCGCGCGATCGGCCCGATCCCGCCGAACAACCCGAAGAGGGTTGGCGAGATGCCGGCCGAGTACTGCAGCCGCTTCCCCTGGCTGACGAACTGTCCCTCGGTATAGCGGTTGCGGACCAGGTAGGGCCCACCCGTCGTGTTCACGATCGCCACCGAAGGCTGCAAGTTCCACTTGCCCTGGAGGAGCACCGGGAGGTTGATGCCGGTCTGCCAGTCGACGGCCGTCTGGAAGTCCTCGCCGTAGGTGCGGGTGAGGGAGCGCGTGCTGTCGGCGGGATCGGGGATCGTGACCGTCTCCCGGGTGTTGCTCCACCGGTCGGCGATCGAGAACGAGTTGCTCCACTGCCAGCGGCCGAGCCGCAGCGGCGTCCCGATTGCGATGGACGTGGCGCGGCTGTCGAGGAGCACGTGCGACGTGTCCCCGGGGCCGAACGTCACGAGGACCCCCTGCCCGACGTTGCTCTGCAGCTGGTTGCTGAGGCTGAAGGACGGCGACCAGGTCACGCTGGGCGAGATCGAGATCGGGTTCGGCGTGAACTGGATGGACGGAAAGTTGGTCGTCACCTGCGGCCCGTTGAGGAGCTGGGTGCGGCTCCCGCCGACGTTGAGCTGCCCCCATGCCAACTTCTTCTGGAAGTTCAGGCGGCTGTCGATCGTCGCGACCGCGAGGATCGGGTCCACCGCGTTGCGCGAGATCACGCGCGAGCTCGAGGCGTAGTCGAGGCTCGCCTGGAGCGAGGTGGCCAGCGAGAACTGCTGGGAGTGCGTCCACGAGATGCGGCGGCTGCTGCTCCCGCCGCTCTCGTGCAACTCCTGGTAGGCGAGCCCACCGGCGATGAACCGGTCGAGCCAGCGGTAGCGGATCCGGCCGTTCACCCCCACGAACCGCTGGGCGTACCAGTCGAGCGTGATCTGGGCGTCGCTGTAGTCGCTCATCACCCAGTAGTAGCCCAGGTTCGCGACGTGCCGCTTGTAGGTCGGCGCGTTGCGGACGATGTCGCTGAGGCCGAACTGCGGCGGGATGAGGCCGGAGCGGCGCCCGCGGCGCATGTCCTGGAAGATAAACGGCAGCCACATGATGGGGACGTCGGCGACGTAGAGCACCGCCGGCCGCGAGACCATCAGCCGCTTGTTGATCCACTTCACCTGGCGCGCGGCGAAGTGGTAGTGCGGGTCGGGCAGGTCGCAGCTCGTGATCGTGGAGGCGCGCGCGTAGGTCCGGTTCTCGTAGTTGTCCACGGCGAGGTTGCCGTGCACGTACCAGGTCGCGCTGCCCTCCTGGAAGTCGGTCGTGGCGCGCTCGATGATGCCGGCGTGGTTGCAGGCGTCGTAGCGCATCCCCTCGCCGACCATCACGCCGGTCGCGTCGTAGAGCCGCGGCGAGCCGACGGCGAGCAGGCCGCAGTTGGTCTCCGTGTACCGGACGCTGTCGGCCTCGAGCGTGGAGCCCTCGCGCGCGACGAGCGCCTTGCCCGCGAGGCGGATCTCGCGTTCCTCGACGAACAGCCGCACCGAGTCGGCGCTGTAGCGCGTGATGCGGAAGCCCGGCCGCAGCAGCAGCGCCGAGACGATGGAGTCCGGGGCCTGGAAGCTGCGCGTGGGTTGTCGCGGGATGCCGCGGCCCCGCCCGGCGCGGCTGGTGTCCCGGCCGAGGGAGTCGAGGCGTGCACGGCCCGAGTCCTGGCCCTGCGGCCGAGCGCCAGGTTGCTGGGGGGGCGTGATCCGCCGGCCGAGGGAGTCGAATCGGGTGACCTCGCGCCGCACCTGCGCCGCCGCGGACGCCGCGGCGAGGGCGAGGGCCGCCAGCGCCAGCAGCGCCGCGCGCATCAGGCCTCGCCCGGCGCCGGGACCTGCTCCGCCTCGCGCGTCTCCCGCTCGGCGCGCGCCCGGCGCCGCTCGACGAGCGTCGCGAGCACGATGGACAGCTCGTAGAGGAGCTGGACCGGGACCATCACGGCCAGCGTCATGATCACGAGGTCGCCGGGCGTGAGGAGGGCGGAGAGCAGCGCGTTGATCATGATGGCCAGCTTGCGGTGGCGCCGCAGGAACGCCGCCGAGATGATGCGCAGGTACACCAGGATCAGCAGCACCAGCGGCAGCTCGAACACCGTGCCGAAGGAGAGCACGATCGCGGTCGCGAAGCCGAAGTAGGCGTCGGCGGTGATGATGGGCGCGAGGCTCTGGCCCGCGAACCCCCACAGCACCTTGAGGGCCAGGGGCATGATGACATAGAAGGCGAGCGCGGCGCCGCCGAGGAAGAGCAGGATCCCGACCAGCGCTACCGGCGCGACGAGCCGCTCCTCCCGCTTGTAGAGCGCGGGCCGCAGGAAGCCCCACAGCTGCCAGAGGACGACCGGCGAGGCGACCAGGAGCCCCACCACCGCCGCGAGCTTCAGCGTCAGCATGAACGGCTCGATCGGCGTGGTGAAGAGCAGCTTCCCGCCGGCGAGGTAGGGGTCGATCGGGCCTTTGAGGAAGCCGATCACGTCCCAGCTGCTGACCACGACCCAGCCAGCAGCGAAGCCGACGGCCAGCGCGAGCAGGCTCTTGAGGATCCGCCAGCGCAGCTCCTCGAGGTGGTCGAGGAACGGCATCTCGCCGCGGTCGGGCCGGTCGTCGGGCGGCGCCGTCATCGGCGGAAGGCGGTCAGCGCTCCGGAGGGAGCGCGCGGAGCTGGTCGCGCGCCAGCGCCGCCTCCTCCGAGCCGGGATACGCCGTCACGACGCGGGTGAAGTGCTGGCGCGCCTCCTCCGCCTTGCCCGCCGCGGCGGCGATGACGCCCAGCTTGTACAGTGCCGACGGGGCGCGCGGCGACTGCGGCCAGCGCTGCGCGACGATCCGGTAAGCCGACGCGGCGGAATCGGCCCGCTGCTCCGCGGCCCAGGCCTCGCCGGTGAAGAACTCGGCGTCCGGGGCTCGCGGGTGCGTCCCGAAGCGGCGGAGGAACTCGGCGAACCCCACCCGAGCCGTCGCGGGGCTGCCGCGGCGCAACTGTTGGAGCGACAGCTCGAGGAGCTGGTCGGCCGACGCTTCCGTCGCCGCCGTGCCCGGCTGGAGCGCGGGTTGCGTCGGTGCCGCGGCGCCCGGCTGCCCCGGCGCACCGGGCGCCGCGCCGCCGAACTGGGCCGAGCGCTGGTCGAGCTGCGCGCGCAGCTCGGTGAGGCGCTGCTGGCTCTGGCCCGTGAGCTCCTGGATGGCGACCAGCTGCTGCTGGACGTTGATCAGCTCCACGCGCAGGTCGCCCCGCATCCGGGTGAGCTGGTCGCGCTGCGCGGCGACGGAGTCCGCGATCGTCTGGAACATGCGCGCCAGCGCGGCGAGGTTGGCGGCGGTGGCCGAGTCCGCGCGCGCCGCCGCGCGCTGCGACTCCGCGAGCTGCCGCTCCAGGCGCGTCACGTCGCCGCGCAGGGCGCAGCCGCCCGCGGCGAGCGCCAGCGCCAGCGCCAGGGGGGCAGGGCGCCACGCGCGCGGTGCGGGCGGCCAGCGCACTAGCGGATTCCCCGCGTAAGGCGGAACTCGGCGCGGCGGTTGCGCGCCCAGGCCTCCTCCGTGTGGCCGGGGTCGGCTGGCCGTTCCTCACCGTACGAGATGATGCCGATCCGCGCATCCGCGACGCCGTGCTCGACGAGGTAGCGCTTCACCGCCGCGGCGCGGCGGTTGCCGAGGGCGAGGTTGTACTCGTCGCTTCCGCGATCGTCGCAGTGGCCCTCGATCTGGATCTCGAGCCGCGGGCTGGCGCGCAGGATGGCGAGCTTGCCGTCGAGGCGGCGCTGCGCCTCCGCCGTCAGGTCCGACCGGTCGAGCTCGAAGTACAGCGGCTCCGCGAGCGCCGCCGCCCGGGCCGCTTCGAGCCCGGACGCCACGAGCGTCGCGGCCGACGAGTCGGGCGCGCGCAGGACCTGCGCGCGAACGCTGTCGGCCCGGGCGCGCTCGGCCATGGCGCGGGCGAGCGAGTCGGCCACCGCCTGGGCCCGGGCGAGGGAGTCGCGGCGGGCGAAGGCCGCGAGCGAGTCTCGCCGGGCCGCTGCCACGAGCGAGTCCGCCCGCTGCCTCGCGGCGGCGGAATCGGCGGCTGCCGGCGCCGGCGCGGCCGGCCGCGGGTTCCTGCTGCACGCCGCCACAAGGACGGCGGCGGCGCACGCGTGCCTCCAGAACCTTGCTCGGATCATTCCCTGCCCTCGCTGGCTGAAAGTCGCGGCGACCACGCCGGCAGGCGCGCGCCGCCCACGTTGGTCACCTGCCGGAGACGACCGGTCTCCAGGTCCACCACCCAGATCTCGCGCGCGCCGCTCCGGTCCGAAACGAACGCGAGGTGGCGGCCGTCGGGCGCCCACGTCGGGTCCTCGTTGCGGCCCGCGCCGGTGAGCTGCCGGACCGAGCGGGTGGCGAGGTCGAGCACGAACAGCTGCGGGGCCCCGCCGACCTCGCGGTGGAACGCGATCGCACTCCCGTCCGGCGACCACGCCGGGCTCGCGGTGGTGCCCGTCGCCCCGAAGTCGAACCGGCCGAGCACCTCCTGCCCCGTGCCGTCGGCCGCCATCACGTAGAGCTGCGGCGAGCCCGCGCGGTTCGAGATGAACGCGATCCGGGTCCCGTCCGGGCTCCACGCCGGCGAGAGGTTGTCGGCGAAGCCGCGCCCCGCGGTCAGCCGCTGCACGCAGCAGCGCCGGGCCACGTCATAAACGTAAAGGTCCGTGCCCGCTTCGGTACCGTGGGCGAACGCGAGCCGCCGCCCGTCGGGCGAGAACTCGGGCGTGATGTTCAGCCCGTACTCGGTCGTCGGCACGACCTCGCGCGCACCGGTCAGCAAGTCCTGGAGGACGATCGGCTGGCCCGCCGGCACGAATGCCGTGTACGCGATCCACCGCGCGTCGGGCGACCAGGCCGGCGAGAGCGCCGGCCGGCCCGCCGCGCGCACCTCGCGCACGCCGTAGCCGTCGGCGTCCACCGCCATCAGCCGGCCGCCGCGCACCAGCAGCAGCGCCGTGGCCGCAACGCCCGGCGTGCCGGTCGCAGCCCGCTCGATCTCGTCCGAGGCGCGATGCACGGTCCTCCGCCCCGCCGCAAGTCCGATGCCGCCGATCGGCAGCTGCGTCCCGTACGCCTGACGACCGGTCCGCACGTCCACGAGCCGCACGCGGATCGCGCCGCCCGCTGTGTCCACCTGCACCACCAGGTCGGCGGCGCGCGCGGCGATGATCGCCTCCATGGCCTGCGGTGTGGCGCCGTCGCCCACGCCGGCGCGCCGGACGATCTCGAACCGGTCCGACTGGTCCAGGTCCCGCTCGACGATCGCGCGCACGCTGTCCAGCCACGGTGCCGCCGCCGTGCGCACGACCGCGACCGACGCGCGCGTGAGCGGCGCGTACGTGATCCCGATCCGCACCCCGCCCGGTGCCCGCGTCGTGTCCTGCGCACGCAGGGGCGCGGGAAGCAGGAGCAGGACCGCGAGGAGCGTCCGTCTCATCGCAATGCCCGCGGGCTGAAGAAGAACGACACCGGAAGCACGTCGGCACCGTACCCCGGGGGCAGACCGCCGAACGCGCCCGCGCGCGCCGCGGCCTCGAGCGCCCCCTGCGCTTCGAGATCGAACGCGAACGAGCCCGAGCGCCGCACGAACTGGAGCCCGGTGACGGTGCCGTCGCGGCGCACGAAGAAGAAGATCTCCGCCTCGAGCCCGACGTTGCCGCCCGGCGGATGCCACCGCCGGTAGACCTGCGCCACGAGGTTCCTCAGATACCCCGGAAACGGGAATTCGACTCCTTCGGTCCGCACCGTGGCCACGTCGGACCCGGTGCCGGGTGCCGCAGCCGGTGCCGCCGTGCCCGCGGGCGCCGCGGGAGCGGCCGGCTGCGCCGCCCGCGTGGGCTGCGCAGCAGGCTGTAGGGTCGGGGTCGTCGCCGCGGGCGCCGGTCGTTGCGGCGCGGCGGGC
>CAYHQJ010000031.1:0-18385 GCA_964358595.1 uncultured Gemmatimonadales bacterium
CCACGCGCGCCGCCGCGGTATCGGACGGCGCCGCCGCGGCCGCCCGCGTAGTGTCGCGCGGCGGCGCCTCGCGCGCGCGCACCGAGTCCAGTTCGCGCTGGGTGTACACGCCCGCGACGCGCAGCAGCGTCGTGGAGTCCTGCTGCGGCGTCACGGTCACCATCGTCGAGTCGAGCGACAGCGTTGGGTCCAGCGGGCGGTCGAACACCAGCCGCACGGTGACGGAGTCCACGCTCTCGACGCTGCGCAGCCGCGGGCCAGTCGTGTCGTGGGTGAAGGCGAACAGCTCCACCGACGCGGTGTCGGCCAGCGTGACGCGCACGGTGTCGAACGCCTCGCGCGGGCCGCGGACGCGGTCGTTGTTCTGGTCGATCACCCCGTAGACGAGGTACTCGCCCGGCGGCACGAGCGGCAGGTCGAAGGTGCCGCTCGAATCGGTCGCGGCGCGGTAGCCGAGGGAGTCGGGGAGCAGCACCGCCTCGATCAGTTGCGCGGCGCCCGCGCGGCCGGCGGGCCAGTCCACCAGCGCGCCCGAGAGCCGCGACGCCGGGATCGCCGGGCCGGTCGAGAACACGACCAGCCGGCCCTCGCGCATGCGGTTCTGCCGCAGGTCGGTGAGCACCGGGAGGATCTCGAGACGGTACACCCGCCCCGGCCGGAAGCCCTCCTTCGGCTTCACCTCGATCCGGTCGCGGTGCCAGCTCACGGTCACGAGGCCACGCGCGGGCGAGAGGATCACGGCGCCGCCGATGTCCGGCCGCTGTGCCGCGATCCGCTCGTTGACCACCTCGCTCAGGAGGACGTTGACCGCGCCGGGTGGCCGGGCCAGCACGGCGCCCGACTCCGGCTCCACGCTCACGATCACCGGGGGGTCCTGGTCGGGCGGCCCGCCGGGCGGGTCGCCGGTCGAGGCACACGCGACGGCGAGGCCGGCGAGGGCCAGCGCGCCTAGACGCACTTGAGATCGGCGAGATGGCGGGCGAGGCGATCCAGCTTCTCCGACCAGGTCCGCTCCTTGGCGCGCTCGCTGTGGACGACGTCGGCCGGAGCCTTGGTCACGAAGCCCGGATTCGCGAGCTTCGCTCTCAGTCCTTGCAGCCGGGTGCCGAGTCTCGCGTGTTGCTCGCTCAGGCGCCGGCACTGCTTCGCCAGGTCGGTTGACTCGCCGAGCTCCACGAACAGCAGCGCACCTTCCGGCAGCACCGCCCGCACACCGGCGCCGGCAGGCATCGGGGTCACCGCCGTCACTCTCCCCAGCCACATGATCGCGGCCCGCGCTTCCTGCACCACGCGCTCGCATCTGGCTGAGGGATCGATAAACGCAATGCGGACCATCTGGGTTGGCGTGACGCCGAAGTCCGCCCTGATGTCCCGGACGCTCGAAATGACCGCCTGGAAAAACGCGTAGTCCTGCTCCGCGCCGGCGTCCTCGCGACCCGCCGGGACCGGCCACGGCGCCGTCACGATCGTGGCGTCCGCGTTGCCGGGCAGCCGCCGCCACAGCGCCTCGGTGATGAACGGCATCACCGGGTGCAGCAGCCGCAGCACCGTGTCGAAGCAGTGCACCGCGACGGCGCGCGCGACGTCGCCGCCCGCCGCCTCGCCGCGCAGCCGCGGCTTGATCTCCTCGAGGTACCAATCCGCGAACTCGTCCCACAGGAAGTGGTACGGCGCCCCGACCGCGTCGTTGAGCCGGAACTTCTCGCAGTGTTCGGTCGCCTCGCGGATCGTGCGGTCCAGGCGCGAGCGGATCCACCGGTCGGCAAGTTGAAGGTGGCCCGCGTTCAGCCGCTCGGCTGTCAGCCCCTCGGCGTCCTTACCTTCCACCGACGCCAGCACCAGCCGCCCGACGTTCCACAGCTTGTTCGCGAAGTTGCGGCCGGTGGCGAACGAGGTCTCGAGGTCGTTCGGGTCGAGGATGATGTCGGTGCCGACCGCGAGGCCGTTGATCACGGTGAAGCGCAGCGCGTCGGCGCCGTAGCGACGCACCACGTCGAGCGGATCGATCCCGTTGCCCAGCGACTTGGACATCCTGCGATGCTGCGTGTCGCGCGCGGTGCCGTGCAGGTACACCGTGTGGAACGGCACGCGGCCCATGAAGCGGAGCCCGGCCATGATCATCCGGGCCACCCAGAAGAACAGGATCTCCGGCGCCGTGACGAGCACGTCGGTGGGGTAGTAGCGCCCGAGGTCCGGCGTCTCGTCCGGCCAGCCGAGCGTCGAGAACGGCCACAGCCACGAGCTGAACCACGTGTCGAGCACGTCCTCGTCCTGGCGGAGCGGCCCGCCGCACTTCCCGCAGCGCGCCGGGTCCTCGCGGTAGGCGTTCATCGTGCCGCAGGCGTCGCAGTACCAGACCGGAATCCGGTGGCCCCACCACAGCTGCCGCGAGATGTTCCAGTCGCGGATGTTGGTCAGCCACTGCTCGTACTCGTCGCCCCGGCGCTCGGGGATGAACCGCACCTCCCCGCGCCGGTAGGCCGCGAGCGCGGGCTCGGCCAGGGGCTGCATCTTCACGAACCACTGGTCGCTCAGCCGCGGCTCCACGACCGTCTCGCACCGGTAGCAATGCCGGATGGCGTGCCGGTGCGGCTCGATCTTGTCGAGGAGCTTGAGGTGGCGCAGCATCTCGAGGATCTGCTCCCGCGCCTCGAACCGGTCCTGGCCGAACACCGGCGCCGGCACCCGCCCGCCCTCGCGCCCCTCGAGCGAGAGGTCCGCCATGCGGGCGTCCTCCGTCATCACCACGGGCATCTCGAGTCCGTGGCGCCTGCCGGTCTCGAAGTCCACCGGGTCGTGGGCGGGCGTCACCTTGAGGAAGCCGGTGCCGAAGCCCAGCTCCACCGACTCGTCCGCGATGATCGGGATCGGGATCTCGGCAATCGGCAGCCTCACCCGCCGGCCGACCAGGTGCTGCTTCGCCTCGTCGTGGGGGTGCACGGCCACGGCGACGTCGCCCAGCATGGTCTCGGGGCGTGTGGTGGCCACGGTCACGAAGCCACTGCCGTCCTCGAGTGGATAGCGAATGTGGAACAGGCGGCCGTCGGTGTCGTGGTGCTCGGCCTCCTCGTCGCTGAGCGACGTGTGACACCGCGGGCACCAGTGGATCACGCGGTGGCCGCGGTAGACGAGCCCCTCCTCCCACAGGCGCACGAACACCTCGCGCACCGCGCGCGACAGCGCGGGCTCCAGCGTGAAGCGGGTGCGCGTCCAGTCGCACGAGCAGCCGATGGCCTTGAGCTGGTCGAGGATGATGGTGCCGGTGCGGCCCACGAAGTCCCACACCCGCGCGACGAATGCCTCGCGGCCCAGGTCGTGGCGCGTCTTCCGCTCGCGGGCCAGCTGCTTCTCGACGACGTTCTGCGTCGCGATGCCGGCGTGATCCGTGCCGGGGAGCCACAGCGCATCGCGCCCGCGCATCCGCTCGAACCGGATCAGCACGTCCTGCACCGTGTTGTTGAGCCCGTGGCCCATGTGCAGGACGCCGGTCACGTTGGGCGGCGGGATCACGATGACGTACGGCCTCCCGCCCCTGGTGGGGTCGGGCGTGAACAGCCCGCGCGCCAGCCAGTCGTCGTACAGCGGCGTCTCGATGGCCGAGGCGTCGTACTGCGGCGGCAGCGCCCCGCCCGGCGCCTCCGTCCCGGTGTCGCCCTGCCTGCCGTTCACTCCCTTCTCCCCTCTCACCTCATCACCCCGGCGCCTCTCACTTCTCGCGCCTCCTCAATAAAACGCCCGCTCATCGCGGGCCGCAGCTCTTCGGGCATGTCACCGTACTAGCCGCGTGCGGCGCGCGGAGCACTCGGGCCCAGTACGGCTACGACGGTGCCGTCCACCCCGGTGACGAGCAGGTGGTTGAGCACGGTGTCCACGCCCGCGACGTCGTCCACGGTGTCTCCCGCGAGGCCGACCTCGGAGAGGTGCGCCACGCGACCCGACAGCTCGACCAGCCCCTGGCCGAGCACCGCCACGCGGATCGGCCGCCGGGCGAGCACGACGTCGCGGTTCAGCGCGTCGAGCACGCGGGCTTCGAGCCGCTCGGCGTCCTCGGCAGTCCACACGCGGGGCCGCTTCCGGCGCTCCCGCCACCGCCGCATCGCGAGCGCGATGCGGCGGCTGTTGACCCGCCCGACGCTCTCCCCGGCGAGGAACCCGAACGCCAGGCCCAAGGCGACGCCGGACGCCACCGCGAGCACGTCGGCGATCTCGAAACCCGCTTCCCGGTCGGTCCGTCGCACGCTGTCTCCGGTGGCATGGAGGTAGGGCCACGACTACATTGAGTAACAGTGGCGAAACAGGCTCCCCATCGCAAGTTGCGCCATTCCCGGCGGGTCGGTCGGTGACCGCAGGCCCTCCCGTTCCGGGGCGCCTCTCCACCCGTCAGCTGATCGGGTGGGGCATCGTGTTCGCCGTCATCGTGGCGCTGGTCGTGTTCTTCTTCCTGTTCGGACGTCAGGTCGTGCCCCTGGTGGGCGCGCTGCCGGGTGAGGAATGGCTGACGAGCTTGTCCTGACGCTGCCCGACGGCAGCGAGCGCACGGTCCCGAAGGGCACGACCCCGCGCGCCGTGGCTGAGTCCATCGGCCCGCGGCTGGCGAAGGCCGCCCTGGCCGCGAAGCTGAACGGCGCGATTGTCGATCTCGATCGCCCACTCACGCAGTCCGGGCCGTTCCAGATCCTCACGGAGCGGGACGCCGACGCGCTGTACTGCCTGCGCCACTCGGCGGCCCACGTGCTCGCCACGGCGGTGCGCCGCCTCTGGCCGGACGCCGGGATCGGCTTCGGCCCGCCGATCGAGGACGGCTTCTACTACGACTTCGCGGTGCCGCGCCCCTTCACCCCGGAGGACCTCGAGAAGATCGAGGCCGAGATGCGCGACGTGATCAGGGCGGACTTCCCGTTCGTGCGCGAAGAGGTGGGGCGGCCGGACGCGGAGCAGCGCTTCGCGGGCGACCCGTTCAAGCTCGAGCGGCTGGGCGAGATCGGCGCCGACGAGACGATCTCCGTGTACAGCGACGGGCCGTTCGTGGACCTGTGCCGCGGCCCGCACGTCCCCAGCACCGGGCGGATCGCGCACGTCAAGCTGCTGCACGCCGCCGGCGCGTACTGGCGCGGCGACGAGCGCCGGCCGATGCTGCAGCGCATCTACGGCACGGCGTGGTTCAGCCGGCAGGACCTCGAGCAGTACCTCCACCGGCTCGAGGAGGCCCGCAAGCGCGACCACCGGGTGATCGGCAAGGCCCTCGACCTGTTCTCGATCCAGGAGGACGTCGGGCCGGGGCTGATCTTCTGGCACCCGAAGGGCGCGATGCTCCAGTTCCAGCTCCGCCGCTTCATCGAGGACCTGGTCCTCGAGCGGGGCTACGACCTGGTGTACACGCCGCACATCACGCGCGAGCAGCTGTTCGTCCGCTCGGGCCACCTGCCGTACTACGCCGAGAACCAGTTTCCGGCGATGGCGGCGGCTTCGGGGGAGTCGGAGGACGTGCGCTACCGGGTGAAGCCGATGAACTGCCCGCTGCACGTCCTGGTCTACAAGGCGCAGCAGCGCAGCTACCGCGATCTGCCGATCCGGCTGGCGGAGATCGGCAACGTCTACCGCAACGAGCGCTCGGGCACGCTGCACGGGATGCTGCGGGTGCGCGGGCTCACGATGGACGACGCGCACCTGTTCATGCGCCCGGACCAGATCGAGGAGGAGATCTTCCACCTGCTCGACCTGACGGACTACGTGCTGCGGCAGACCTTCGGCGTCGAGTACCGCCTGGACCTCGCCACGCGCCCCGAGACAAAGCTCGGCGACGACGCCGTGTGGGATCAGGCGGAGGCCGCGCTCAAGGCCGCGCTCGAGCGCCGGAACCTCACCTACCGGCTCGACGCGGGCGGCGGGGCGTTTTACGGGCCCAAGATCGACGTGAAGTTCAACGACGCCATCGGCCGCGAGTGGCAGGGCACCACGATCCAGCTGGACTTCAACCTGCCCGAGCGGTTCGAGCTCGAGTACACCGGCACCGACAACCGGCCGCACCGGCCGGTGATGATCCACCGCGCCATCTTCGGCACGATGGAGCGGTTCATCGGCTTCCTGATCGAGCACTTCGTCGGCGCCTTCCCGGTATGGCTCTCGCCCGAGCAGGTGCGGGTGCTGCCGATCGCGGACGCGCAGGTGAGCGCGGCGCGCGCCGTTCATGAGCGGTTGCGCGCGGCGGGCATCCGCTCGCACCTCGACGAGCGCAACGAGACGTTGAACTACAAGGTGCGCGACGGCGAGCTGCACAAAGTGCCGTACCTCGCCGTGATCGGCGGCCGCGAGGCGGAAGCCGGCACGGTCGCGGTGCGCACGCGGGGCAGCGCGCAGAAGCAGGACGTGATGGCGCAGCACGAGTTCCTGAACCTGTTGCTGGACCAGATTCGGACCAGAGCGAGGGTCCCATAGATGGCCACCGATCCACGCACGACGCCGGTCATCGTCAGCGCGACGCGCACGCCGATCGGCAAGTTCCAGGGGGCGCTGGCGCCCCTCACCGCGCCGAAGCTCGGCGCGATCGCCATCCGCGAGGCCGTGAAGCGGGCCGGCATCGAGCCCGCCGCGGTCGAGGACGTGATCGTGGGCCACGTCGTCCAGGGCGGCGCGGGGCAGGCCCCCGCCCGCCAGGCGGCGCTCGGCGCGGGGCTGCCCGGCGAGGTGCCGGCGGTCACGATCAACAAGGTCTGCGGCTCCGGCCTCAAGGCCGTGATGCTCGCCGCGCAGGCGGTGAAGGCGGGCGACGCATCGTGCGTCGTCGCGGGCGGGCAGGAGAGCATGTCGAGCGCGCCGTACTATCTGTACGGCCTCCGCGGCGGCGTGAAGTTCGGGAATCAGGAGCTGGTGGACGGGGTCATTCGGGATGGCCTGTGGTGCTCGTTCGGCAACAACCACATGGGCAACTACGCCGAGTACACGGCGCAGAAGACCGGCGTCTCGCGCGAGGAGCAGGACCGGTTCGCGCTGGAGAGCCACCAGAAGGCCGTCGCCGCGCAGCAGGCCTGCCTCTTCAAGGCCGAGATCGTCCCGGTCGAGATCGAGGAGCGGAAGGGCAAGATCGTCGTCGACCAGGACGAGGCCCCGCGCGCCGACACCACGCTCGAGACGCTGGCGAAGCTGAAGCCGGCGTTCGTGAAGGACGGCACTGTTACCGCGGGCAACGCCCCGGGACTCAACGACGGGGCCAGCGCGCTGGTCGTGACGAGCCTCGCCTTCGCGCAGGCGCACGGGCTGAAGCCGCTGGCGCGCATCACGGGTTACGCGACGGGCGGCGGCGAGCCGAAGGACCTGTTCTTCGCCCCGATCGTGGCGGTGCGGCACCTGATGGCGAAGGAAGGGAAGACGATCGGCGACTATGACCTGGTCGAGGCCAACGAGGCCTTCGCCGTGCAGGCGCTGGCCGACGGGCAGGCCCTCGGCTGGGACTGGTCGCGCGTCAACGTGAACGGCGGCGCCGTCGCCCTCGGCCACCCCATCGGGGCGAGCGGCGCCCGCGTGCTCACGACACTGCTGTACGCTATGCAGGCCCGCGACAAGGCGACGGGCCTCGCCACCCTGTGCCTCGGCGGCGGCAACGCCGTGGCCCTCTCCGTGGAGCGACTCTAGATGACGACGGCCCGGACCGCCACCGCCCGCGCCGCAGTCGCCCGGCGGCCGCTCGTCCTCCGGCTCGCCGCCGCGTGCGCGGGCGCGCTCGTCGTGGCCGCCGCCTCGCAGGTGGCGGTGCCGCTGCCGGGCACTCCGGTGCCGATGACGCTCCAGCCCCTCGCCGTGCTGCTCGTCGGCGGGCTGCTCGGCCCGCGCCTGGGCGCGCTGAGCCTGGTGGGGTACCTGGCGATGGGCGCGGCGGGGCTGCCGGTGTTTACGCCCGGCGGCGCGCCGGGCCTCGCCCGGCTGTTCGGCCCGACCGGCGGCTATCTCCTCGCCTACCCGTTCGCGGCGGCGCTGGTCGGCGCGGTGGCGGCGCGGGGGACGTGGCCGGCGCTGCTCGCGGCGCCGCTGCTCGGCATCGCCGCCGTCCACGCGGGCGGACTGTCGCAGCTGATGCTCCTGACCGGCAGCGTGGGCCGCGCCGTCGCGGCCGGCGTGCTGCCGTTCGTCCTGGGGGACCTCGTCAAGGCGGCCCTGGCGGCGCTCGTGCTGCGCCGCGGCCGCAGCGTGACGCGCGCGCTCCGCTGACGAGCGCGCGTTTCGTTTCCGGGGGACCGATGCACCAGAAACAGGTCGCCGTCGTCGGCGCGGGACAGATGGGCAACGGCATCGCCCACGTCTTCGCGCACAAGGGCTGGAACGTGCAGCTCGTGGACGTCGCGCAGCCGCTGCTCGACAAGGCACTCGCCGCCATCCGGGGCAACTTCGACCGCCAGATCAGGAAGGGGACGGCCAGCGAGGCCGAGCGCGACGCGGCGCTCGCGCGCATCGCCGCGACCACCGACCTCGGCGTCATCGCCGACCGGGAGCTGGTGATCGAGGCCGCGTCGGAGAACGCGGACCTCAAGTTCAACCTGTTCGCCGACATCGACCGCCACGCCCCGCCCGAGGCCATCCTCGCCACCAACACCAGCTCGATCTCCGTCACCACGATCGGCGCGCGCACCACGCGGCCCGCGCAGGTCATCGGGATGCACTTCATGAACCCGGTGCCGGTGATGCAGCTCGTCGAGGTGATCCGCGGCCAGGCGACCAGCGACTCCACGACGGTGCTCGTGATGGACGTCGTCCGCGAGCTGGGCAAGACGCCGGTCGAGGTGAGCGACTACCCAGGCTTCGTCTCCAACCGCGTGCTCATGCCGATGATCAACGAGGCGGTGTTCTGCCTGATGGAGGGCGTCGCCACCGCCGAGGCGATCGATACGGTGATGAAGCTCGGCATGAACCACCCGATGGGGCCGCTCGCGCTGGCCGATTTGATCGGGCTCGACACCTGCCTGGCGATCCTCGACGTGCTGCACGACGGGCTCGGGGATGACAAATACAGGCCGTGTCCGCTGTTGAAGAGGATGGTGGCGGCGGGGTACCTGGGCCGGAAATCCGGCCGCGGGTTCTACAACTACCAGTAGGCGTCAGTCGTCAGAGGCGCAGAGGGCGCAGTGGGCGCAGTCGGTGATCAGGTGACGGTCGGCGGTGGGCTGACCGAGACGCAGCGGCAGATCGTGGAGCTCGCGCGCGAGTTTGCGGCGGAGCACCTGGCGCCGTTCTCGGCGCAATGGGACGCCGAGCACCACTTCCCGGCCGACGTCATCCGGAAGCTCGGCGAGCTGGGCTTCTTCGGGATGCTGGTCCCCGAGGAGTACGACGGCCTCGGCCTCGACACGCTGACCTACCTGCTCGCGCTCGAGGAGATCGCCGCCGCCGACGGCGCCGCCTCGATCTCGATGGGCGTGCACAACTCGCTCCCGACGCAGATGCTGCTGCGCTGGGGCAGCGAGGCGCAGAAGCAGCGCTGGCTGAAGCCGCTGGCGCGGGGCGAGCTGCTCGGCGCGTTCGCGCTCAGCGAGGCGGAGGCGGGCTCCGACGCGGCGAGCCTGAGCGCGCAGGCCGTGCGCACCGAGGGCGGCTGGGTGCTGAACGGGGCGAAGGCCTGGGTGACCAACGGCGGCACGGCCGGCGTGGTGCTCGTGATGGCGCGGACCGACCGCGAGGGGGACCGCAAGGGCGCGCGCGGGATCAGCGCCTTCATCGTCCCGACCGACGCGCCGGGCTACGAGCCGGGCAAGCCCGAGGACAAGATGGGGCTCCGCTCCTCGAACACGACGGCCGTCTTCTTCCGCGACCTCCGGCTCCCGCCCGACGCGCTGCTCGGCGAGGAGGGGACGGGGTTCGCTTACGCGCTGGCGGTGCTGGACGGCGGGCGGCTCGGCGTGGGGGCGCAGGCGTGCGGGATCGCGCGCACGGCGCTCGCTCACGCGCGGCGCTACGCGCGGCAGCGCAGCCAGTTCGGCCGGGCGATCGCCGAGTTCCAGGCGATCCAGTTCAAGCTCGCGGACATGGCCACGCAGCTGGCCGCGGCGCGCGCACTGCTCCACGAGGCGGCGCGGCGCAAGGACGCGGGCGAGGACGTCACGCAGTGGGCGAGCATGGCGAAGCTGTTCGCCGGCGAGATGGTCATGCGCGTGACCACCGAGGCCGTGCAGGTCTTCGGGGGCTACGGCTACATGCGCGACTATCCCGTCGAGAAGCTCATGCGCGACGCGAAGGTGATCACGATCTACGAAGGGACGTCCGAGATCCAGCGCATGGTGATCGCGCGCCAGTTGCTGTCCCACCCCTGACGGAGACCGCCGGCGGATGATGGATATCTTCCCGATCATGCGGGAGCACGACCACGAGCAGCTCCTGTTCTGCCACGAGCCCTCCACCGGCTATCGCGGCCTGATCGCGATCCACAACACCACCCTGGGCCCGGCGCTCGGGGGCACCCGCTACTGGAAGTACGACACCGAGGCCGACGCGGTCATCGACGCGCTGCGGCTCGCCCGGGGGATGAGCTACAAGGCCGCGGTGGCGGGCCTCGCCCTCGGCGGCGGCAAGTCGGTGATCCTCGCCGACGGGAAGGGCACCGACCGCGAGGCCCTGTTCCGCGCCCACGGGCGGTTCGTCGAAACGCTGAAGGGCCGCTACATCACCGCCGAGGACGTCGGCACCAGCCCGGCCGACATGGAGTACATCCACCTCGAGACGACCCACGTCGTGGGACTCCAGGGCCGCTCGGGCGACCCCTCGCCGGTGACCGCGCACGGCGTCTACCGGGGGATGAAGGCCTCGGCGGGGTGGAAGTTCGGGAACGACTCGCTGGCCGGAAGAACGGTGGCGGTGCAGGGATGCGGCCACGTCGGCTACTACCTCTGCCAGTACCTCGCGGACGAGGGCGCGAAGCTGGTCGTGACGGACATCGCGCCGGAGAAGGCGCAGAGGGTGGTGGAGGAGTTCCGCGCGAAGGCGGTGCAGCCCGAGGAGATCTACCGGGTCGAGGCCGACGTCTTCGCGCCGTGCGCGCTGGGCGCGGTGGTCAACGACCGGACGCTGGCGCAGTTCACAGTCAAGGTGATCGCCGGCGGAGCGAACAACGTGCTCGCCGAGCCGCGGCACGGTGACGAGCTGGAGAAGAAGGGGATCCTGTACGCTCCGGATTACGTGATCAACGCGGGCGGGCTGATGAACGTGAACGGCGAGCTCGAGGGCTGGTCGGCGGAGCGGGCCCTCCGCAAGGCGGGCGAGATCTACGACACTATGCTGAGGGTCTTCGAGCTGGCGAAGGAGGAGGGGCTGCCGACCTACCGGGCGGCCGACCGGCTCGCGGAGCGGCGCATCGCGATGGCGGCGAAGCTCAAGCGCACCTGGGTGTAGCGGAGGCGCCGCCATGAACTCCCACGGATCCGAGGTCCTGTGACCCACTACGAAGCGCAGGCCGACCTGTTGGCCGGCGACCCCGCCGTCGCGGACATCATCGCGCGCGAGACGGCGCGCCAGGCCGAGGGGCTCGAGCTGATCGCATCGGAGAACTTCGCCTCGCCCGCGGTGCTCGCCGCAATGGGCTCGCCGCTCACGAACAAGTACGCCGAGGGCTACCCCGGCAGGCGCTACTACGGTGGGTGCGAGGTCGTGGACGAGGTCGAGACGCTGGCGATCGTCCGCGCCAAGCGGCTGTTCGCCGCCCAGCACGCCAACGTGCAGCCGCACAGCGGCTCGCAGGCGAACTTCGGCGCCTATCTCGCGCTGATGCGCCCGGGTGACACGCTGCTCGGCATGGCGTTGCGGCACGGCGGCCACCTCACGCACGGCGCCCCGGTGAACGAGTCGGGGAGGATGTTCCATGCCGTGCAGTACGGGGTACGCGAGGAGACCGGGCTGATCGACTACGACCAGGTGCGTGACCTGGCCCGCGCCGAGCGGCCGAAGGTGATCGTCGCGGGCGGCAGCGCTTACCCGCGGGTGATCGACTTCGCCGCGTTCGCCGCGATCGCGAAGGAGGTCGGCGCCCGGCTGGTCGTGGACATGGCGCACTTCGCGGGGCTCGTGGCGGCGCTCGTGCACCCCTCGCCGGTGCCGCACGCCGACGTCGTGACGAGCACCACGCACAAGACCCTGCGCGGGCCGCGCGGCGGCCTGATCCTCTGCACCGAGGAGCACGCGAAGGCGGTGGACAAGGAGATCTTCCCGGGCTCGCAGGGCGGGCCGCTGATGCACGTCATCGCCGCCAAGGCGGTGGCGTTCGGAGAGGCGCTCGAGCCGTCGTTCGCCGGGTACGCGCGGCAGGTCGTCGCCAACGCGAAGGCCCTGGGTGAGGCGCTGGCGGAGCGGGGCTACCGCCTCGTCTCCGGTGGCACCGACACCCACCTGCTGCTGGTGGACCTGCGCAGCAAGGGTCTCACCGGCAAGGAGGCCGAGGAGGCGCTGGGCCGCGCCGGGATCACCGTGAACAAGAACACCGTGCCGGGCGACCCGCAGTCCCCGTTCGTCACGAGCGGCATCCGGATCGGGACGCCGGCCCTCACGACGCGCGGCATGGCGGAGCTCGAGATGCGGCGGATCGGCGACCTGATCGACCGCGCGCTCGTGGGCCGCGCCGCTGAGGCGGCGCTGAAGCTGGTGCAGGCGGAGGTGCGCGAGCTGGCCGACCGGTTCCCGCTGTACGGGCTGCCGGCGCGCGCGCTCGCGAGCCTTGCGTGAGCGGGGCGTCCGTCCAATGATTGGGAAGCACCCATGAGCCAGCTCGACTTCGCCGACGATGTGCTAGCGCGCCTGCGCGAGCGCGGGGAACGCTACGACGAGCGCGCCTACCTGTTCGTGCTCGCGGCGCTCGAGCACCTCCAGGCGGGCCTGAGCGAGCGGCGGCACGTCAGCGGCGAGGAGCTGGCGTGCGCCTGCCGCGACTTCGCGCTCGAGCAGTACGGGCTGCTCTCGCGCGCGGTCCTCGAGCACTGGGGAATCCGGTCCACCGGCGACATCGGCGCGATCGTGTTCATCCTGATCGACGTCGGGCTGCTCAAGGCGCAGGAGTCCGACCGCGTCGAGGACTTCGCAGAGGTGTTCGCGTTCACCGAGGCGTTCGAGGCCGGCTACCAGTGGGGGGCGTGGCGCGCGGTGGGGGAGGGGCGCTAGCGGCGCGGAGGGAGGTGGGCGATGCCGCTACCAGTGAGCCGTTATGCGAACTAGACATCCCGCCGTCGCCGGTCTCTTCTATCCCGCCCAGCCGGCCCAGCTCGTGGCCGCCGTCCAGGCGCTGCTCGGCGAGGTGGACGCCGCCCCGGCGCCCGCCGTTGCCGCCATCGCCCCGCACGCGGGCTACGTCTACTCGGGCCGCACCGCGGCGCAGGTGTTCGCGCGGCTCGCCGTCCCGCGGCGCTGCGTCGTGCTCGCGCCGAACCACACCGGCATGGGCGAGGCCGCGCACGGCGGCAGCGTGTACGCCGTCGGCGCGTTCGTGACGCCGGCCGGCGAGGTGCCAGTGGACGAGACGCTCGCCGCCGCGCTGCTGGCGCTCTGCAGCTACCTCGAGGACGACCCGGCGGCGCACCGGCGCGAGCACGCCGTCGAGGTCGAGCTGCCGTTCCTCCTGGCGCGCCGCCCCGACGTCACCGTCGTGCCGGTCGTGCTCGGCTGGAGCGACTGGCCGCGCACCCGCGCCCTCGGCGAGGCGCTGGCCGCGGCGGTGCGCGAGTCGCCCGAGCCGGTGCTGCTCGTGGCGAGCAGCGACATGAACCACTACGAGTCGGCCGCGGTGGGCGGGCCGAAGGACCGCCTCGCGCTCGCCGAGGTGGAGAAGCTCGACGGCGAGGCGCTGCTCGAGGTCACGCGCCGGCACCGGGTGACGATGTGCGGTCGCGTGCCGGCGGCCGCGGTGCTGCACGCGGCGCGGCTGCTGGGCGCCGCAGGGGCGGAGGTCGTGCACTACAGCCATTCGGGCATGGTCACGGGCGACGATGACGCGGTGGTGGGCTACGCGGGGGTGATCGCGCGATGAGCGTGGTGCCGGTGCTGGGTGCGAGCGAGGCGGCCGAGTGGGACCGCCTGGCGCGCGAGTTCGCCAAGCTCCCGAGCCGGGTGCTGATGGAGTCGGCGGGCCGGGCCGTCGCGGCGATCGTCGCCCGCGACTACGGCTCGCGCCTCGCCGACGGCGTGCTCGTCGTGTGCGGGCGCGGCAACAACGGCGGCGACGGCTACGTTGCGGCCCGCGCCCTCGCCGCGCTCGGCGTGAGCGTGACGGTGTGCGCGCTGCCGGGCGAGGGCTCCCCCGACAACACCGAGAACCGGATCCTCGCCGGGATGTACGGCGTGCGGTTCGTCGGCCCCGACGACCACTGGGGCGGCCAGGGTGTGGCGATCGACGGGATCCTCGGCACCGGCGCGAGCGGCGCCCCGAAGGAGGCGGCGGCGCACTGCGTCGAGCGCATCATGCGCCAGAACGTGCCGGTGGTCGCCATAGACGGTCCGACCGGCCTCGACCTCACCACCGGCGAGGTGCACGCGCCGTGCGTGCGCGCGGCGCTCACCGTGACCTTCGGCGCGTTCCGTCGCGGGCATCTCATCCAGCGCACCGTGTGCGGCGTGATCGTCGTCACCGACATGGGCTTCCCGCCCCCCGACCCGGCGTGGCCGGGCGCCGTCACCGACGGCTGGCTGCACGAGGTGCTGAGCCCGTTCAGCGCCGAGATGCACAAGGGCGAGCGCGGCCGCGTGCTGATCGTGGGCGGCTCCGAGGGCATGGCGGGGGCGGCGGTCTTCGCGGCCAAGGCGGCGCAGCGCTCGGGCGCGGGCCTGGTGAAGATCGCGGCGTCGGAGGCCTCGGTGCGCGCCGCCCAGGCGAACAACCCCGACATCATGACGGTCACCACGGCGCTCGGCGAGTCGCTCGAGCCCGACCTGGTCGAGGCGCTCGGCTGGGCCGACGCCGTGGTGCTCGGCCCCGGCCTCGGCCGCGGGAGCGCGCGCCAGCGGTTCGCGCGCGCGGTCATCGCCCACGTGAAGGGCGCGCTCCTGGTGGATGCCGACGGGCTGATGGCGTTCAAGGGCGCCGCCGACGAGCTGCGTGACCTCCTCGCCGGGCAGCGCGCGCTGATCACCCCGCACCGCGGCGAGTTCGCGGCGCTGTTCCCGGACCTCGCCGAGCAGACCCGCCGCGACCCGTTCGGCGCGGCCATCGCGGCCGCCGAGCGGCTGCGCCACGCGGTGCTGCTCAAGGGCGTGCCGACCGTCGTGGCGGCGCCGAGCGTCCCGCCGCTCGTCTCCTGCTCGGGGAATCCCGGCCTCGCCACCGGCGGCACCGGCGACGTGCTCTCGGGGATGGCGGCGCAGTGGCTCGGGCGCGAGGCGCCGCCGCAGGTCGCGGGCGCGGCGGCCGCGCACGTGCACGGCCGCGCGGCGGAGGACGTGGCGCAGCACCGCTCGGTGCGCACGCTGCGGCCCGACGACCTGCTCGGCGTGCTGAGCCCGCTGTGGCGCGAGCTGGCCGAGCGCAAGCTGGTGGTGGACCCGCCGGTGCTGGCGCGGCTCGAGCCGCCGGCGGTGCACTAGCCGGTCCGCGGCGCGCGTGGCCCCGCGCCGTACCTTCGCCGGGCGGCCCAAATCGCTAGATCCCCAGCCGGTAGTTCACCTTGATCAGGAAGATGTTCTCGGCGGGGCCCCGCAGCAGGGCCTGCGCGTCCGCGCCGAAGTCGATCGCCCCGCGGGACAGGGACGACGCGGCGCTGCGGGTCCACACCACGTACAGCGTCGAGCCCGGGTGGTATTCCCACCGCAGCACCGCGTTGCCGCGCAACGAGCGGAACGTGAAGCCGGGATCCGCGATGGCGAATCGCGCGCCCGGACCACTGCCGTCGGGATCGACGAACACCGAGTCGGGGCGTCCCGCGGCGCCCCGCACGACTGAGTCGGTGCCGACGTCCACCCCGTAGACGAGCCGGCGTCCCGCACGCGGAGCGGCGAACTCGCCGTAGCGCGAGTAGGCGCCGCTGGCGATGAGCGGCTGCACGAACAGCTCGAACGTCAGGTTCGGCGAGAACGTGACGTTGATCCGCGTGTCCATCGAAATCGAGTTCTGGACCAGGCGCGCGAACACGTAGCGCCGGCCGTAGAAGGCGGCGGCCGTCGTATCGTTCACCGCCGTGATGTACTGGAAGCTGGTCTCGTCGTGGCCGATCGAGGGGCCGAACGAGAGCGACACGTTCGACCTCGGCCGCAGCCGGAACGTGAAGCTGGCGTTCCGGTCGCAGTCGCCGTCGGTGGTGCAGCCCAGGTCACCGAACCAACTGACGACGACGCTCTTGCGCTGGTCGGTATAGACGGTCGCCGACCAGTAGTCGAGGGCGGGGCGGCGCAGCACCGGCCCGCCGCGGCTCAGCCGGTCGTCCAGCAGGCTCGGCCGGTGGATCCAGAACGCCTGCATGTTCCAGTAGTTGAGCGCCTGGATGTAGCCGAACAACTGCACCTGCCGGTCGGTCAGGTCGCCGTCGAAATTGTACTGCTGCTGGCCGCCGGCGATGAAGAACAGCTGGCGGTACCAACGGGTGGGCTTGACCCACTGCGGGAAGACGTTGGCGCTCATCCACCAGTAGTCGGCCCGGGACATGAACGCGATGTCGTTGTTCTCGAAGCCCGGCGTGCGGACGTTGGTCGAGACCTCCCACAACAGGTTGCCCGTCTCGCGGGAGAACCGCGCGTAGCCGCCCAGGCCGCGCAGCGAGGTGGCCGATGGATCGTACCGGTCGCTCAGCAGCCCGTTGCGACCGTTCCCCCGGTCGGGCCGCTGGAAGTAGCGCGCGCTGGAGCGCTGGATCCGGAGGATCGCGGCCGAATCGCCCGTCACCTGGCTCCCGGCCAGCTGCGCCATGAGCCGGTAGTCGCGCTTGCCGAAGTACATGTCGGTCGAGAGGCCGAACGTCTCGGCGTGGCTGGTGAGCCGATCCCGCAGGTAGGGGTCGCTCAGATCGCGGACAACCGAGGTGGCCATGCCGCGGAACACAGTGGCGCCGCCCCGCAGGTCCTTCGCCACCCGGCCCACGAAGTAGTTGGTGAACGGCTCCACGGTCGCGCCGGTGCGCGAGCCGTCGGCCAGCTGGACGGTGGCCCGCTCGCGCCGCGTCACCGCGTCGAGCGCGCCGATTGACCAGCCGGTCCGGGTGCGGCCGGTGAGCTTCGCCGCGCCCAGGATGGTGGTGTTGTCCGGCACGTGGGCATACGGGCCGGTGGCGTAGGCGTGGTCCGCCACCTGCGGCGCGCGGCCGATCCGCCGGGTATAGAACATGGACAGGCCCGACACGTTCGAGCAGAAGTAGCAGCTCATCCCGCCGAAGCTGAAGTACCCCGCGCCCTCGACGAAGAACGGGCGTTTTTCGTCGAAGAAGGTCTCGAACGCGCTCAGGTTCACCACCGCCGGATCCACCTCGACCTGGCCAAAATCCGGGTTCACCGTGGCGTTCAGCGTGAGGTTGGAGGTGAGCAGCACCCGCGCGTCGGCGCCGATGCGGCCGTCGATCGCGTGCGGGTCCTGGAACGGGTCGGCCGAATCGCTCACCGGGACGTTGGCCGAGCGACCCACGGTGTAGGGCAGGATCTCGGCCCGGCCGGGGGCGCGACTGATGACCAGGCCGGTCAAGTGCCCGAAGCGCGGCGGTCCGCCAGACTCCGTCAGGCCCCAGAACGACCACTGGGACAGCTCGTTCAGCCGGTTCTCCTGGCGCCAGACCTGGAGGCCCCAGGTTTGTTCCTCTCGCGTCTCGGGGTAGCGGAGCTGCGAGAAGGGAATCCGCAGCTCGGCGGTCCAGCCGAGCGAGTCAATGATGGTCTTGACCTCCCACACGGGGTCCCACGACTCGTCCCCGCCGCCGCCCAGGCCGTTCGCGTCGCCCCGCACTCCGGACGGGTTCACGGTAAAGAACAGCCGGCCGATGTGGTCGTGGAAGGTATCGAAGATGACTTCGAGGTAGTCCGCGTCGGCGTTGCCGTCCCGGCGCACCAGGCGGGTCTGGACGCCGGCGGCCCCGCCCTCGTCGTACATCCGCGCGCCCACGTACAGCGCGGCGCCGTCGAAGGCGAACCGGACCTCGGTGCGCTGGGTGGCGCTCTGACCCTCGTGGGGCTGTGCCTGCCGGAAACCGGTGGCGGCGGGCGCGGTCTGCCAGACCGCCTCGTCCAGCCTCCCGTCGAGCCGGATGTCGCTTTCGAGGGGGACGGCCCGCACCTCCGGGGGCGGCGTGGGGTGGACGTTCTGGGCGGCCGCCGGCAGGGCGGCGGCCAGCGCCAGGATCGCGGACAGGGCCCTGGTCGTGACACAAGCGGCAGGCGGCATATCAGTTGGACGCCGGAGGTGCCCCCAGGGTTGCAGGCGCTCTCCGCTCAATACTTCACCGTGCAGCCGTACGGC
>CAYHQJ010000032.1:0-2071 GCA_964358595.1 uncultured Gemmatimonadales bacterium
GCAACACGCCTGACTCTGGATCAGGAGAGTCCTGGTTCGATCCCAGGAGGGGCAATCGTGAACGGCGGCTCGCGGGCCGCCGTTCCTTTTGTCCGCACGCCCGTCTGAGAGTAGTGCCGATTGAGAGCGCTACCTTGCGGCGGCCGGACGACGCGCCTTGTCCGCGGGACGAGTCCTCTTTCGGAAGCCCAGTAGCAGCGACGCCGGGTCTTCTTGCGCGATTCGCAGCAGCAGCAGCGCTGGGCCCTGCGGCTTTCTGCGTTCGGTTTCCCATGCCTGAACAAGCTTTGGGCTGACATTGAGGTAGTAGGCGAACACCGCCTGAGATGCGTTCAGCCTGCCCCTGAGCTTTCTCACCTCAGCGGCAGCCATGGGCCTCGGTGCTTCGGGTAGGACCGTTGTCCTCAGTTCCCGCTTGCCCCGAGCATGCTCCAGTGCCTCGCCCGCCGAGTCCATGAGTTCGGCGAAGGTCTTTGCGTCCACTTGAGCCCCCAATCCTGTGCGGCCTAACACGTCCCCGGACTAACGCCCCTGGGACTCGCCTTGGCAGGCTACCCAGTGTGTTCCCGCTTGATGGCTTCCACCACTCCACGCAGCTGCTTCTTCTGCTCCTGGTTCAACGTCGCCGTCTCGTCCTTGCCGTACACGTACATCAGGTAGATCAGCCTTTTGTGCGGCAACAACAGATAGTGCACCCGCGCACCTCCACGCTTCCCCCTCCCGCTGCGCGGGACCGCCATCCGCACCTTCCGCAGCCCGCCGGTGCCAGGGTCAAGGGCCCCCGCCTCGGGATTCTCCAGCAATGCCAGCTGAAGTTGCCGAAGCCCATCCTCCAGGCCCAAATGCCCGAGGCGCCTCGTAAACACCGTAGTCTCGACGAACGAGAACTGCATGGACCCTCGGCTCTATGCTACGGTGTAGCATACTACACCGTCGGTGGTTCTGCAACGCTTCGCTTAGCGGACGGCTGAGCCAGCATGTGAGTCAGTTGCCCGTTTCAAAGCCCGGCGTCCAGTGTACCGAGCCCCGGCAGCGGACGACACGAACTCGCGGTTAGACAGCATCTTGCCGGAGTTTGACGCCCTTGGGCGGGCGACTCTGGATCAGGAGGGTCTTGGTTCGAGCCCAGGAGGGGCAATCACGAAGGGCCCGGCGGTGCCGGGCCCTTCGTTCGCGAGGGGTGAGGAGTGATGGGTGATTAGGTGATGCGGGTGCGGCGGAGGTCGCGGCTAGCGCGAGAGCTTGATCGCCGCGAGCACGATGCCCACCGTCGCGGCGACGTTCCCCATCCAGAACACGAACATCCACTTCAGCATCTCCGCCCGCAGCCCCGAAAGCTCCGCCTGAAGCCTTGCCTCGAACTTCGCGAAGTAGGCGTCCGCGAGCTCTTTCAACTCGGACTTGTACTGGGCGTCCACTTGGTTGAACCAGTCCACCAGCTCGTTTGTGGTCTCGTCGCCGAACTTCTCGTAGAACCTTCGCGACAGCTTCGCCGTAACAGGCACCGGATCCTCCGTCGTGGAACCGGCACCAGCCTACAGCATGCGCTCGGCGGGGGGATAACCGAAAGTGCGGCGACGCGTGGCGGATCAGTCCAGCGTGCCGCCCTCCGCTCAGGAGAGCGTGGTGAAATCCCCTCGTACGCGCCCGATCCAGTCGGCCGGCACGCCCACGCTCTTCGCCTCGGCCTCCCACGCCTGCAAGGCCGCCTCGACCTGCCCGATGATCGGCGCCCCATCCCCGGGAACGCCGAACTGCTGCCCCACGGCGAGCAGGTCGTCGCGGCTCACCTCGTCATCCTTGCCGCGCAGCGTCATCTGATGGGTCCGCGTCCACGGTCCGCCCCTGGCGTACGTCATGTCGAAGGCCGGCGCGAGGCGCCACGCACCTTCGGGCGACATCAGGAACGCGATGTTCTTCACGTGATCGTCCAGGTTGGCGGCCGCGATGTTGAAGACCATGCGCCGGTACCCTTCGTTGACGGCCGGCTGGCCTAGCCTCAGCGCGTTGATGGTCCGCAGGAACCCTTCGTACGAGAACGCGCCGCGGAGGTTGTAGTCGACGTGCTGCA
>CAYHQJ010000032.1:2171-17817 GCA_964358595.1 uncultured Gemmatimonadales bacterium
TCACCAGCCAGGGGAGCGGCGAACCCGGATCGAACGCGGTCGTTCTTCCTGTTCCAGAGGATGAGCGCCTTGGCCCTCGCGCCGCCTGCCGACGCGCCAACCTGCATGATCTCGGGGACTGCGACGGTGACGTCGCCCTCAATCACACGTCGCGCCTCATCGACCAGGTGCCGCACGTCCAGGGCCTCCTGGATCACCGCGCCGCGATCCGCCAACGGGGGGGAGAACTCCAGCGCGCCCACGGCGCGATCGCCGAGGTAGAGCAGCTTCTGAACGGGGCTGAGAGCGGCCTCCGGTGTGCCCCGGTCCGCGAAGTAGCGCCTGATGATCGCATTCCCGAAAGCGTCCGGAAGCGCGTCGGCCAGAACTCCGGGCAGCCCGGCGAAGGTCTCCGTTCGGCGCAGCTCCGGAAAGCTGACCGGTCCTCGGCGCGCGAGAGGGAGGTGGATCGGCGAGATCTCGAGACCGGAGCGTCTGAAATCGTCGGCGTACTCGAAGGTCACCTCTCCGCCGGGCCCTTCCGCGATCACGCCGACCACACGACCCCACAGCCTCACGGTCGCCAGGGCGTAGCCCGGTGACATCCTGGCGGCACGCCCTGGCCTCCGCTTTCCGGGGGTCGGCGGTCTACGCGCCACGACGTGGCCGGCGAGCCCGCTGTCTCGTGCGGCCCTTGAGACGCGCCATCTGGATCGGTGAGATCAGCGGAGGAGGCAGGAACGCATCCAGAGCCTCGAGACGCCCGAGAACACGCATCATGCGAACGACCGAGTCCAGCCGCGGATTCCGTCCGTTCTCCACGTTGATCACCGTGGGCGCGCTCAACCCGGCCTGGCGGGCCACGTCGGAGATCGGGAGGTTCTGCTGGAGACGGTACTGCCGGAGCCGGAAGCCGATCTCCCTCATGACCTCGTCATTCGTATTACTATAAGTAATATTTGACATTACACCAGCTTTCTGATGTTAGAATCAGGTATAGACGATATTAACATGATTGTCAACTGCGGGTGTGCTAGTTCCGTATTGTGGGACCCGTTTTCCGGACCGCACCTCTCGGGACCCGATTGTCGGAACTGGCGGATGAATGGCGCGACCTCACCCCAACCCTTTCATCATCGGGACCCTGGCGACCGGAGCCGGGTTCGCCGATCGCACGGCCGAGCTTGCCCGCGTCGAGCAGGCGCTCGGCAGTCCCGGCGGCCGTCTCGTGGTGTTCGGCGAACGTCGCCTCGGTAAGTCCTCGACGCTGGGGATGGCGGCGGCGCGACTCCGTAAGCAGGGCCGGGCCGTCGCGATCGTCGATCTGGCGACCGCTACCACGGCCGAAGACGCCGTGCGTCGGGTGCTGGAAGCCGTGAGGCAGGCGATCGGACAAGACTGGCACCAGTGGTTGCCTTCTCTCCTGCGACGGTTACGGGCAACGGTCACTCTTGCACCGCAGGCGGATCCCTCAGGATTGAGCCCAATCGCTGTGACCCTGGAGCCGCGCCTTGCCGGCGAGCCGGCCACTCAGGTTCTGGGCGACGCCCTCCTGGCCGTGCAGGCGGAGGTCTCCCGCCGCCGGAAGCGGCTGGGGATCGTCCTCGATGAGTTCCAACGGCTCCGGCAACTCGATGCGAAAGGCGAAGGCTCCTGGTGGCCCCTGAAGGCCGCCCTGGAGGGTTCGCCGGATGTCAGCTACGTCCTCGCGGGCTCGGAGCGTTCCCTGATCGAGCAGCTGGTCGCGGACAAGAAGCAGGCACTGTGGAAACTCGCAGATGTCCTGCCGATGGGAGCCATTCCTCAGCGCGAGATGGCCGCATGGTTGCACGCCAGAGCGGCGGCGACCGGCCAAGACTGGAGCCCGGCCGTGGTCGAAGCCGTCGTCCGCCTGGCCGGAGACCGCACCCGCGACATCGTTCAGCTCGCCCGAGCCGTCTGGGACGCTTCGCACGGTCAGAAAGCCCCAGCGGACGCCAGCGTCTCGGCCGCGCTCGACACGCTGGTGCGCGAGCAGGCCGCCCTGCACCGCCGCGTCTGGGCAGACTGCAGCCGAACCGCGCAGTTGCTTCTCAGTGTCCTGGCGACCGAGCCGGACGTCCGATTCCTCGCCGAAGAAACGCTGCGCCGACACCGGCTCGGCGCGAAGACCACTGTGCAACGGACGCTCCGAGGGCTGGTCGAGAGGGAACTCCTCGTAGTGCGTCCGCGGCGTGGCGGTTACGCTTTCGACGATCCCTTCTTCCGTCGCTGGATCGAGCTGGAGGTTGTCGGTACCTGAGCGACGGGGGTCCACCCGGACCACCGCCGACCTACCTGACCGCCGCCGAATACCCGAACGTCACCTCGGCGCCCGCGCGGTCGGCGATCGTCGGCACGAGCGTCACCCTGCTCCACCGCGTACCGAAGTTGCTCACCGTTGCCGAGCCGGCGCTGCTCGCGTCGAGCGGAATCTCGGTGACCGACGGTGGACCGCCCCGAGCCGGGGTCGCCACGAGGAACGCGCGCCAGGCAAAACCGTCGGCGCCGTCGAAGGTAACCGTCAGGCTCCCGCCGCCGGCGGGGAGAAAGTCCACGAAGTTGGCGCCCAGTCCCCACGGGGCGCGGTTCGCGTCGTTGTTCCGGCTCGGCGGTACCTGAACGCTCACCGGGTAGCTCGTGTGCGTCGCGCGGATCAGGTTGCGCGGCACCGGTATGACGGATGCCGGATCGCTGGTGTAGTCCGAGATGCCGAGCCGGTACTCCGCCGGCGCGAACAGCTTCATCGCCTCCCACGAGCCGCCGAACGCCACCTCGCGCACCGCGTCGGGCGTCGAGCGCGTCCTCGCCGCGAGCCAGATCTGCCGCGGAGCGTCGGTGCCGTAGGTCTCGCTCAGCCAGTGCTGGAAGAACGCCGCGCCGTAGACGTAGCGGCTGAAGATCGGGTAGTCCGGCGTGGCGAGGAACCGGCGCACGTACCAGTGCCAGTCGTTGATCCCGTCGTAGACCGCGTCTTCCGCCCACGTCGCGTGCGACTCGAACAGCCAGCCCGACTGGTAGACGTTGATGTTGAACTGGCTCGCGTGCATGAACTCGTGGGCCTGCGTCACCTTGAGCGCACCGCTGCGGATGGCCTCGAGTCCCGTCACGTCCTCGTCGTTAGGCGGGAAGCCGTAGAAGTCGTTCTCGATCACGATCCACCCCGACGCGGTGCCGCACGGGAAGGACGGCGAGCTGACCGCGCAGGGTCCGAGGTTCTCGGGCACGGCGTAGCCGTAGTAGGGGATGTGCCGGTAGTACACGTGGAAGCGCTGCTGCGGCGTGCCCTTCGGCGCGGGGTAGCCGAGCTGGTCGATCTCGCGCGACCAGACGGCCTCCCAGCTCCGGGCCGCCACATCAATGAAGTCGGAGACGCCGTTGCCGTTCGCGTCGAGCGCGGGAACGGCGTGGCTGCCCTGCGTCGTGTAGTGCAGGACGAAGTGGGCCGTGACGGCCGAGTCCTTGAGCTGGCCGAACCCGTCGCCGCGGAGGTCGAGGATCTCCTGCTGCGTCGAGCGCGAGAGCTGGTCCCACTCGAGCGCCATCCGAAGCATCGAGTAGGTGGCGTCCTTACCGATCGCGGACGACTTGTACTTCGCCGGCAGCCGATCCGGCGCCGAGACGGCGTACTCGCGGTAGCGGTTGGCGTTGTTCTTGTCGAGCAGGCCGTTCGCGTAGTCGTCCTCGATGAGGTCGAGCGCGGTCTTGTCGTTCCCGTTCCCCTGGGAGGCGAACGTCGGGCCCGTGCGGTCCGGGGCCGAGGGGCCGGAGTCGGCGCAGGCGGCGAGCAGGGCGCCAAGGGCGCCGGCCATGAGGAGCGCGAGTCGGCGGGGCATCGGGATCTCCTTCGCTTGCGGTCAGCGAGCATCGAATGATGCCGCTAAACTGCGCCGCACCCGCCGGGATGTACAGAGTGCGCTCGGACGCCGCGATGCCGGATTAGCGGGGGCGTCCGACGGGCAACAGGCCGAGCGGCTCCGCCTGTCCCGTGATGCCGAGACTCCGCGCCACGCGCGCGTCATCGAAAGCGCCCACCATCGTCGTACCGAGGCCGAGCGCCGCGGCCTCGAGGTACACGTTCTGCGCTGCGTGGCCGATCTCCATGTGCACGTAGCGCCGGCCGCGCTCGCCGTACTTCCCGGTGGTGCGCTGATACACCGCGGCGAGCACGATCACGGCGGCCGCATCTTCGATCCAGCTCTGCCGCACCGCAGCCGCCGCCAGCTCCCGACGCGCGTCGCCCGGGTGAACGAGCGCAAGGCGATGCTCCTGGGGATCGTAGCGATAGACGCCGACCGGCAGGTCCCGCACGCGCCCGGCGACGAGGTAGACGTCTATGGGATAAAGGGCTCCCGCCGACGGCACGGTGCGGCCCGCGCCGCCTCGGGTGATCCCTTGCGCCGCCCACAGGAGCTGGCCCGCCTCGGCGAGCGTGACGGCCTCGCGCGTGAACTCCCGGACCGATCGGCGCGCTCGGAGCGCCGAATCCAGGGATACCGCGCCATCCCGCCGGGGAGCCGGCAGGCGCACGCTGGGTGGGGATTCCTGCTGTTTCGTGACCATGACGCCGGCGGCGAACAGGAAGGCCCCCGCGACCGCGGCCGCTGCGTGGAACGCCGACACTGCACGCTAGGTAGCGCGGCGCCGGTGAAGGGAGCGTGAAAGAAACGTGAGGGCCCCGGAGCCGCCGCAGGACCCGCAGCGGCCGCCTCTTCCGCGCCGCTCGCTCGCGCGTTACCCTCTCCGCGACTCCTGAGGGGGAGGACCCCATGCGTCGGCTCGCCGTAGTGGTATCGGTGCTCGCGCTCACGTCGAGTTGCAAGGGCGGTGGTGAGGGGGAGGCGAACGCCAGGGCGATCAAGGTGGGCACGTCGGCCACCGGCACGCTGGCCGAGACCGACCCGCTGATGCGCAACAACCGCGGGCCCTACAACGTCTGGCTCCTCCAGGGCAAGCGCGGCCAGCGGCTGGTCATTGACCTCACGTCCCGCGCCTTCGACCCGTATCTCGTGCTGCGCAGCTCCGACGGCTTCCTGATCGGCTCCGACGACGACGGCGGTGGCAACCTGGCCTCGCGGCTGCGCACCATCCTGCCGCGCACCGGTACCTACCGTATCATCGCGACGTCCGTAGGAGCGCAGGCCCGCGGGGACTACTCGCTCGCGGTGAGCGAGTGGGCGCAGCCGGAGGGCACGCCCCGCGCCGGCGCGACGCAGAGCCTCGCCGTCGGCGAGACCAAGGACGGCATGCTGGAGCCGGGCGACGAGCTGACCGGCGACGGCCCCTACCAGGACCGCTGGACCTTCGAGCTGCGCGCCGGCGAGCGGGTGCGCGCCGAAGTGCGCTCGACCGACTTCGACGCATACGTCATCGTCCTCGGTCCGGACGGCCGCGTGATCGGCACCAACGACGACGCCAACGGTAGGGACGCCGCCCTCACGCTGCGCGCCGCCGCCGCGGGCCGCCACACCGCGCTCGCCACGACCTACGGCGACCAGCCCCGGGTGGGCGCCTACCGCGTCGCGCTTGCCGCGGTGACGGGCGAGTTCACCGAGCCCGGCGTGTCCGTGCCGATCGCCGAAGGGGAGACCAAGACGGGGCAGCTCGAGAGCGGCGACAGCACGACGGCGAACGGCGCATTCGCCGACGTCTATCAGTTCCGGCCGGTGCGCACGGGCCAGGCGACGATCAACCTCACGTCCGCCGATTTCGACACCTACCTGACGCTCCAGGACTCGACCGGCTTCACGATCGCCACGGACGACGACAGTGGCGAGGGCAACAACGCGATGCTCGCGCGCGCCGTGACTGCGGGGGCGCTGTACCGCATCGTGGTCGGGACGTACGGCTCGGGACAGCGGAGCGGCGCGTACCAGGTCGGAGTGATGGTGCTCGCCGCGCGCTGACCGCGCGGCTCAGCAGCCCTTGCCCAGGATCTCGATCCGGTCGGGCCGGTTGGGCACCACGCACAGGAACTCGAACGGCGCCTCGATCACCTCGTAGGAGTGCGGCGCCCCGGCAGGAATGTAGAGCGTGTGGTCCGGACCCACCTCGTGCACCGTCTCGCCGATCGTGATCCGCGCGCGGCCGCGCAGCACGTACTGTTCGTGCTCGACCTGGTTGGTGTGCAGCGGCATTCCGCCGCCCTCGCCCATGATGAACCGGCGCAGCGCGAAGTTGGGCGCCCCCTGGTCGGGGCCGACCAGCACCTGCATCTCGGTCGCCGTGCCGGCCGCGACCTGGTTCGCCGGCACCACGCTCGCCGGCCGCACGACCGGCTGCATCGCATCCGTCATCCGCTCGCTCCTAGGCGAACACGCTTTTCACCACGAACCACACGTTGGCCGGCCGCTCGGCCAACCTCCGCATGTACCACGGGAACCACTGCGCGCCGTAGCTGATCAGCGTCCGCACCTTCCGGCCTTGCGCCGCCAGGGCGCGCTGGTCGGCGGCGCGGATGCCGTACAGCATGTGGATCTCGTACGCGCCGTCCTTCACGCCCAGCTCGGCGGCGCGCGCGATGATGCGGCCGAGCAGCGGGACGTCGTGCGTGCCGAGGACCGGGAACGCGCCGCCGTCCAGCGCGGCCTCGAGCAGCCTGACCGACAGCTCGTAGAACGCGAGGTCCACGTCGCGCTTGTCCGGGAAGGCCACGTGCGCGGGCTCGGCGTAGGCGCCCTTCACGAGCCGGATCGCGGGCTTCAAGGGCAGGAGCGCGGCCAGGTCCTGGGGCGTGCGTCGCAGGTAGGACTGGAGGCAGAGCCCCACCTTCTCGTGCGTGGCGCGCAGCTTCCGGAACAGCCCGAGCGTGCGGTCCACATAGCTCGAGTCCTCCATGTCGATCCAGAGGAAGCAGCCTGTGGCGTCCGCCTTCGCGGCGAGCTGGTCGAGGTTGGCGAGGCAGGCGCCGGCCGAGAGGTCGAGGCCGAGCTGGGTGGGCTTGACGGAGGGCCAGGTCGGGAGCCCGCGCGCCTTGATGAGGTCGTACACGCCGAGGTAGTGCTCGCGCACGGCGTCGGCCTCGGCGAGCGACGTGAGGTTCTCCCCCAACTGGGTGACGATGGTGCCGAGTCCCTCGGCGGCCAGCGGCTGCGCAGCATCGAGCGCGTCCTCGACGCGCTCGCCGGGCATGAAGCGTTTGACAGCCCGGCGGGCGAAACCGCGGCTCATCATCTGCCCCGCGAGCCACTGGCTCTTCGAGGCGCGGAGCAGAACGGACCGGGCGACGGACACGGCCCTCCCTATGCGGTTGTGGCGGCCGCCAGCCGCTCGTAGCGGCGGCCGATGAAGACGGCGATCATGAGCCACACCACGACCAGCGCAAGGTTTACCATCGCGTAGTGGCGCGTCTGCATCGCGAGCCAGTGCGAGCCGGCATACACCAGGCCCGCGGACAGCATGTCGCCACCCCGCACGAAAAAGCCGTCAATAGCCTGCTTGGCGCTGTACTTCTCCTCGCGGGTGGTCGGGAGGAACAGCACGTTGCGGGTCGTGTTCTGGATCGAGTAGTCCGTCGCGTTCTCGGCGGTCTTCGCCCAGCGCACGAGGGCCAGCACCGGCGCGAAGGCGAGGAGCGTGTACCCCGCGAATGCGATAACCGGCAACACGAACAGGGCGACGCGCACGCCGAAGTACTTGAGCACCCGCGAGACGACGAACAGCTGGAGCAGCAGACTGAGGAGGTTGAAGCCGGTCTGGTAGCCGGAGAAGTAGGCCCCGATGAAATCCCCCGTACTCGTGGCTGTCCCAGCCACCACGGCGGCATCGGCCGCTGCCCGCACCGTCCGCGTGAGAATGTACTCGCCGGTCGTGTTGACCCAGTTCAGCACAACGAGGAGCAGGGCGATCGACAGCAGGTAGGGACTGCGCAGCACCAGCCCGAAGCCGCCCCGCGTCGCCTTCACCTCATCGCGCTCCGAAACGCCCGGCTTCACAACCGTGAACTGGCCGCTCGCCTTGCTGTAGGCCTCGCTCGCCCGCACGGCCTTGAACTCGCCGCTTTCGGCCCGGTACTGCGCCGTCGCGGCGGGCAGCGTGCCGCTGGTGAGCGCGCTCGCCGCGCGGGCCTCCTCGGTGCGCCGCCGCTCGCGGGCATCCACCACGACCGTGACAGTGGCCGCGATGACGAGCAACGCCGCCGCCAACAGCAACGGCTCGTACAGCCCGAACGGCTTGATCAACTGGCCGGTGAGCCAGCTGCCCGTCACGGCGCCGACGCTGGCGCCGAACATGACCAGCGGGAAAAGCCGCTTGCCCTCTTCCGTGGTGTAGACGTCGTTCGCGAACGACCAGAACTGCGCGATCACCATCAGGCTGAAGACGCCGACCCAGAGGTAGAACGGTACGCCGATCGGCGCCCGTAGCTTGGCGAGCGCGTAGAACCCCACCATGCACGCAATGAAGAAGCCCGTGACCGCGATGATCAGGTTGCGCCGCGGCAGCCGCGCGGCGAGCGCGCCGTAGGCGGGCACCAGCACGAGCAGTAGCAGGGCCTGCCCCGCCGCCGAATAGCTCTTCACCTCCGGGCCGCCGCTTGCGGCAATCAGCGGCTCGCGCAGGACCCTGGTGACGGAGTAGGCGGTCAGCAGCAGGAACACGTTGAGCGCCAGCAGCAGCGCGGTCGCGCCCTCGCCTGCGCGGACGTCGGTAAACAGGCGCAGGAAACGGTCGAGGGGACTCGGCTGGCGCTCGGACATTGTCTACTCCGCGGAGACCTGTGGCATGAGCGTGCCCAGGGTCTGTGGCGTGCTGACGCGCGGGGTTTGCGGCAGGTGGCGCTCCCACCAGCGCCGCGCGCGCTCGCCGCTCCACGGCTCGGCGAACGCCACGGCCGCGAGCCGCTCGGCCAGTTCCGTGGCCGTGGCAGGCCGCTCGTCCGGGCGCTTGGCGAGGCAGGCGAGCACGAGGGCGTCCAGCTCCGGCGGGATCGGCAGCTCGGTGCGCCGCGACGGCGGCACCGGGTCCTCGCTGATGTGGCGGTGCATCATCTTGATCGCGTTCTCGCCGTCGAACACGAGCTGGCCGGTCAGCAGCCAGTACAGCACGCAGCCGAGCGAGTAGATGTCGAGCCGGTGGTCCGCGGTTCGCTCGCCGAGCGCGACCTCGGGCGCCATGAAGGCCGGCGTGCCGGTGGCGACGTCCGGAGATGTCAGCGTGGGCGGCCGGCTCGTGTCGTGGGTGTCGAACTTCACCAGCCCGAAGTCGAGCACCTTCACGTAGTCCACCGTGAGCCCCATGCGGCTGGTGAGCAGGTTCGACGGCTTGATGTCGCGGTGGATGATGTTGCACGCGTGCGCCTCGGCGAGCGAATCGCACGCCTGGATCATCAGGAACGCGGCGCGCTCGGCGGGCAGCGGGCCGAAGCGAGTGATGAGCTCCTCGAACGAAATCCCGTCGATCAGCTCCATCACGTAGTAGAAGGTCCCGTCGCTCGAGACACCGAAATCGTACAGGTCGATCGTGTGCGGCGAGCGCAGCACCGCCGCCGCCTTCGCCTCGCGCTTGAAGCGCTCGAGCGCGATGTGGCGCATCTGGCCCGTGCCGAGCAGGTCGGGCCGGATCACCTTGATCGCCGCGGGCCGCGCGAGCAGCCGGTGCTCGGCGCGGTAGACCTGGCCCATGCCGCCGCTTCCGAGCACGCCTCCCAGCCGGTAGCCGCCAAGCTCGCGCGCCTTGCGCACCTGTTGGCCGAGGTGCCGGATGATGTGCGCCGGCACGACGGATACCGCGGCACAGAGGTAGTTCGGCACGAACATCGAGATCAGCCCGAGCGGGCGGCTGTCCACCGGAATGCCCCGGAGCGAGGCCACCCATACCGCCAGCGGGTCCATGGACGCCGCGAACAGCGCCGCCACCAGCGTCTTCCCGGGCGTGTTCGGCGCGATGGCCGGGTAGACGAGGATCACGACGCACACCCACGAGATGCGCGTGGGCGATATGAAGGGCTGCCACTGCCCGGTGAAGGCGACCAGCGCGGCGGTGGCCACCTCGAAGACGAGGCCGAGCATCAGGATCTTCTCGGGCTCGGCGTGGCTCCGATTGGAGAACGTCGCCAGCAGCAGTGACATCACGAGGCCGGCCGAGGCGAACAGCGTGCCGGGCATCGGCCATCCCTCGAGCCCGGGCGCTCCCGGATAGGATCTTGCCAGCAGGTTCCTGACGACGAGCGCCAGCACCCACATCACCGCGAACACGGCCGCCGCCAGCGAAACCCGCCGGCACGATTCCTGGAGGATGTCCGCGGGAAGGGAGGTGTGCCGCGAGTCGCCGCCGGGCGCGGCGGCGTCGGGCGGGATGGCGGCGCCGATGACGGGCTGGATCACGAGCTAGTACGCGAACCCGGCGCGGACATACAGCGCGGTCCGCTCGGCGCTGCGGGCGACGGAGACCGTGAGCACGTTGCCCGGCTGCGCGAAGGTGAGCCAGAACCCACCGCCCACTGCGCCGTGCCACGCGTCCGACGTCTCGCCCTCCACCCACACGCGTCCCAGGTCGCCGAGACCGAACACACCCAGGTCGCTCGGCACGAGGACGAAGACGCGTGCGAGTCGCACCCGCAGCTCGGCGTTCCCCCACGCGGCCGCGGCCCCGGCGTAGCGGTGCTGGCGGCCGAGCCGCACGGTGGCCGCGTCCCCGATGAAGGCCGCTTCCGAGAACGGGAACGTGCCGAGCAGGCGCTTGGCTCCGGCGCGGAGGGCCAGCGTGGTGCGCAGCGGGGCGCGCGCCGTCAGGTACGCGGTGCCCTCACCGTGCACCTCGCCGAACGCGCTCCGCACGTCCCACACCCCCGGGTATCCCGCGCCGCCCAGCGTGAGCGTCACGCCGCGCGTCGGCTCGGTCGGCAGGTCGCGGGTGTCGAGCCGCAGCTCGCCGCGCAAGCCCACCTGCCCGAAGTCGCCGGCGCCGTAGGGGAGGCTGTCCGCGATGATCCGGCCCGGGCGCTCCTCGGTGTCGTTGAAGTGCACCCGTGGGCCGAGGGCGACATCCATCCGCCGACCGACGGGCAGCACGAGCCCGGCGCTGACTGCGTAGCGGTGCTGCGTGACCCGGTAGTACGCGTCCGGCCGGTTACGGAGCGTCGCGTTGCCGAGGCCGTGCCAGCGCAGCACCTCGATGCCGGACACGAGCCCGGAGAGCTCGCCGTGCAGCCGGGAGTTCGTGCGGTAGAACGTGGCGGCGGCGGCCACGCGGCCCGTGTTCGCCGCGGTGGCCCAGCCCCCGCGCCAGCGCCAGCTCCAGGCGTACGGCAGCTTCCGGAACCCGTAGCGCGTGTAGATGCCGCCGGTCCCCGCGAACACGCCGATGTCCGGCCCGAACGTCACCCACGTCGCCGGCCAGGTGCGCCGGCCCCAGTCGCGCGGCGGCGGCACGTCCTCGCGCGGTCCGCGCGGCGGACTGTACGCTCGCGCGTCAACCTTCACCCGGCCGGGGCCGAGGACGCGGTCCCCTCCGGTCGCGTAGAGGCGCGCGCCGCCAGCGCGCGAGGAGTCTATCAGCTCGGTTGCGCCGCCGCCGATGATGCGCACGGTGATCGCGGCATCGCCGTCGCCGCGTACGACGACCCGGTCGGCGCCGCCGTAGAGGTAGAGGCGGACTTCGCGCGTTTCCCGCGGATCCAGCGTGCGGGCCAGGTACGGCTCCCCGCCGGCGGGCTCCTGCGCGGCGAAGCGCACGGCGAGGCGCCCACCGTCGAGGCGGTCTATCGTCACCAGCTCGGCGGCGCGCGTCGCGTGCAGGTCGAGCTCCCGCGACAGCACGCGATAGAAGCGCGTCGCGGCCTCGGGCAGGTGGTCGCGGCGCGCCTTCAGCGCCCGCGCCAGCCGCTCGCCGTCCAGCTCGCGCCACGCGTCGGGGAGGCGGCGCACCGCCGCGTCAATGACGGAGTCGGTGAGGCGCGCCTGGAGCGCGGCGGCGACGGAGTCCCACGCCGCGCGGTCCAATCCGTTCAGGAACCAACGGTCAATGTCGCGCCCGTTCCAGGTCTGGCCGACGGCGTTCGCGTAACGCTCCCCGAACTGCACGAGCTGCGGCACCGCCGTCCTGCGGCCGACGCCCAGCATGAGGCCGTCGAAACGGACGAAGGCGTGGTCGCGGTCCTCGGGGATCGGCTGCCACAGCACCGGGGACGCGTTGCTCATCCGCGCCCAGGTCCACTGGCCGCGGTGCCGGTCCCAGTCGCCCAGGTAGATGTCCATGAGCCGCGCGGCGAGGAAGGCGCGGCCGTCCACGCGGTTGGCGGGGCCGTCGAACACCCTGGGGTTCAGCCGGCGGGTGCTCACGATCTCGATCGCACCGGCGAATCCGGGCCGTCCGGAATCCACCACGGCGCGCCGCTCGAGGTAACCCAGGGTGCCGGCGAACCGCGGGCGGAACGTGTCGAGGGCGGGGTCGTCGGGAATGACGACCAAGTGCTGCTCCGTATGGAGGACGCCCGCCGCGTCGAGCAGCGCCGCCGCGACCGCCGGGGCGCCCGGGTGCTGCGAACTGGTCTGGTCGCGGGCGATGTCCGCGACAAAGGTGCTGTCAATCTCGTCCGGGACGGCCAGGACCTTGTCCACCGACCGGAAGCCGTACTGGAACCCGTCGGCACCGCGAAGCCAGAGCGACTTGGTCTGGAACCCGCCGCCAGCGCTGATTGGCGTGAGCCCGCCGGCGTAGCCACGCAGGTCGAGCAGCGGTACACGGAGCGGCACCGTCCACAGCCGCCGGTACTCGGTCCCGAACAGCTGACGGTACAGCCAGCCCCTGGCGTATTGGGGTCCGGCCACGACGGTGGTATCACGCTGGGCGCGGGCGGGTGCCGGCGCGGCGAACGCCAGCGCCAGGGCGAGCGGGGCGATGCGGGAAGTGTACGTCATGGCGACGCGGCCATTCTCGCGCCGCGTCCCGGATGGCGCAAGGCTCGGGGGCGGCGCTGTCGGGGCGGGGCGCTCGCGGCTCACGGGCTCGGCTGCTTTCGGCGCAGCGCGGCGAGGTTCAGCGCGATGGACTCGTTGGAGCGGAGCAGCTCGGCCACCACTTCCTCGCGCGGCCGCGCGGGCGCCTCGCCGCGGCGCGGATGGTCGTCGAGGAACGGCCACAGCTTCGCGTGCACCGGCGCGGGGAGCGCCGTCTCCAGGTACTCCAGCGCCGTGCCCCGCAGCTGCGGGTCGTCGGTGTGGAGGCCGCGGAAGGCCACCCGAAGCGCCTGCGGCGGCAGGACGAGGGACAGCACCGTGAAGACGTGCTCGAGGCTGCGGGAGGCGCGGTCGCGCAGCACTTCGTCCACGAAGCCCGCCTCCTGGTCGTCCTCGTCGGCGCGGTCGAGCAGGCGCTGGCTCTCCCAGACCTGGCGGTCCACGGCCACCTCGCGCAGCACGGCGGCGTGCACCCGCCCGGCCTCCACGGCGAGCGCGGGGTCCGCGGCGGCGAGCCGGGCCAGCGCGCGACCGCAGCGGAACCGCACCTCGAAGCGCCGGTCCGCGAGCCCCTCGAACAGCCCCTCGACCGCGCGGCGCGAGCGCACCTGGGCCAGCGCGGCGGGCAGGCGGCGCCGCACGGTGAAGTCCTCGTCCTGATCGAGCAGCGCGTCCACCAGCTGGCCGGTGTGGTGCGGCGCGGCGGCCTTGAGCGCCGCCAGCGCATGCGCCGCCACCTCGTCCCAGGCGAGCAGCGCGATCGCGTGCGGGACGTGCGCGGCGTCGAGCGGTGCCTTGGCGAGCGCGGCACGCACCCGCCGGGGGTCGCTCGATCGCAGCGCGTGGATGCGCCCGAGCACCGGGTCGGGGGGCAGAGGCGTTCCCGACGGCGGCACGAGCGGCGGGGTGCCCTCCGCGTGCGTCGCGGGCACTTCCGCGCGCGGCACCGCGCCGAGCGTGTGCATCAGCGTGGTGCGCGTGGTCTCGTCCTCGACGTCGTCCAACTCCAGCCGCACCGCGTGCGAGAGGAGGCTCTTCTCCAGCGTCGCGACGTAGCCGGCGTGGACGGTGAAGGTGATCGCGATCCCGGCAGCCGCGAACGCTACCGCGAGCACCAGCATCGCCGTCCACGAGGAGGAACCGGACAACGCGAACAGCGCCGCCTGGACGAGGCCCGCGGCGATCAGGTCGCCGATCCGCAGGATCCCGACGTCCACCAGCGGCTTGGCCGCGCGCTTGACGGGCGGCGCCAGCGGCGTGAAGAGCAGCTCGTAGCCCGAGCGGTAGAGCGAGTTGCGGACGACCGCCTCGGCTCCGCGCGCGAACATCGCGCTCGGGAGACCCGGCACCGCGATGGCCCAGGCGCCGCCAACCGCGGTCATCCACGGCAGCATGCCGACCGTGCGCGCCAGGCCGAATCGCTCGAGGGCGGGCCGACTCAGGCCGGTCTGCACCACCACGCTGAGGAGGTTCACCCCCGTGTAGAAGAGCGCGAACAGCCGCAGCAGCTCGGGGCCCCCGCCGTAGTTGGCGCGGGCCTGCGCCTTGAACACGTAGTCGATCAGGCCCTCGGCCAGCGTCGCGAGCAGCACCACCGCAACGAGCGTGCGCAGGTAGGGCGCGGCCCCGATCGCGCGAAGCCCGGTTGTCCAGGTTTCCCGGGCGGCGGACGCCGCCGGACGCTCGCGGCTCCCCGCGGTGCGCACGCGCAAGACCAGGCCGGCGCACACGAGGTGCAGCGCCGCCAGCATCGGCAGCATCGCGGCCACCGAAAGCAGCGCCGCCGCGCGTTCGGCCAGCAGGCCGCCCGCGAGCCCGCCCGCAGTGCCGGCCGCAGCGATGTGGCCCACGGCGCGCTTCGCCGTCCGCGGGTCGAAACGCTCGTTGATCACCGACCAGAACCCCGAGACGAGGAGCGCGCCGAGCGCGTTGAAGTGGATGAAGACGACGACAGCCGCGACGCGAGGCGCGGGGGCCACGAGCGCCCACTCGAGCAGCATCAGCCCGGCGCTGGCGGCGAACAGCGCGGGCACCATGCGGCCTGGCCCGAACCGGGCCATCGGCCGCGACGCGGCCACGACGGCGGCGATGGCGGCGAGGGACGCCACCATGATCATCCGCGGCAGGGAGGTGACGTCGTAGGTGGAGAGGAACAGGGCGTCGCGGGTCGCCCGGCCCGCCACCTGGAAGGCGATCATCGCCCCCGAAACGAGGGCGGCGACGCGGATGGCGGCGGCGGTGTCTCGTTCCGTCGTGGTCACGGCCACAACGATACGATGCGGGGCGGTGCGGGGCGAGAGGTTCTACTCCAGCCTGCTCAGCACCATGTCGCCCATCTTGGTCGTGGGGATCCCGCTGCGGGTGTCGGTGGAGGGCACCGCGCCGCTCGCCAGCAGCGCGCCGACCGCGCGCTCGACCCGGTCGGCGGCGCGCGTCTCGCCGACGTGCTCGAGCATCATGCCGACCGCCGAGATCGCCCCGAGCGGGCAGGCTACGTTCTTTCCGGCGTGCTTCGGTGCCGAGCCGTGGATCGGCTCGAACATCGAGGTTCGGCCCGGGTGGATGTTGCCGGACGCCGCGATCCCCATCCCGCCCTGGATCATGGCCCCGACGTCGGTGATGATGTCCCCGAACAGGTTGGTCGTGACGATGACGTCGAACCACTCCGGGTTCTTGATCATCCACATGCAGCACGCGTCCACGTAGGCGTGGTCCTGCGCGATGTCCGGGTACTCCTTCGCGACGGCGGCGTA
>CAYHQJ010000033.1:0-17155 GCA_964358595.1 uncultured Gemmatimonadales bacterium
ACCGACGACTTGGGCGCGGCCGGCCTCGACACGACCTTCGGCAACGGCCGGCTGAACAGCTACCGTGCGGTGACGGGCAACCCGCTGCCGTCGCCGCAGTAAGCGGTTTGCGAGGCTGATGACGCGAGCGGCGGGTGATGAGCCCGCCGCTCGGCGCTTCAGCGCCTGCCGTTGCCGAGCGCGGGCTTCGGCCCGCGTGGACGAACGCGCGAGTTAGATTCTTCGCGAATGCCCATCCGCCCCCTCCCGCAGCAGAAGCAAGCGATCGAGGCCCCGCTCGGGCCGGTGCTCGTCGTCGCCGGGCCGGGCGCGGGCAAGACCTTCTGCCTCATCGGCCGCATCCGGTACCTGATCCAGAAGCTCGACTTCAAGCCCGAGAGAATCTGCGCCGTCACCTTCACCAACAAGGCCGCCGAGGAGATCGCGACCCGCCTGCACGACGCGCTCGGCGCGGCGGTCGCCGACGCGGTGCGCCGCGGCACCATTCACGCCCTGTGCGCCGAGATCCTGCGCGAGTACCCTGACGCGGCGGGCCTGAAGCCCGGCTTCGGGATCGCCGACGACGACTACCAGCGGACGGTGCTGCGCCAGCTCGGGCAACAGCGCCGCGGCGCCAAGCTGCTCGATCTCTTCAGCCAGCGGCGGCTCAAGGGCCGCGCCCTGACGCCGCGAGACGAGCGGCTGTTCCATGACTATGTCGCGCAGCTCCGGCGCCGGAACCTGGTGGACTTCGACGACCTGGTCGTGCTCACCGCGGAGCTGCTGCGCGCGCGGCCGGAGATCGCCGACGCTGTCGCCGCACGCTGGGACTACCTCCTGGTGGACGAGTTCCAGGACGTGAACGGCGCGCAGTACGCGATCCTGAAGCGGCTCGCCGAGCGGCACAGCAGCATCTTCGTCGTGGGCGACGACGAGCAGTCCATCTTCGCGTGGACCGGCGCCGACCCCCGGGTGCTGGCGCGCTTCCAGCGCGAGTTCGGGATCGGCGAGCCGGTCCTGCTCGACCGCAACCACCGCTGCGCGCGCGAGATTTTCGAGACCGCGCGCCGCCTCCTCGCCGAGAACCCGTCGCTGTTCGACAAGCAGCTCGAGGCGCCGCGCGAGTCGGAGCACCCGGTGCGCGCCTTCGCGTTCGCCGACGACGGGGCGGAAGCGTCGTGGCTCCTCGCCGACATCAAGGCCGATCGCGAGGCGCACGGCCTGCGCTGGGGCGACTACGCCGTGCTCTACCGCCGCCACGACATCGGCGACCGGCTGGAGGTGCGGCTCCTCAAGGCCGGCGTTCCGTGCCGGCTCGCGAAGGGCCGGCCGCTCACCGAGGACAAGGTGATCGGCTACGTGATCGCGGCGCTGCGCCTGGTGCGGGATCCGAAGGACTCGCCGGCGGCCGAGTCGTTCGCCGCCAAGGTGCTGCCGCCGCACCTGCTCGAGCGGGTGCAGGCCGAGGTGGGCGGCGGCGACTTCCTCCTCGCCGTGCGCGACGTGGCGGGCGCGCTGGGGAAGGACCCCGACGCCAAGAAGCTGTGGCGGCTGATCTATCAGGTCGAGAACCTCGTCGCGCTGCCGCGCAAGCACGCGAGCCTCCGGGGGCTTGTCGAGGACCTGCTCTCGCAACGCATCGGCCCCTACCTCAACAAGCTCGAGGAGCGCCACGAGGACCTTGCCGATCCGGCCGAGGTGCCGGCCGCGGTCGCGCTCGCGGCGCGGCTCGCCACCGCGGAGCACGCGCACGCCCGCGTGGTGCTGCCGCGGCTCGGCGGGCTCGAGATCGCGCTGCGTGGCCTGCTGCAGAGCGCTGGCATGCGGCGCGTCGCCTACGAGCACGAAGTGACGCAGGCGGAGCTGGACGACGTGCGCGTCGGCACGGAGGACGCCGGCCCGGAGGGGCTGGCGTACACCGTCTTCAAGGCGCTCCAGGTCGTGCACGCGAAGGACGTCGGGAGCGCGTTCGAGCGCTACGTCGCCTTCGACCTGGAGACGACCGGGCTCGACACGTCCTCGTGCGAGATCGTGGACATCGCGGCCGTGCGCGTCGAACGGGGCGAGGTGGTGGACACCTTTCACAGCCTCGTGCGTCCGACCGGCGCCGTGGCGGCCGGGGCGCGCGATACGCACGGCTACAGCGGCGACGATCTGGCTGCCGCGTCGCCGTTTTCCAGGGTGTGGTCGCGGTTCCGCGAGTTTGTCGGGAGCGACACGCTCGTCGCGCACAACGCGCAGGACTTCGACGTGCCGGTGCTCCGCCGCCTCGCCGCGGGCGAGGCTGACGACCTAGCCGTCTTCGACACGCTCCCCCTTGCCCGCTCGCTCTTCCCCGGCGGCGCGCGGCTCACCGCGCTGGCCGAGCGGTTCGGGATCGACGCGGGCCGCGCGCACCGCGCCCTCGACGACGCGCGCACCCTCGTCCGCGTGTACGATGAGCTGGAGCGCCGCCGCATCGTGCGCGCGCGCAAGTCGGTGCTGGTCGGGCAGCTCGGCTGGGTCGGGCTCGCCTTCGCGCTCGACGCCGCCCGCCGCGACACCGAGGAGGTAAAGCTGCTGTTCGAGGACATCGCCCGCTTCTACACCCTCGGCCGCTACAGCGACGCGCTCGAGTTCTACGAGGCCGAGCGGGTGCGCGCGGGCGTGCCGGGCCCGGCGCCGGACGAGATCGTGCGGCGCCTCGGCGGCCGGCGGCTGCTCGAGCGGCTGCGCGAGGAGCGGGACGTGGCGCAGCGCTTCCCCGCCGCGCTCGCGCGGCTCCAGGGGCTCGTCGAACAGGAGCCCGGTGAGCCCGTCGCGGCCGCGCTCGACCGGTTTCTCGAGCGGGTCGCGCTGTCCACGTCGCAGGGCGCCGAGGTGGACGAGCACCGCGTCAACTTGCTGACGCTGCATTCGACCAAGGGGCTGGAGTTCTCCCGCGTGTACGTGGTGGGTGTGGAGGACGAGCAGCTGCCGGGCTGGATCAAGCCGGAGGACGACGCCGAGGCGCAGCTCCAGGAGTCGCGGCGCCTGCTGTACGTCGGCATGACGCGGGCGATCGAGCGGCTCGTGCTGACGCGCGCCGACCGGCGCGGCGGCCGCGCCGGCGGGGCGAGCCGGTTCCTGAACGAGATGGGGCTCGCGCCCGAGCGTCCGGAGGCGCCGGCGGAGACGGCGGCCGCCGAGCCCGCTCCGCCGCCGGCGGACGAGAATCAGGCCGAAATCGAGTTCGATGGTTAGGGTGTCGCGGGCGTCCCCCGCACGGTTCCGAGGAGTTGTCATGAAGGCGATCCGCATCCACACCCCCGGCGGCCCCGAAGCGCTGCGTCTCGAGGAGCTGCCGGTGAGCGCGCCCCGCGCCGGCGAGGCGCTCGTCAGGGTCGCCGCCGCGGGCGTGAACTTCATCGACATCTACCAGCGCACCGGTTTCTATCACGTCCCCCCGCCCTTCACCCTCGGCCAGGAAGCGGCGGGAACCGTGGAGGCTGTGGGCGAGGGCGTGACCCTCGTGACGCCCGGCGACCGCGTCGCGTGGGCCGGCCCGATGGGCGCGTACGCCGAGCGCGCGGTCGTTCCCGCGGAGCGCCTCGTCCCGGTACCGGAGGGCGTCCCGCTCCTTCAGGCCGCCGCGGCGATGCTCCAGGGGATGACGGCGCACTACCTGGCGACCTCCACCTTCCCGCTCGCGCACGGGCACACCTGCGTCGTGCACGCCGCCGCGGGCGGCGTGGGGCTGCTGCTCTGCCGGATCGCGAAGCTGCGCGGCGCGCGGGTCATCGGCACGGTGTCCACCGAGAAGAAGGCCGCGCTGGCGCGCGCAGCCGGCGCCGACGACGTGATCCTCTACTCCACGCAGGACGTGGTGACGGAGGTGAAGCGGCTCACCGGCGCTCGGGGCGTGCACGTCGTGTACGATTCCGTGGGGCAGGCGACTTGGCAGGCAAGCCTCGAGGTACTCGCCCCGCGCGGGATGCTGGTGCTCTACGGGCAGTCGAGCGGCGCCGTTCCGCCGATCGACCCGCTCCTCCTTAACCGGCGAGGCTCCGTGTTCCTGACGCGCCCCAAGCTCGGCGACTACACGGCGACGCGCGAGGAGCTGCTGGAGCGTGCGGGCGATGTGCTCGGCTGGGTGAGAGACGGGAAGCTGGTGCTGCACGTCCACCGCGAGTACCCGCTCGTGGACGCCGCGCAGGCGCACCGCGATCTCGAGTCGCGCGGGACCGCGGGCAAGCTGCTGCTGATCCCCTAGGCGCGCGCGCTGAAGCGGTCGAGGAACTCGCGCTCGGCCTGCGTCAGGCTGGCCAGGCCCTGCGCCCCGATCTTCGCCATCACCCGCTCGAACTCCTCGCGGTTGACCGGGTGCAGCGTCTCGGGGTTGATCCGCTTCCAGCGCTCGGCCTCGGGACGGGCCGTGATGGGCAGCACCACGCCGGCCTTCGCACGCCACGCGGCCAGCGCCGGCCGGCGCTCGATCCACTTGAGGTAGCCGTACGCGCCGAAGAACCCGCCGAGGTGCGCGAAGTGGGCGATGTTCCCGCCCGTGCCCGAGAACCCGGACCACAGCGACGTCGCGGCCATGAACAGCACGAGGATCCGCGCCTCCACGGCGAAGATCCCCCAGAGGTACACGGGCTCCCGCGGCCAGTACCGCGCGAACGCCAGCATCACGCCGAAGACGGCGCCCGACGCACCGACGATCGGGACGTTCGGCGACGCGACGGAGACCAGCGCGCCGACGAGGCCGCTGACCAGGTACAGGCCGATGAACCGGCGGCTGCCGAGCCTGGCTTCCACCCGCGGCCCGAAGAAGTACAGGCCCAGCATGTTGAAGAAGAGATGGCCGAGGCCGCCGTGCAGAAACATGTACGTCAGCGCCGTCCACGGGCGGGCGGTGATGAGCGCCGGCACGAGCCACAGCTGCGGGGTCAGCGCCGGGTACGCCAGCTGCAGGAACAGCACTACGATGTTCGTGATGATGAGGCGGGCGACCCAGGGCGTCATCCCGGTACGCTAGAGGCAGGCCCGGGCGGGCGCAACGGACGGCGCAGCACGGCCTTGCGGGCCGGAGCTCGACCTCGGGAGTCACGCTTTCCCCCACCGGACGCCCCGGCTAGTTTTCCGAGCAAAGATCTATGGGTATCCAGACACCTCCTTCGGCCGGCCGCGAAACGCGCGATTCGGTCGTGATCCGGTTCGCCGGCGACTCCGGTGACGGCATGCAGGTCACCGGCTCCCAGTTCACGGTCGAAACCGCGCTGGCGCGCAACGACCTGGCCACGTTCCCCGACTTCCCGGCCGAGATCCGCGCGCCGGCCGGCACGACGTTCGGGGTCTCCGCCTTCCAGATCCACTTCGGCAAGATCGAGATCCTGACGCCGGGCGACGAGGTGGACGTGCTCGTGGTGATGAACCCCGCGGCGCTGATGGTGAACCTGCGGGACCTGCGCCCCGGCGGCCTGGTGATCGCCGACACGGGCTCCTTCACCGAGCGCAACCTGCAGAAGGCGGGGTACCAGGCGAACCCGCTCGAGGACGACGCGCTCGCGCCCTACCAGCTGCTCAAGCTCGACGTCACTCGGCTCACGCTCGACGCCGTGGCGCCGTTCAAGCTGGGCCAGAAGGACGCCCTGCGCTGCCGCAACATGTGGGCGCTGGGGCTGATGCTGTGGATGTACGGGCGCGAGCGGCAGGCGACGGTCGAGCAGCTCGCGAAGAAGTTCGCGAAGCGTCCGGAGATCGCGCACGCGAACATCGCGGCCATCAACGCGGGGCACGCCTACGGCGAGACGGCGGAGATCGGCGAGGGCTTCCCGGCGTTCGACGTCCCGAAGGCGGACCTCGCGCCGGGCACCTACCGGACGGTGAGCGGTACCGAGGCGATGGCCTTCGGTCTCATCGCCGGCCTCAAGGCCGCGGGCCTGAAGCGGATGCTGTTCAGCGGCTACCCGATCACGCCGGCCTCCGCCTTGCTGCACACGCTGGCCGGCCTCAAGCCGTACGGGGTCGTCACCTTCCAGGCCGAGGATGAGATCGCGGCCGTCTGTGCGGCGATCGGCGCCTCGTACGCGGGCGTGCTGGGCGTGACGGCATCGAGCGGCCCGGGCGTCGCGCTCAAGACCGAGGCGCTCGGCCTCGCCATCGCGGCCGAGCTGCCGCTCGTGCTCGTCAACGCGCAGCGCGCGGGTCCGTCCACCGGCATGCCGACCAAGACCGAGCAGTCGGACCTCTACCAGGCGGCGTACGGCCGCAACGGGGACTCGCCGCTCGTGGTGCTGGCGACCGCCACGCCGGCCGACGGGTTCGAGGTCGCGATCGAAGCGGTGCGGCTCGCCGTCACCTACATGACGCCCGTGATGCTCCTGACCGACGGCTTCCTGGTGAACGCCGCGGAGCCGTGGCAGATCCCCGACGTCGAAGCGCTGCCGGCGTTTCCGGTGCGGTTCCGGACTGACCCGCGGGGGTTCCACCCGTTCCTGCGTGATCCCGGGACGCTGGCGCGCGTGTGGGCCGTCCCCGGCACGCCGGGACTCGAGCACCGCATCGGCGGCCTCGAGCGTGGCTACGACGGCGGGCACATCTCCTACGACCCGGAGAACCACCAGCGGATGACGGACATCCGCGCCGCCAAGATCGCGGGCATCGCGAACGACATCCCCCTCCAGCGCGTGGCGCAGGGCGAGGAGCGCGGGAAGCTCGCGGTCGTGGGCTGGGGCTCGACCTACGGCGCCATCGCGCACGGCGTGCGGGACGCGCGCGCCCAGGGGTACGACGTGTCCCACATCCACCTGCGCCATCTCCACCCGTTCCCGCGCAACCTCGGCGAGCTGCTGCGCGGGTTTGAGGCCGTTCTGGTGCCGGAGCTGAACACCGGGCAGCTGGTCACGATGCTGCGCAGCACCTACCTGGTGAGCGCCGAAGGGCTCAACAAGGTGACCGGCAGGCCGTTCAAGAGCACCGAGATCGCCGACGCGATCCGGGCCCGGCTGGAGCGCTGACCGTGACGACGGCCCTGACCGCGAAGGACTTCGCGTCCGACCAGGAAGTCCGCTGGTGTCCCGGCTGCGGGGACTACGCGATCCTCAAGGCGGTGCACAAGACGCTCGCGGATCTTGGCGTCCCGCGCGAGCGGACGGTGTTCGTGTCCGGGATTGGCTGCAGCTCGCGGTTCCCGTACTACCTGAGCACCTACGGGTTCCATACGATTCACGGCCGGGCTCCCGCCTTCGCTTCGGGGATCAAGCTCGCGAACCCCGAGCTGGACGTGTGGGTGGTGACGGGCGACGGGGACGGGCTGAGCATCGGCGGCAACCACATGATGCACGTGCTGCGCCGCAACGTGAACCTCCAGATCGTCCTGTTCAACAACGAGATCTACGGGCTCACCAAGGGCCAGTATTCACCGACGTCCCGCAAGGGCACGCGGTCGCCCTCGACCCCGATGGGCTCGGTGGACAACCCGCTGTCGGCCTGTGAGTTCGCCCTCGGCTCCGGCGCCCGGTTCGTCGCGCGGTCGATCGACACGACGATGCCGCACCTGGTGCAAGTGCTCAAGCGCGCCCACCAGCACCGGGGCGCCTCGTTCGTTGAGGTGTTCCAGAACTGCTTGGTCTTCAACGACGGGGTGTTCGACGGGTTCACGGCGAAGGCCTCGGCCCCCGAGATGCAGCTGCACGTCGAGCACGGGCATCCGCTCCTCTTCGGCCGGGACGGCGCACGGGGGCTGCGCCTCAAGCCGGGCACCATGGAGCTCGAGACCGTGACCGTGGGAGATGATGGCGTGACGCTCGACGACGTTCTGGTGCACGACGAGACGAACAAGATCATGGCGATGATGCTGGCCCACCTGCAGCCGCCGGCCTACCCCATCGCGCTCGGCGTCATCTACTGCGAGCCGGCGCCCGCGTACGACGACGAGGTCTACGCGCAGGTGAGCGCCGCGGGGAAGCCGACGGACGACATCGACGCGTTGATCCGGCACGGCCGCACGTGGACGGTGGAGGGCTAGAGCGCCGCATTCCCGAGCTGCGGCGCCTTCAGCTGGCGGCGAGACGCTGACGGCTGTCTCAGTCGGTGTGGGACACCTCGTGGAACTGTTCCTCCTCGGTCGAGCCCTTCATGGCGATCGACGAGGAGCGCCCGCCCGTCACGATCTCGGTGATCTCGTCGAAGTACGGCACCCCGACGAACTCCTGGTGGCGCACCGCCTCGTAGCCGTCCCGCTCGGCCGCGAACTCCTCCTGCTGCAGCTCGGAGTAGGCGGCCATCCCCCGGACCTTGTAGCCGAGCGCGAGCTCGAACATCGCGTAGTTCATCGAGTGGAACGCCGCGAGGGTGACGAACTGGAACTTGTAGCCCATCGCGCCCAGCTCGTTCTGGAAGTTCGCGATCTGCGCTTCGGTGAGGTGCCGCTTCCAGTTGAACGACGGCGAGCAGTTGTAGGCCAGCATCTTGCCGGGGAACTTCGCGTGGATCGCCGCGGCGAAGACCCGCGCCTCCTCCACGTCGGGCTTGCTCGTCTCGAACCACAGCAGGTCGGCGTAGGGCGCGTACGCGAGGGCGCGGGCGATCGCCTGCCGGATGCCCGCGTGCACGCGGATGAACCCCTCCGGCGTCCGCTCGCCGACGATGAACTCGCGGTCGTAGGGGTCGATGTCGTTGGCGAGGATGGTGGCCGACAGCGCGTCGGTGCGCGCGATCAGCACCGTCGGCGTGCCGAGCACGTCGGCGGCGAGCCGCGCCGCGTTGAGCTTGGTGATGAACTCGCTCGTCGGCACCAGCACCTTGCCGCCCAGATGGCCGCACTTCTTGAGCGAGGCGAGCTGGTCCTCGAAGTGCACGCCGGCCGCGCCCCTCTGGATCAGGTGCTTCATCAGCTCGTACGCGTTCAGCAGTCCGCCGAAGCCGGCCTCGGCATCGGCCACCAGCGGCGCGAGCCAGTGGGTGCCGTCCCTGCCGTGCAGGTGGTCGAGCTGGTCGGCGCGCAGCAGCGCGTTGTTGATCCGCTCGACCAGCCGCGGCACGCTGTCCGCCGGATAGAGGCTCTGGTCGGGGTAGGTCTCGAGCGAGGTATTCATGTCGCCCGCGACCTGCCAGCCCGAGAGGTAGATCGCCTTGAGGCCCGCCTTCACCTGCTGCACGGCCTGACCGCCGCTGATGGCCGAGAGCGACGCGACGTAGGGCTCCTCGTGCAGCAGGCGCCACAGCTTCTCGGCGCCGAGCCGGGCGAGCGTGTGGTCCACCTGGACGGTGCCGCGCAGCTTCCACACGCTCTCCGGGCCGTACGGCCGCGTGATGCCCTTCCACCGCGGCGCCGTCTTCCACTGCTTGGCCAGGTGCGCGACGAACGTCTTGTGATCCATAACGCCCTCCGGGACGGCGTCAGTCCAGGTGATCGTAGGCGACCAGCGTCAGGAACTCGCTGAACTCGTCGCGCAGCATCATCTCCTCGAACAGCCTCGCGGCGAGCGGGAAGTGCCCGCCGTCGTAGCGCGCGGCGCCGAGCCGCTCCCGCATGTGCGCCAGCTCTTCCGCGATGGTCTGCCGGACGAGCTCGCGCGTCACGGCGCGGCCATCGGCTAGCTTCGCGCCGTGGTGCAGCCACTGCCACACCTGGGTGCGCGAGATCTCCGCCGTGGCCGCGTCTTCCATGAGGTTGTAGATCGGCACGCACCCGTTCCCGCCGAGCCACGCCTCGAGGTATTGGATCCCCACGTCGATGTTGGTGCGCAGCCCGCGCTCGGTGATCGCGCCGGTCGGCACCGCGAGCAGGTCCCGCGGCGCCACGCGCACATCGAATCGCGTCTTGGTGATCTGATTCGGTGTCGTCATGTGCTCGTCGAAGATCGCCTTCGCGACCGGGACGAGCCCCGGGTGCGCGACCCAGGTGCCGTCGTGCCCCGCCTTCACTTCGCGCAGCTTGTCCTGGCGCACCTTCTCGAGCGCCTGCTCGTTCGCCGCGGGGTCGTTCTTGATCGGGATCTGCGCTGCCATCCCGCCCATCGCTTGGATGCCGCGGCGGTGGCAGGTCCGGATGAGCAGCTGCACGTAGGCGCTCAAGAACGCCTTGTCCATCGTCACCTGCGCGCGGTCGGGCAGCACGAACTCGGCCTGCCGGCGGAACGTCTTGATGAAGCTGAAGATGTAGTCCCAGCGCCCGCAGTTGAGCCCCGCCGAGTGCTCGCGCAGCTCCCACAGGATCTCGTCCATCTCGAAGGCGGCGTGGATCGTCTCGACCAGCACCGTCGCGCGGATCGTCCCGCGCGGGATTCCCAGCTCGTCCTGCGCGAGGATGAAGACGTCGTTCCAGAGCCGCGCCTCGAGGTGACCCTGCAGCTTGGGCAGGTAGAAGTAGGGCCCCGTCCCGCGCTCGATCTGCTGCTTCGCGTTGTGGAAGAAGAACAGCCCGAAGTCGAACAGCGAGCCCGCTATCGGCCGGCCGTCCACCAGCAGGTGCTTCTCCAGCAGGTGCCAGCCGCGCGGCCGCACGAACAGCACGGCCGGCTGCGGGCTCAGGGCGTAGCGTTTGCCCTCGGGGCTGGCGAAGGAGAGCGTGCGGCGGACAGCGTCCTTGAGGTTCGCGTGGCCCTCGAGGTTGTTCGCCCACGTCGGCGAATTGGCGTCCTCGAAATCGGCCATGAAGACGCTTGCGCCGGAGTTGAGCGCGTTGATGATCATCTTGCGCTCCACCGGGCCCGTGATCTCGACCCGCCGGTCACGCAGGTCGGGCGGGATCGGCGCGACCGTCCACTCGCGCTCGCGGACGTCGCGCGTCTGCGGGAGGAAGTCGGGTAACGTCCCCGCGTCGATCTCGCGTTGGCGCGCCGCGCGGCGCGCCAACAGCTCGTGACGCCGCCCGTCGAAGTTCCGGTGGAGCTTCGCCAGGAATGCGAGGGCGCCGGGACTCAAGATGTCCGCAGACGTTACCCCGACGGGGCCGCGCACCGCGACGCCCCCGGGGGCCTGAATGCCCGTCATCCTGCCTCCGCAGGCTCGTCGCCAACTGAGCTACGCAAGAACCGAACCCCCGTGAAGACCGCATCCAAGCGCGGGTCTTCATCCTGTGTGTCGCATGGGTGCAACAGCTCTAGGTGTAGCGCATCGCCTCGAGCCCCGCCTGCTTCCGCAGCAGGCCGAGCTGCCCGATGTGATACGAGTCGTGCTGGAGCAGGAACGCGATCACGCCGAGCGTGGTCCGGTCCGCGATGGGAAACTGCCCGGTGTACGGCTTCGCGAGGTCCTCGGCGGTGAGCTGCTTGAAGCGCTCGCGCAGATTGCCGGTGACGCTCTTCCACTCCGCGCGGATCTCGTCGAGCGTGGGAAGATCCTTCGTCTCTTCGATCGACTTTGTCGCGTCGAGACGGCCGCCGAACGGGCTCGGCAGCGCGAGTCCCATCAGGGTGCCCAGGTACTGCCGCGACCCCACCAGATGCGCTGCGACGAACGCCGCGCTGTTGGCGTGTGGGCTCGGGCGCCAGCGCGCCTGGTCCTCGTCCATCCCGTCCAGGCAGTTGAGCAGCAACCGCGAGTTCAGCTTGAAGATCTCGTAGAGCGGTGACAGGGCCTCGTGCACGGCACCCCCGAATGTTGAGGTATGAACTCCGCAATCTAGCATCCGCCGCACGGACGCGGAGGTTCCGGCGGCAGGACCCGCCGGCCGGGGATGTGGCCGCGGGCCCGCAGGCGGTGTTAGGATTGGCGCCATGCCCTCGACATCGAAACTCCGCCGCGCCGCGCTTGGCGCGTCGCTGGTCGCCGCCGCGTGCACCGGCCGCGCGCAGCGGCCCGCCGTCACGGACCTCGCCGAGGTGGCCGCGCCCGCGGCGCCGGGCAGCGCAGAGCCGAACCTCGCCCTCGGCCCCACCGGCCGGGTGTACCTGAGCTGGCTCGAGCCGACGGCCGACTCCGGGCACGCACTCCGGTTCGCGACTCTCGAAGACACGACGTGGACCTCGCCGCGCACCGTCGCGTCGGGCCGCGGCTGGTTCGTCAACTGGGCGGACTTCCCCTCCCTCGCGGTGGGCAGCGACACCGAGCTCACCGCGCACTGGCTGGTCAAGCGCGGGCGCTCATGGGAGGACTACGATGTGCACGTGGGGCGCTCGTTCGATGGCGGCGCGAACTGGAGTGCGCCCATCGTCCCGCACCGCGATGGCCGGGAGGCCGAGCACGGCTTCGTCTCGCTGCTCCCGGACGGCGGCGGCTCCGTGCACGCGGTCTGGCTCGACGGCCGCAAGTACGCGGCCGCCGACAGCGCGCGCCGGTCGGGCGACTCGAGCCTGACGCCGGAGATGACGCTCCGCTACGCGCTCATCGGGGCCGACGGCCGGCTCTCGGACGAGGCCGAGCTCGACGAGCGCATCTGCGATTGCTGCCAGACGTCGGCCGTGCTGGTCGATGGCGCCCCGGTCGTCGTCTACCGCGACCGATCGCCCGAGGAGATCCGCGACATCTACGTCGTGCGCATGCGGCAGCGCGGCTCCTGGAGCGCACCGCGCCCGGTCGCCGAGGACGGCTGGCACATCCCCGCCTGCCCGGTGAACGGGCCGGCGATCGCGGCGGAGGGCCGCCATGTCGCCGTGGCGTGGTTCACAGCGGCGAACGAGCGGAAACGCGTCTACGCCGCGTTCTCCGAGGATGGCGGCGCGACGTTCGGCCGGAGGATCCAGGTGGACGACGGCAGGCCCGTGGGCCGCGTGGCCGTCGTGGCAGCGGGCGACGGATCGGCGCTCGTGAGCTGGCTCGAGGAGACCGCGCAGGCCGCCGAGGTGCGCGTGCGCCGCGTGGCGGGGGATTCGACCGTCGGGCCGGCGACGACGATCGCGCGCTCCAGCGCCGCGCGCCCCGCGGGTTTCCCCCGCATGGTGCGCAGCGGCCACCGTGTCGTCTTCGCCTGGACGGAGCCGGCCGGCGCCGAGCCCTCGCGCGTGCGCACCGCGATTGCGCGCCTGAGCGGGGGCGCCCGGCGCTGAACCCGCGCGAGCACCGCCTCCCGGTCACCAAGACCGCGCGCTACTTCACCCTCGGCGAGCCGCGCGACGGGCTGAAGCAGGTGTGGTTTGCCCTGCACGGCTTCGGGCAGCTCGCCGGGTACTTCATCCGCGACTTCGCGCCGCTCGACGACGGAACGCGGCTGGTCGTCGCGCCCGAGGCGCTGTCGCGCTTCTACCTCGGCGAATCGACCGGTGCCACGAGCAAGAACGCCCGCGTCGGCGCCACGTGGATGACGCGCGAGGACCGCCTGACCGAGATCACGGACTACGTCGCCTACCTCGACGCGCTCTACGCGCACGTCTTCACGCTGGTGGACCGCGCCCGCGTCACGGTCGTCGCGCTCGGCTTCTCGCAGGGCGTCGCCACCGCCTGTCGCTGGGTGGCGCAGGGATCCTCGCGGATCGACCGCCTCGTGCTCTGGGGCGGCCTGGTGCCGCCCGAGATCGAGGGCGCGCGTGACGCGGCGCCGCTGCGGACGCTGCGCCTCACGCGCGTGCTGGGCGAGCGCGACGAGTTCGCCACCCCCGAGCTGGTGCGCGCCGAGGGCGAGCGCCTCACCGCGCTGGGCCTCGACGCGCCGCTCGTCCGCTTCGACGGTGGCCACGAGCTGCACGCAGAGACGCTGCAAGCGCTCGCGGAGTGAGACGGCCGGCGCAGGATCCGTCCTCTCCGGCGCCGCTCATTCTCGACGTCACGGGCCTCGTGCCCTGACGTTTGCGTTTTCCGGGAGGGCGCACGAAGTTGAGCGCCCATGATCCCCCCCCACAACCCGTTCGGCCCCAGGCGGATCGCGTTCGCGTTCGCCGCCTCGCTCGCCTGCGCGCTGGCGGTCTTCACGCTGCCGCGCTTCGTCTGGAACACGGTGAGCACGGCGCTCGCCCAGCAGCCTCCGGGCCAGGCTCGGGACAGCGCGCAGGCGGTGAGCGTCCCCACGGCCCCGGCCCCCGCGCAGGGCGAACGCGTACTGGCACCCATCCCGCTGCTCACGCGCCTCTCCGGGCTCATCGGCATGGCGCTGATCATCGCCATCGGCTACGCCATGTCGCGCAACCGCACGGCGATCAACTGGTCGGTGGTGGCGTGGGGCCTGGGCCTGCAGGTCGCGTTCGCGATCTTCGTGCTGCGGGTGCCGTTCGGCCAGGCGCTGTTCCGGCGGCTCGGCGAGGTCGTCACCACGATCCTGAGCTTCTCGTATGCGGGGTCCTCGTTCGTCTTCGGGGAGATCGGCAAACAGAATTCCAGCATCGGGGTGGTCTTTGCCTTCCAGATCCTGCCCGCGATCATCTTCGTCTCGGCCCTGTTCGCCATCATGTACTACCTCGGCGTCATGCAGCTGGTCGTGCACGCGATGGCGGTCGTGATGAACAAGGTGATGGGCGCCAGCGGGGCGGAGAGCACCAACGTCGCCGCGTCCATCTTCATGGGGCAGACCGAGGCGCCACTAACCATCCGGCCGTTCCTCCCGCGGCTCACCCAGTCGGAGCTGATGACGGTGATGACCGCCGGGATGGCTCACGTGTCGGGCTCGATCATGGCGGCGTACATCGCTTTCGGTGTCGAGGCGCGGCACCTGCTCACCGCCGTGATCATGACGGCCCCGGGCACGATCATGATGTCCAAGCTCTTCGAGCCGGAGACCCAGGAGCCCGAGACGCGGGGCAACGTGCACATCGTGGTGCCGAAAACGGACGTCAACGTGGTGGACGCGGCGGCGCGCGGCACGGGCGAGGGGCTCCACCTCATGCTGAACGTGATCGCGATGCTGATCTCGTTCATCGCGCTCATCGCTCTCATGAACGGGCTGTTCGGCTGGATCCACGGGTTCGCGGGCTGGTTCCCGGCGCAGCTCCAGGTCGTTTTCGGCTGGGTCGGCCGGCCGTTCGCGTGGGCGATCGGCGTGCCGTGGAAGGACAGCGCGGCCATCGGTGGGCTGCTGGGCGAGCGGGCGGTGCTGAACGAGTTCATCGCCTTCGCGGACCTGGGCCAGATGAGGGCGCAGCTCGACCCGCGCTCCTTCACCATCGCATCTTTCGCGCTCGCCGGCTTCGCCAACTTCAGCTCGGTGGGCATCCAGATCGGCGGGATCGGCGCGCTCGCGCCGGAGCGGAAGCACGACCTGGCGCGGCTCGGCTTCCGGGCGATGCTCGCGGGCACGCTGGCCAACTTCATGTCGGCGGCGATCGCGGGACTGCTCCTCTAGCCGCCTGACCAGCCGGGTGTGACTTGACGCGGCGCGGAGGTGTAATACACTTTAATATCACCTTGCGGAGGGCGGGGCGTGCGCTCGAGTAAGATCATCACCGTATCGCTGCCGGCGGATCTAGCCAGGCTGGCCGAGCGGCTGGCCAAGGAGGAGCGGCGCACCCGCAGTGAGCTGGTCCGGGAAGCGCTCCGAGACTATGCTGCCACGCGACGGTGGCGCCGGCTCCGCCGCTGGGGCGAGGCTTCGGCCCGCCGGGCGGGCGTGGGGACCGATCGAGACATCGAGGACGCCGTCGGCGAATCGCGTCGTTCCCGCCGCTAGTGCAGCGGGTCGTTCTCGACACCAACGTCTATCTCTCCGCGATCCTGTTCGGCGGGCCACCCGAAGCGATCGTGCACCTGGCTCGAGGCCGGGCGCTGCTGCTCGTCGTGTCGGCCCCGATCCTGGCCGAGTTCACCCGCGTGCTGCGAACGAAGTTCGACTGGACGGCCGCGCAGGCGCGCGAGGCCGCGCTCGAGATTCGCAGCCTCGCCATCGTCGTCAGGCCTCGTGAGCGGTTGTCGGTGATCCGAGAAGACGAACCCGACAATCGCGTGCTCGAGGTTGCCGTCGTCGGCGCCGTGCAGGCCATCGTGACGGGCGATTTGCACCACCTGAGGCCGCTCAAGTCGTTTCGAGGGATTCCAATCCTCACGCCGCGGGAGTTCCTCGACTACCCACGCTCGACCTCGCCGAGCGGGTAGGTCCGAACTGGTCGAGACGGCCGCGGGCGCTGCTGGCCGAGCCGCGTAGCGCGCCGTATGTTCTCGCGCGCACCAAGACCGCCACCGTGACCGACCTTCTGGCCCGTCTTACGGCCGCCCTCGCGAGCCGCTACGCGATCGAGCGCGAGCTCGGCCACGGCGGGACCGAGCTGGCGGCGGCGCGGGGCCGGACGGCTGGCTTCTCGCCCGCATGAAGGGCAGCCACCGGCAGTACAAGCACCTGCTGAAGCGCGGGGTGGTGACCGTCGCCGGGCACCCGAGCCTCGACCTGCCGCCCGGAACGCTCAAGAGTATCTTGAAACAGGCGGGACTCAAGCGGGAGGCGCCATAACATGCGGTACGCTGTCGTGGTCGAACAAGCCGATCGCAGCTTCGGCGCCTACGTGCCCGACCTTCCCGGCTGCGTGGCGGCCGGCGCGTCCAGGGAGGAGGTGCTCGCCTTGATGCGCGAGGCGATTGATCTGCATCTCCAGGCGCTCCGCGAGAAGGGCGAGCTGGTTCCCGCGCCAACATCCACCACCGAGTACGTCGAGGTTTAGGCCGCCCCGTCATGCCCCACCCGGCGACCATCTCCGCGGATGACCTGGAGCGGCTGACACCCCCCAACATGTGCTCGGAGCTGGTGAGGGGCGTCATGGTCGTCAGGGAGCCGCCGGGCTACCGGCATGGTCTGGTAGCCGCCAGACTGGCCAACACCCTGACGAACTTCGCGGCCCAACGGAACCTCGGTGAAGTCCTGGCGGCTGAGACCGGCTTCAAACTGGCCTCGAACCCGGACACCGTGCGGGCGCCTGACGTAGCGTTCATTCGCCGCGACCGGCTACCCGATCCGCCGCCGGCGGGATTCGCGGAGCTGGCGCCGGATCTCGTCGTCGAGGTCCTCTCACCCAACGATCGGCCGGGCGAGGTTTTGGCGAAGGTCGCGGATTGGCTGAGCGCTGGGAGCGCTCTGGTGTGGGTGGTGGACCCAACGCACCGCCGGGCACGGGTGTACCGCGCCGACGGGAGCGAAACGTTCGTCGCGGAGGACGGTATGCTGGAGGGGGAGGACGTCCTCCCGGGCTTTACTTGCCAGCTCGCCGCGCTTTGGTTGCGGGTAGGGCGTGAGACGTAAGGAGCGCCGCAGCCCCCTCGCCCCTCACCTCATCACCGATGCGCGCCTCACTTCTCACGCGTGTTCGATCACGGCGTCACCACCCAGCGCACCCCCTCGCCGCGCCGCATCCGGTCGAAGCCG
>CAYHQJ010000034.1:0-7455 GCA_964358595.1 uncultured Gemmatimonadales bacterium
GCATCGTGCTGCGCTGTTGCAACGGGCGGGCGGAGCCGGTCCGCGGCGCGTGGCGCGTGCCGTGGCCGGGGCGGTCGGCGCAGCTGTGCCGGCTCGATGAAACGCCGCTCGCGCGGCTCGAGGTGAGGGACGGCGCGGTCCCGTTCGAGGAGGGGCCGCGCGCGGTGGTGTCGGTCCTACTGCGGTAGCACCCGCTCGCCGGCGATCGTCCGCTCGAACGCGTCGGCCAGCAGGCTGCAGCACAGCACGGCGATGGCCACGATCGCGGCGGGCGCGCACGCGACCCACGGCGCGAGGACGAGCGCGTCGCGCCCCGACGCGATCATGTTTCCCCATGACGGCGTCGGCGGCTGCACGCCGAGGCCGAGGAACGAGAGTCCCGCTTCCAGCATGATCGCGTTGCCCACGCCCAGCGCCGCAGCGACGAGCGCCGGAGCGAGCGCGTGCGGGAGGACGTGCCGCGCGAGCACGCGGGTGGGACGCGCGCCGAGCGCGCCGGCGGCCTCGACGAACGGCCGGGTGCGGACCGACCGCACCTCCGCGCGGACGAGCCGTGCCACCGTCATCCACCCGGTCGCGCCGATCGCCGCGATCGTGATGCCGAGGCCCGGCCGGAACAGCGCGACGAGGAGCAGCAGGAAGGGGACGCGGGGGATCGCGAGCGCCGCGTCGGTGACCGCGACGATGAGCCGGTCGGCGCGGCCGCCCGCGTAGCCGGCCACCGCGCCGGCGCCGACGCCGATCGCCAGCGCCGCGAGGGCGGCGAGCACGCCGACGGCGAGCGACACCCGCGCGCCGAGCACCAGCCGCAGGACGAGGTCGCGGCCGAAGCGGTCGGTGCCGAGCAGGTGCAGCACGCCGTCGGGCGTGCGGCCGAACGGCGCGACGAATCGGCGGGCCGCGATGTCGCCGAAGTCGGTCGCCGGCGCTCCGGCGAGCAGCGGGCCCAGGGCGGCCACGAGGGTGAGGAGCACGAGGACGAGCGCGCTCGCCGCGGCGACCGGGTCGCGGGCGACGGGGCCGAGGACGCCACGCGATCCGCTCACGCGGTGCTCCGCGCGCGCGGATCGAGCAGCGCGGCCGCGCCGTCGGCGAGCAGGTTGCCGATCACGACGAGGGTGGCGAACACCGCCGTGGACGCCATGACGACCGGATAGTCGCGGCCGAGCACCGCCTGCACGGTCACGCGGCCCATCCCCGGCCACGCGAAGATCGTCTCGACGAACACCACGCCCGAGAACAGCGCCGGCAACTGGAGCCCGGCGAGCGTCACCACGGGCAGGAGCGCGTTGCGCAGCGCGTGGCGCGCCAACACGCGCGTCTCGCCCAGGCCCTTGGCGCGCGCGGTGCGCACGAAGGGCTGGCGCAACGCCTCCACGGTCGAGGCGCGGACGAACCGCGCGGCCCCTGCAGCACCGACCAGCGCCAGCGTCGCGGTGGGAAGCACGAGGTGGCGCACGCGGTCGGCCAGGCGCGCGGCGGGGCCGAGGAAGTCGGCGCCGATCCCGGCGGCGCCCAGGGCGGGCAGGCGCAGCCACGCGGGCCAGTTCCACAGCGCCGCTCCGTAGGCGAACACGAGCACGAGCCCCAGCCCCACCACGTACGCGGGAAGCGCCGCGACTACCGCGGTCACGGCGGTCAGCGTTGCGTCGAGCCGCGAGTGCCGCCGCACCGCCTGGACCGCACCGATGGCGAGCCCGAGCGCGTAGGTGAGCAGCAGGGAAAGCCCGGTGAGGAGCAGCGTCGGGCCGAAGGCGTCGCCCAGAACCGCGGTCACGGGCCGGTGCTGCGCGATGCTCGCGCCCCAGTCGCCGGTGACGAAGCGCGCGAGCCAGTCCAGGTACTGGACGGCGAGCGCGCGGTCGAGCCCCAGGGCGCGCCGCATCTGGGCCGCCGCGGCCTCGTCGGCGGAGGGGCCGAGGAACAACCGAACCGGATCGCCGGGCGCGAGGTGCAGCCCGAAGAACGTCACGGTGAGCACCAGCAGCACCGTCGGCACGGCCGCCCAGAGGCGGCGCAGGAGCGCGCGGGACATCGACGCCAATCTCGCGTCCGCCGGGTGATTTCTCTAGTTTCCCCCGCGGTGCACACGTCCGCGATCGTTCCGCTGCTCGCCCTGCTAGGGTGCAGTTCCACCGCGCCGCCCGCGACGGTGTTCTATGCGTCCGGCGCGGACCTGCAGTCCATCAACCCGCTGCTCACGACGCACCCGCTGGCAAAGCAGGTGCAGCGGTACGTGCTGTTCACCACGCTGGCGCGCTACGACAGCGCGATGGCGCCGCAGCCGTACCTGGCCGAGCGGTGGGCGTTCTCGCCGGACCGGCGTACCCTCACGTTCCGGCTGCGCCGCGACGTGCGCTGGCAGGACCGTGCGCCCACCACCGCGGCCGACGTGGTGTTTACCCTCTCCGCGGCTCGCGCCGCCGGCTATCCGCGCGCGGCGGACCTGGCCTGCGTCACCGGGGTATCGGAACCGGATACGTTCACCGTGGTGCTCCGGTTCTGCCGGCCGCTGGACGCCTTTCCTGACGTATTGACCGATCTGGCGATCCTGCCGGCGCACCTGCTGGCGCGGTTGCCGGCCGAGTCGCTGCGCACCGCGGCGTTCAACGAGCACCCGGTGGGCAACGGGCCGTTCCGGTTCGTCGCCCACGAGCCGAACCGGCGCTGGGTGTTCGAGGCAAACCCCGACTTTCCGCTGGCGCTGGGCGGCCCGCCAGCGATCGACCGCTTCGTGCTCGTCGTCGTGGACGAGGCGACGACGAAGCTCGCCGGCCTCGTGACCGGAGAGCTCGACTTCGCGGGAATCGCGCCGATGCACGCGGCGGTGGTGCGGCAGCTGCGCGGCCGCGCGGTGCTCGACTACCCGCTCCTCTTCACGTACGGCCTGGTGTGGAACACGCGCCGGCCGCCGTTCGACGATCCACGGGTGCGGCGCGCGCTCACCCTGGCGATCGACCGGCGGCGGATCATCGCCGCGCACCTGTGGGGCTACGGCGAAGTCGCCGAGGGGCCGGTGCCGTCCTCGCACCCGCTCACCGTGAGCGTGACCGCGGTCCCGTTCGACCGCGCGGCGGCCGAGGCGCTGCTCGACAGCCTGGGCTGGCGCCGGGGGCCGGACGGCCTGCGCAGCGACGGCCGGCGCCGGCTCGCCTTCGACCTGCTGACGGTCGGATCGGCGGACAACGTGCTGGAGCAGCTGATCCAGGCCGACCTCGCAGCGGTGGGCGTCCAAGTGCGGATCCGGCCGCTCGAGCTCGGCGCGTTCCTCGCCGCGGCCGGAGGCGGGGCGCGCGATTACGACGCGCTCGTCACCGGCATCCCTGGCGATCTTGCGCTCGGCTATCTGGGGGCGCTGTTCGACTCGCAACGGCTCGGCGGCCCGCTGCAGTACGCCCAGTACCGCAATCCGGCGGTCGATCGGGCGCTTGACGCGGGCGACGTCGCGGAGGTGCAGCGGATCGTCGCGCGGGAGCTGCCGATCACGTTCCTCTATCATGCGCGCGGCGTGCAGGGTGTGAACCGCCGGGTCGCCGGCGTGCGCATGGACCTGCGTGGCGAGCTTGCCTCGCTCGCCGGCTGGCACCTCGTGCCGGAGACGCCGTGATTTGCCGGGCGCGCGCGCCGCTGCGGATCGATCTGGCCGGCGGCTGGACCGACGTCGCGGCCTACGCGGCGCGCGCGGGGGGCGCGGTGGTCAACGTCGCGATCACGCTCTACGCGCACGCGTCGGTGCGGTCGGAGGGGCAGGGAGTACGGCTGCGCGCGCTCGATCTCGGCGCGCTGGTGGACGCGCGCCGCCCCGAGGAGCTGCGCGCGGACGGCGAGCTGGCGCTGCTCAAGGCGATGGCCCGTCGGTTCCCGCCGGGCGGCGGCTTCGAGCTGGTGACCCGCAGCGACGCGCCCCCGGGCTCGGGCCTCGGCGGCTCCGGCGCGCTCGGCGTCGCGCTGGCGGCGGCGCTCGGGGCGGCGCGCGGCGAGCGCCGGCTCCCGGCGGAGATCGCGGGCCTCGCCCACGAGGTCGAGCTGCACGATGCGGGCGTCCTGGGTGGCAAGCAGGACCAGTACGCGGCGGCGCTGGGCGGCCTGCAGTTCCTGACCTTCGGCGATCCCGAGGTCTCCCTCGCGCGGCTCGACGTGCCGGCCGCGTGCCTGCGCGAGCTGGAGCTGCACCTGGTGCTCTGCTACACCGGCGCTTCGCGCGTCTCCGGCGAGACGCACCGGCGCGTCTGGGACCGCTACGCGGCGGGCGACGCGGAGATCGTGCGCGCGCTCGACGGACTGCGCGGGTGCGCGCTGGCGATGCGCGAAGCGCTCGAGCGCGGCGACGTCGGGCGGGTCGCCGAGGTGCTGAACGAGAACTGGCGCTACCAGAGGGCCCTCGGCGCGGAGCTGGAGACGGAGCGGATGCGCGAGCTGGAGCGGGTCGCGTTCGCGGCGGGCGCCGACGGGGTGAAGGCCTGTGGCGCCGGCGCCGGCGGGTGCCTCGTCTTCCTGGCGAAGCCGGGGCGCGAGTTCGACGTGGCCGAGGCGCTGCGCGGTGCCGGCGGACAGGTGCTGCGGTTCACCTTCGATACCACGGGGGTGGTGACGTGGGTGGAGACCGAGCGGTGAGGATGGAGGACGGAGGATCGAGGACGGCGTGGGGGAGCTGAGTGTGGTGATCCGGCCGGAGGCGCTGGAGAAGCGGCGCGAGGACATCGCGGGAGCGCCGGAGCTCGAGGCGCTCTCGGCGCGGCTGCGCGAGCACTTGGGCGAGGTGCTGGCGCATCCGCTGTACGTGCCCGAGACGAAGGCCGGCTACTCGCGCTGGGGCGCCCACTGCCGCGACGACGGCGCGGAGCTGGGCTTCGATCCGTGGTCACCGCATGCGCACCGCTGCCCGCTGTGCGGGCGGATCTGGTCCACGGAGCAGTCGCACCGCTGGTGGGTGTACTGGTACCAGCTCTGGCTCGCCGAGCGGACGTGGATGCTCGTGCTCGAGTTCGGCCTGGGCGGCGACACGAAGTACGAGAACCGCGCGCTCGCGACGCTCGCGGAGCTGGTGCGGCGCTACCAGGGCTACCCCGACGCCGACAACGTGCTCGGGCCGAGTCGGCCGTTCTTCTCGACATACCTCGAGTCCATCTGGGTGCTGCACCTGGCGGCCGCGGCGTCGCTCCTCGAGGCGATGGGCCGGCTCCCGCGCGAGCTCTCCGGCGAGCTGCGCGCGAAGCTGTTCGTGCCGAGCGCGGCGCTCATCGCCGACTTCGACGAGGGGCGCTCGAACCGCCAGGTGTGGAACGCCGCCGCGCTGTTCGCCGTGGGCCGCGTCCTGGGCGACGCGGCGCTGCAGCGGGAGGCCGCGCACGGCGCCGGCGGGATCCTCGGCGTGCTCGACGCCGGTCTGCCCGGCGATGGGCTGTGGTACGAGGGCGAGAACTACCACTGGTTCGCGCTGCGGGGGCTCGCGTGGGGCGCGGAGCTGCTGCGCGAGGCGGGCGTCACCGACCTGTGGAAGGACGAGAGCGGTCCGGGTCGCAAGTTCCGCGCGGCGTTCCGCGCGCCGGTGCTCACCGTGCTCCCCGACTTCACGTTCCCGGCGCGGCGCGACTCGAAGTTCGGCGTCTCGCTGCGCCAGCGGCGGATGGCGGAGCTCTGGGAAACAGCGGTCGGCAGTTTGCAGGGGCGCAGAGGCGCAGTGGGCGCAGTCGGTGGGCGGTCTTCAGCCGGCGGTGATGACGACGTCGCGGCGCTGGCCTCGCTCCTCCGTCATGTCTACGACCCGTCCGTGCCCTGCGTGGACGAGCCCGCCGGCGCGATCACCGAGGTCGAGCGCAGCGAGCCGCCGGCGGGCGTGCGCCGCGACCGGCTGGGCTGGAAGGGACTGCTGTGGATGGCGCCGGCGCTCGGGCCCGCGGATCGCACCGCGTGGATGCCGGGTACCGTGCACCTCGAGGAGACGGGGCTCGCGATCTTCCGGCAGGGGCGCGGGACGACGTACGTGAGCCTCGACTACGGCGAGCCCGGCGGCGGCCACGGGCATTCCGACCGGCTGAACCTCACGCTCCACGCGCGCGGCGCGCCATGGCTCGTGGACTTCGGCACGGGCTCGTACGCGTCGCCGTCGCTGGCGTGGTATCGGACGACGCTGGCGCACAACGCGCCCCTCGTGGACGGCGTGTCGCAGGCCACGGCGCACGGGGCCTGCATCGCGTTCGACGAGCGCGGCGACTACGGCTGGGTCTGCGCCCAGCTTCCCGAGGACTCAGCCTACGAGGGCGCGACGCTGCAGCGCACGCTGGTGGTGACGCCGGGCTACGTGCTCGATGTCGTCCAGATGGGGAGCGTCGAAGGGGAACGGCAGCTCGCGCTGCCGTGGCACGGCTGGGGCCGGGTGACCGTGGACGAGCATGGCTGCACCGTGGCGCGCGACGAGACGAAGCTGCGGATCCTGCTTTCGGCGCGCCAGCCGTTCCAGGTACAGCTGCACGGCGCGCCGGGGCCGCCGGTCGCCACCGGGGAGGCGCCCGAGCTGCCGTTCGCCGTGGCGGTCAGCACGGGCGAGGAGGTCACCCTCGCCGCGTGCCTCGACCTCGCGGGCGAGGCCGAGGAGCTGGAGTGCATCGGCGGTGACTACGTCGTCCGGCTTTCCGGCGGCCGCGTGCACGTGCATCGTCCCACGGAGGATGGCTGGATGATCGAGCTGGAACGCGGCGATCCGGTCCAGCTGGGTGGGATGCGCGAGCTGCCGGAAGTGCAGCCCGTCGCACCGCCCCCCCCGCGCGCGGTGGCGGCCACCTGCTACCGCGCCCTGGACGGGCCGCCCGCGCTCGACGGCACGTTGGCCGGCTTCCCAAGCGAGCCGCCGCTGCTGCTCGATCAGGCGCACCAGTTCCGCCGCGCGGAGGAGCCCTGGCCGGGACCCGACGAGTTCTCGGCGCGCGCGTGGCTCGCGCACGACGCGGACACGCTCTATGTCGCGGTGGACGTCACGGCGCCGGAGCCGTACTTCCGCCCGGGCGACGAGGCGGACCCGGAGTGGGAGAACGAGAATCCCGACATCCACAGCGACGGGCTCCAGGTGTACGTGTCCACGACGGGGTTCTTCGGCTGGCTGATCGTGCCCTTCTCGGACTCGCTGCGCGTCGCGGCGGTGCGGGGGAGCGACGCCGAGCCCCAGATGATCGCCGGCGGCTCGTGGCAGCCGACCGCCCGCGGCTACCGCGTGACGTTCGCGATCGTGCTGCCGGAGCCGGTGACCGGCGACATCGGCTTCGACCTGTACGTCAACCGGAGCCGCGAGGGTCGCGAGCGCCGCGTGGGGCAGCTCGTCTGGTCGGGCGCGCGCGGGACGCGGTTGTACCTGGCGGGAGATCGGCCGCTGCCGGGACCGCTGCCGCTGGTGGGGATCGCGTGATCCCGCAGTGGGGCGCAGTGGGCGCAGCCGGTCAGCAGCTGGCAGAGTGCAGGCCG
>CAYHQJ010000034.1:7555-17044 GCA_964358595.1 uncultured Gemmatimonadales bacterium
CCCGCAGTGGGGCGCAGTGGGCGCAGCCGGTCAGCAGCTGGCAGAGTGCAGGCCGTGACCAGCGAATGGGCGCGGCGTGCGGCGGACGTCGTGGCGGGGTTCACCTCCACGCGCTCCAAGGGGATGGACGCGATGTTCGGCGGGCCCGGCGGGCCGACGCACATGGTGCGCGCCGAGGGGTGCCGCGTCCGGACCACGGACGGCCGCGAGCTCATCGACTGGACGATGGCCCTCGGCGCGGTCGCGCTGGGCTACGCGCACCCCGCCGTGGTCGAGGCCGTGCAGCGCGCGACCCGGGACGGCGCGGTCGGCCCGCTTCCGCCGACGCTCGAAGTGCGGGTGGCGGAGCGGCTCGCCGGCGTGTATCCGGGCGCGGAGCAGGCGCGGTTCTTCAAGACGGGCGCGGAGGCGGTGCAGGCCGCGGTGCGCGTGGCGCGCGCGGCGACGAGGCGGGAGCGCGTGGTGCACTGCGGCTACCACGGGTGGCTGGACGGGATGACCGGCGGCGCGGGTGTGCCCGGGGCGGTGGCGCGGCTGTGGCAAGCCGTGCCGTTCGACGACGTCGCGGCCCTCGGGGCCGCGCTCGCCGGCGAGCCGCCGGCCGCGCTCGTGCTCGAGCCGGTAGTCGAGCGCGCGCCGTCGCCGGCCTGGCTCGAGGCCGCGCAGCGCCTCACGTCCGCGCGTGAGGTCGTCCTCGTGTTCGACGAGATCAAGACCGCGTTCCGGCTGGCCCGCGGCGGGGCCGCCGAGCGCTGGGGCGTGCGCCCCGACCTCGCGGTCCTCGGCAAGGCCATCGGCAACGGCTTCCCGCTCGCCGCGGTGGTGGGCCGGGCCGACCTCATGGCGCGGTTCCGCGACACGTGGGTATCGTCAACGCTCGCGACCGAGTTCGTATCCCTTGCCGCCGCGGACGCCGTGCTCGACGTCTGGGAGAAGGTGGACGTGCGCGCCCACATCGAGCGCATCGGCACGCTGATGACGGAGCGACTGGAGGCCGACTGTGCGTCTGCGCGTCTGCGCGTCTGCGGACTGCCCGCGATGTTCTTCTTGCGCTTCGATGACGAGGCGCGCGAACGCCGGTTCCTGCTCGCTGCTGCCTCGCGCGGCGTTCTAATCAAGCGAGGCGCCTACAACTTCCCCAGCCTCGCCCATGGCGATTCCGAGGTGACGGCGACGCTCGAGGCAGTGCGCGGCGCGCTTGCGGAGGCCGACGCGTGAATCGTGCCGCGCCGGCCCCGCTCGTGGACGTGCACGTCCACTTCCTCCATGACCGCTGCGGTCGGACGGACTGGGAGGCGCTCAACGCGCGGCGGCTCGCGGCGGGGGAACGGATCGGCATCACGCTGCATGTCGGGTCGATCCTCGGCAGCTTCGGACACACGTCGCCGACCTACTTCCCCTCGCCCGACGACGTCACCTACGGCAACGAAGCGATGCGCGCCATCGAGGCCGCGCACCCGCAGCGCGTGCGCGGCTACACGACGGTGAACCCGAACTTCACCGAGCACGCAGTGCGCGAGATCGAGATCGGCGCCGACCACGGGCTGACCGGGATCAAGCTCGCGGCGAGCCGGCGCGCCAGGGACCCGCTGCTCGATCCGGTCTGCGTGCTCGCGGCCGAGCACGGCGTGCCGGTGCTCCACCACGTCTGGCAGCATCGGCGCGGCGAGGTGGCGGGCCAGGAGATCTCGGACGCGCTCGATCTGATGGAGCTCGCGGCGCGGCATCCGGGCGCGCGCTTCATTCTGGCGCACATCGGCGGTGGCGGCGACTGGGCGCACTCGCTGCGGGCGCTGGTGGATGTGCCGAACGTATACGTGGATCTGTCGGGGAGCGGGGTGGACCGCGGGATGCTCGAGCTGTGCCTCGAGTGCGTCGGCGCCGAGCGGCTGCTGTGGGGTACCGACCTGACGATGGACACCGGCCTGGCCAAGCTGCGGGCGCTCGAGGCGCTGGGCCTCGCGGCAGACGGCTTGGCCGCGATCCGGTGGAAGAACGCGGCGAGGATCTTCCGGCTCAGCGCCGCGGCGTTCGCAGCTGCGACCCAAGACCTAAGACCCAAGACCTGACCCCGTGTCCCTCATCGACCACAACGCCCTGATCGGCCCGTATCCGTTCCGGCGCCTTCCCGACCCGACGCCGCAGCGCCTCATTGCGGAGATGGATCGGCTCGGGATCGAGCGCGCCTGGGTGGGGCACGTGCCGAGCATCTTCTACCGCGACGTCGCCGCCGGGAACGACGAGCTGTTCGCCGCGCTCGCGCCGCACCGCGTTAGGCTGCTTCCGGTGCCGGCGGTGCACCCCGCCTTCCCCGGCTGGCCGCGCGAGATCGCGCGGGCCCGCGCCGAGGGGTGCCCGGCAGTGCGGAGCTACCCGTCGCACTACGGGTTTGCCGCGTCAGGGAGCGCGGCGCGCGAGCTGGCGGCGGCGTGCGCCGACTCCGGGCTCGAGCTGGTCCTGACCGTACGCCTTGAGGACGCCCGCCAACGGCACCGGCTGGACACCGCGGCGGAGCTGATCGGCGCCGACGTGAGGGCCTTGGTGCGCGCGCACGCGGAGGTGCGGCTCCTCGTGACCGCCGCCGACCGCGCGCTGGTGGAGGAAGTGCACTTCGGCGCGACGCCGGAGGAGGCCGCGCGCATCCGCTGGGACGTGAGCTGGATCTGGGGCCCGCCCGAGGACCACCTCGCGCAGCTGTTCCGCACCGTCGGCCGCGAGCGCTTCGTGCTGGGGACCCACTTCCCCTTCCGCCTCCCGGAGAGCGCGCTTGCCAAGCTCGAGCTCGCGTCCTGACAGGTCAGGCCTCCCGCAGCGGAGAAAGCCCTGCTCGATCGCGGGAGTTCCGCTGGTCCTGTCTGATTGGCACGACGCAAGCGAGTGTAAAGTCCGGTTCCCGAAGTAATCTTCATGTTTGAAGCGTTGTTGTGACGCAGGTCGCGTGGTTGCGCGTGACGCGGCCTACTGCTCGAACATCCGTCCGACCGCTATACTTGTCCTTTCACACGCGACCATGAGGAGTCTGGCGCACCCCGCGCGCACCCGGGCGGGCGGGGATGTTCACTCACGAGTGGAGGAGCGGATGACAGGGAAGCGGAAAGCGATGGTACTGGCGGCGGCGGCGCTCGGCGCGGCGGTGTTGGCCGGCTGCAGCGACTCGACCAACCCCGCGGTGGGGAACGGGCAGAGTGTATCGCTGTCGTTCTCAGGCGTGCGTCCGCCCGGTGTCGGCGGCGTCATGGCGGTGCAGGCGACGCAGGCCGACTCGTTCGTCCTCGTGGTCGGCAGCGACCGGCTCGTGATCACCAGCGCTGAAGTCGTGATGCGTAAGATCGAGCTCAAGCGCCTCGGCATCAGCGTGAACTGCGACTCGGTGGCGGACGAGGACGCGTGCGAGGAGTTCACGATCGGGGCGATGCTCGTGAGCCTACCGCTCAGCGCGGGCGCCGAGCAGGCGATCGCGGTGCCGGTGGATTCAGGCACTTACACGGAGCTCGAGTTCAAGATTCACAAGCCGGGCAACGACTCCGTGGACCAGGCCTTCTTCGCAACCAACCCGACGTGGCCGCAGAACACCAGTATCCGCGTGACGGGGACGTTCAATGGAACGCCGTTCACGTACACCAGCCCGCTGGACGCGGAGCAGGAGTACACGTTCAACCCGCCGCTCGTCATTGACGCGAGCGGGAGCGCGACCAACCTGACGATCCGGCTCGACCTCTCGACCTGGTTCCGCAACGGGCCGTCGGGACCGCTGGTGGACCCGGCGACGGGTAACACGGGCGGGGCGAACGAGAGCCTCGTGAAGGAGAACATCAAGAACTCGATCAAGGCCTTCGAGGACGAAGATCACGACGGCGACGAGCGCGACGGCTAGCGCCGCGCGCCTGGGGGTCATAGCTTGCGAGCGCGCGTCCCCGACCCGGGGGCGCGCGTTCGCGTTTTCACGGAGCCGGTCCGCGTGCCGCTGTTCGCCGAGCTGACGTTTCCGGGATGGGACCCGGTCGCCCTCCACCTCGGCCCGCTCCAGATCCGCTGGTACGGGCTCGGCTACCTCGCCGGGTTCCTGATCGCCGGGTTCGCGCTCGACAAGCTCGCGCGCGACGGCTACCTCGCCCTCGCGAAGCACGCGGTGAGCGACCTCATCGGCTGGCTGGTGATCGGCGTGCTCGCCGGCGGACGGCTGGGCTACGCGCTGTTCTACGAGCAGCACCTGCTGGTCCATCCGCTCGATCTCGTAAAGGTCTGGGAAGGCGGCCTCTCGTTCCACGGCGGGCTGCTCGGCGTCGCGATCGCCTCGGCGCTGTTCGCGCGGCGGCACAGGCTGCCCTGGCGCCGGCTCGCGGACGCGCTGTCGCTCGCGGTGCCGTTCGGGATCTTCCTCGTGCGCTGCGCCAACTTCGTCAACGCGGAGCTGTACGGCAGGGTCGCGCCGGCGGCGCTGCCGTGGGCGATGCGGTTCCCGACCGACCCCGTCGCGCGCGCCCTCGCTCCCGACCTGGCGGCCGGCGGCTCGCTGCGCTGGCACGAGGCGTACGCGCGGCTGCGCGCCGCCGGGCAGTGGGAAGCCATCGCTCCACACGTGCCGCTGCGTCACCCATCGCAGCTCTACGAGGCGCTGCTCGAAGGCGCGCTCATCGGCGTGATCCTGTGGACGCTGTACGCGCGCCGCAGCGCGGTCACCGCGCGCACCGGCGGGATCGCGGCGACATTCCTGCTGTGCTACGCCGTTGCGCGGTTTCTCGTCGAGTTCACCCGCCAGCCTGACGCGCAGCTGGGCTTCGTCGTCGGCCCCTTCAGCATGGGGCAGGTGCTGAGCCTCGGCGTCGCCGCCTGCGCCGCAGCGATCGTCTGGTGGCCGCGCCGGGGCACCGAAAAGAGCGCGCAAACGCCCGCGCCGCGGGCCTTGTGATAGCTTTCACGACCCCTTAGTTTGACGGCTCGATTTCCCCCTGATACAAGGCCACGGACCGACCTTATCCAAGGCTTGGATGACGCGGACCAAAGTGACCATCGCCGGCGGGGTTGTGCTCGCACTTGGTGCCGCCCTCGCCGGCGTTTCGCTTGCCAGGGGGCAGGGCGCGGCGGGCGCCTCGCAATACCCGCCGCCGTCGCACGGGGCGGGGTACTCGATCCTCGACAGCGTCCAGCCCGGCGGTCCGTGGCCGACGCTGCCCTCGCGGCTCAACGGACCGCAACAACCCGTCTTTTACCGTCACGACGTCCACGCCGGCCAGTACAAGATCCCCTGTCTCTACTGTCACAACAACGCGGTCAACTCCTGGACGGCTAACGTCCCGACCGTGAGCACGTGCATGGGCTGCCATCTCGTGATCGCGGCGGCCGATTCGGCGGGCAACCCCGATGCGGAGATCGCGAAGCTGCGCGACTTTTCGGCCAAGAACCAGCCGATCCCCTGGGTCCGCGTCTACAAGATCGCCGAGCACGCGCACTTCCCGCACATGCGTCACGTCGCCCAGGGCATCCCGTGCCAGACCTGCCACGGCAACATCCAGCAGATGCCGCGCGTGTTCCTGGCCAACAACGTGAACAACATGGGGTGGTGCACGAACTGCCACATGCGCCGCGGCGTGACGCGTGACTGCACCACCTGCCACTTCTAGGCCCCCATGACGCCTGCGACGTTCGACCTTCAACCCTACAACGCCCTGCCATGAGGCGGCGGCGGTTCCTCCAGGTCGCGGGCGTGACCGGCGCCGGCCTTGCGGCCGGCTGCTCGTCCGGCGAACCCGATCACCTGCTGCCGTACCTGGTGCCGTCGGATGAGCTGATCCCCGGCATCCCCACCGTGTACGCGAGCACCTGCCGCGAGTGTCCGGCGGGGTGCGGTATCCTCGTGAAGACGCGCGAGGGGCGCGCGATCAAGGTTGAGGGCAACCCCGAGCACCCGGTGAACCGCGGCCGGCTCTGCGCGCGCGGGCAGGCGGCGCTTCAGGGGCTCTACGATCCCGCCCGGGTCACTCAGCCGCTGAAGCGGAACGGCGCGACCTGGAGTCCAATCACGTGGGAGCAGGCGGAGCAGGAAGTCGCCGCGGCCCTCGGGGCCGCCGCCACGTCGGGCGCGGACCGCGTGGCGTTCATCGGCGCGGCCGAGGCGGGGCCACTCGACCGGTTCTACGACGCCTGGCTCGCCGCGTTCCGCTCCGTCCGGCGCGTACGCTACGAGGCGTTCGCCTTCGAGCCGCTGCGCGAGGCCAGCCGGCTCGTCTTCGGCGTCGCGTCGGTTCCGTCGCACGACTTCGGCGCGGCGCGCTACATCCTGTCCTTCGGCGCGGACTTCCTCGAGACCTGGCTCTCGCCGGTGGAGTACGCCGGCGGGTTCGCCGCCGCCCACGGGTATCACGAGGGGCGGATGGCGAAGTTCGTCGCGGTCGAGCCGCGGCGCGGCCTGACCGGCTTCAACGCCGACGAGTGGGTCGCACCGAAGCCCGGCACCGAAGGGCTGCTCGCCCTGGGCATCGCGAACGCGGCGCTCCGCCAGGGCCGCGGCCGCGTGGTGGGCCGCGAGGCGGACCAGCTGCGGGGCTTTCTGGCGCGGTTCGACGCGGCGACCGTGGCGCAGCAGACCAGCGTCGCGGCCGAAGTGATCGAGCGGCTCGCGCGCGAGTTCACCGAGCACGCGCCGAGCCTCGCGGTGGCCGGCGGCGTGGCGGGCCAGCACGCGGCGGCCACGCAGACGGCGGTCGCGGTGCACCTGCTCAACTACGTCGCGGGGAACATCGGCCGCACGGTGACCTTCCCGGCCGCGTCGGTGTGGGACGGGGTCGCGAGCTACCAGGACATGACCCGGCTGATCGCCGCGATGAACGACGGGAGCGTGGATGTCGCGCTCGTGCACGCCACCAACCCGGCCTTCACGCTGCCGGCGGGCGCCAACTTCGCGGCGGCGTTCCGGCAGGTGAAGCTCAAGGTCTCGTTCTCCAGCTACCTGGACGAGACGGCGGCGCTCTGCGACCTGATCCTTCCGGACCACCACCCGCTCGAGCAGTGGGGCGCCTACACGCCGGTCGCGGGGCTGACGGGTTACCTCCAGCCCGTGCTGAACCCCGTCCACGACACGAAGCAGACGGCCGACGTGCTGCTCGCGCTCGCGCAGCTGGCGGGCAGGAGCGTGGCGCCTGCCGGCCTCACGACGGCGCGCGACCTCGCCCGGCAGGGCGTGGCGGCGGCCGAGGTCAACCGAGCGCTCCAGCACGGCGTCGCGCGTGCGAGCGTGGCGCCGCGGTCGGTGCGGCTCGGCACCGACTTCGTGCGGCTGACCTGGGCCGCGCCCGCCTTGGGCGGTGCGGCGGACGGCCTGGTGCTGCTCACCGTGCCGTCCACGACGCTGTACGACGGCCGCGGTGCAAACAAGAGCTGGCTTCAGGAGCTGCCCGACGTCGCGACCAAGATCGCCTGGCAGACGTGGGTCGAGGTGCATCCCGAGACCGCCGCGCGGCTCGGGGTGCAGAACGGTGACGTCGTGAACGTCGCGGCGGGCGGCGGCCGCCAGGCCGAGGCGGTCGTGTACGTCTATCCCGGCGTGCGGCCCGACACGGTCGCGATGCCGATCGGCCAGGGCCACACCGCCTACGGGAGGTTCGCGCAGCAGCGCGGCGCGAGCCCGGTCGCGCTCCTCGCGGCCGACCGGACCGACCCGTCGGGCGCGCTGGCCTACTGCCAGGTGAAGGTCACGCTGGCGAAGACCGGCGAGCGCCGGCCCCTGGCGACCACCGAGGGCAGCGCGCGCCAGATGGGCCGCGGCATCGCGCGGCTGGCGAGCTTCGGCGCGCTGGCCGCGGGTCACGCCGCGCACGAGGAGCACGAGCCGTTCACGGAAAGCGAGCGTTCGGCGATCGGCGCGGCCGAGTCCTCGCAGGCCCGGCGGCGCGACATCGGCGAATACGCCAGGGAGCACCCGAAGTGGGAGATGACGATCGATCTCTCCCGGTGCACCGGCTGCTCGGCGTGCGTGGCGGCCTGCTACGCGGAGAACAACCTCGCGACGGTCGGCGAGTCGCAGGTCGTGCGCAGCCGCGAGATGTCGTGGATCCGCCTCGAGCGCTACTTCGAGGGCGACACCGGCGGCACCGACTGGCAGGTCGCGCAGATCCCGATGCTGTGCCAGCAATGCGCGAACGCGCCGTGCGAGCCGGTGTGCCCGGTGTACGCCGCGTACCACACCCCAGACGGTCTCAACGGCCAGGTCTACAACCGCTGCGTCGGCACGCGGTACTGCGCCAACAACTGTCCCTACAAGGTCCGCTACTTCAACTGGTGGGATTACGGGGACCCCGGCAGCGGGCACTACGCGTTCCCGGGCACGCTCAACTGGCAGCTCAACCCGGACGTCACCGTCCGGACCAAGGGCGTCATGGAGAAGTGTACGTTTTGCGTGCAGCGGATCCGGTTCGCGCAGAACGACGCGCGGGTGCGCGGCCGCACGCTCCAGGACGGGGACATCACGCCGGCGTGCGCGCAGACCTGCCCGGCGGAGGCGATCACCTTCGGCGACGCGAACGTCCGGGAGAGCCGGGTCAGCCGGATGAAGCGCGACGAGCGCGGCTACACGGTGTTCCCCCAGCTCAACACCAAGCCCGCGATCACCTACCTGGCGCGCGTCGTTCACGCCGGGGAGGCCTGAGCGATGGCGACGATGGCCCCTCCGGTCCCGCACGGCGCCGACCCGGAAGCGCTCCCGAGCTACGCGGACGTCAACCGGGACATCATCCGGACGCTCGAGCCACCGGGGAAGAAGTGGTTCCTCGGCATGACCGTGGTGCTCGCCGGGCTCGCCTTCGGCGCCTTCTGCTGGGCGCGGCAGCTCGCGCTCGGCCTCGGGGTCACGGGCTACACCCCGCCGATCTTCTGGGGCACGTACATCACGACGTTCGTGTTCTGGGTCGGCATCGCACACTCGGGCACGCTGATCAGTGCGATCCTGTTCCTGTTCCGCTCCGGCTGGCGCAGCGCCGTCTACCGCGCCGCGGAGGCGATGACGGTGTTCGCGGTCATGACCGCGGGCCTGTTCCCGATCCTGCACCTCGGCCGGGCGTGGTTCGCCTACTGGGTGTTCCCGTACCCGAACGTCCGGGGCATCTGGTCGAACTTCCAGTCGCCGCTGGTGTGGGATGTCTTCGCGATCTCCACCTACTTCACCGTCTCGGCGACGTTCCTGTTCATGGGGCTGATCCCCGACATCGCCGCGGTCCGCGACCAGGCGGTGGGGTGGCGCCGGAGGGTCTACGGGCTGCTCTCGTTCGGCTGGACGAACTCCGACCGCGAGTGGCAGCACTTCATGCGGATGTACCTGTTCCTCGCGGCCCTCTCGACGCCGCTGGTGCTGTCGGTGCACAGCGTCGTGTCGTGGGACTTCGCGATGGCAATCGTGCCCGGCTGGCACGCGACGATCTTCGCCCCGTACTTCGTCGCGGGGGCGATCTTCTCGGGCTGCGGCATGGTGATCACGATCCTCGTGCCGCTGCGCAAGGC
>CAYHQJ010000035.1:0-7791 GCA_964358595.1 uncultured Gemmatimonadales bacterium
CTTGAGGAGATTCACGGAGCGCTCCCGAGGAGGAGGCGGGCGGCGTGGTCGGCCGTGAGCCCCTCGATCACGACGGACTTGCGGCGCCCGGCGGCGCCTCCGGCGAGCTGCACCGCCGAGCGCGACACGCCGAGCCGTTCGGCGAGGAAGCGCACCAGCTCCGCGTTGGCGGCGCCAGCCACGGGCGGCGCGGCGAGCCGGATCCGGATCGCGTCGCCGTGCCGGCCCGCGACCGCGGTGGCCCGCGCGCGCGGCTGCACGTGCACGACGAGGCGCGCGCTCACAGCGCGTTCAGCACCAGCGTGCGGACGACGGAGAGGAGCAGCCACGCCACGATCGGTGAGACGTCGAGCTGCCCGAACGACGGCAGGACGCGGCGCAGCGGGGCGAGCATCCACTCGGTCAGGATGACGAACGGCCGCATCCAGCGGTTGTAGCGCCCGATGCCGATCCACGAGCCGATGACACGCACGAGCAGCGCGAGCATCACGATGTTGAACGCCCACTCGACGAGCAGGACGCCCAGCGAGCGCGTGCCCCCGCCCGCCGCCGCGGACGCGATCACCACCTGCACGACCACCCAGTCCACCACGGTGAGCAGCAGGATCCCGAGCACGATCGCGGTGCCGAGCAGCCACCACGGCGCGTTCTGCGGGTTGCCGCCGCCGCGCAGGACGCGGCGCTCGAACGGCTTGAGGAGCGGGTCGGTGAGGTCGCGGATCGTGCGGGCGGTGCGGCTGAACGGGTTGAACGCGCGCTTCTGGACGGCCATTGCCGCGAACGCCGCCAGCGCCGCGAAGGCGACGGCCGCGAACACGACGTACCGCAGGAGCTGCAAGAAGTTGCCGACCACCGTCCGTGAAACGTAGGGCCGGCCGCGGTGGGGTCAATGCGGCCGGGCGCCCGGCATCAGCTCACCCGGCGCGTCTTCCGCTTCATGAAGTCCATGAGGATGAACTGCCCGAGGGTCATCGTCGTCGTGAAGTAGGCCTTCCCCTTGCAGATCTCCGAGACCTTCTTGACGAACTCCACCAGGGAGCGGTCGCGCGCGAGCATGAAGGTGTTGATCATGATCCCGCTGCGCTTGCACAGGGCCACCTCGCGGTAGGTGGCCTGGAGGATCTTGGGGTCGAGCCCCACCGAGTTCACGTAGACGCGCCCGCTCGGCAGCGTGAGCGCCGACGGCTTGCCGTCGGTGATCATGATGATCTGGCGCATGTCCTTGCGCTGCGCGAGCAGCAGCCGCCGCGCCAGCTTCAGCCCTTCGGCCGTGTTGGTGTGGTACGGACCCACCTGCGCGTGGGCGAGCTGCGAGAGCGGGATCTGCTCGGCGGAATCGTGGAACAGCACGACCTGCAGCGAGTCGCCTGGGAACTGCGTCCGGATCAGGTGCGTCAGCGCGAGCGCGACCTTCTTGGCCGGGGTGAAGCGGTCCTCGCCGTAGAGGATCATCGAGTGCGAGCAGTCGAGCATCAGCACCGTCGCCGCGCTCGAGCGGTACTCGGCCTGGTGCACCATGAGGTCCGGGTAGTCCAGCTCGAGCGGCAGGCGGAGCCCCTGGCGCTGGATCGCGGACAGCAGGGTGGCGATGACATCGAGGTTCAGCGTGTCGCCGAACTCGTACGGCTTGCTCGCGGCCTCGGCCTCGACGCCGGTGGCGAGGTAGGGCGTCTCGTGGCTGCCATAGCTCGAGCGGCCGATGCTCCCCAGCAGGCTGCGCAGCGCGCGGTAGCCGAGGAAGTCGATGCCCTTGTCGGTGAGGTTGAAGTGCACGTCGCGGGCGGCCGAGCGCACCCGGCCTTCCTGGCCGAGCGCGTCCTCGTGCGCGCCGGGCATGCGGGGCGCCTGCCCGAGGCTGAGGTAGCCCTGCTCGACGAGCCGCTGCACGATCTGGTCGAGGAGCTCGGCGATCTGCTGCTTGAGCTCGGCGTCGCGCGCAGCGTCGCCGGTGCCCTCGCCGCGCAGGATCTTGAGCATTTCGGGCGTGAGGAGACCCGACTCCATCAGCGCCTGGAGGATCGCTTCCTTGAGGCCGTCGAGCGAACGCTTGCCCTCGGCCTCGCCGCCGAAGTCGCCCCAGTAGGGATGCGAGTAGGGACCGCCCGCGAACCCCGACTGGAGCAGGAAGTCCGCGAGCTGGTCGAGCAGCTCCTGGAGGTTCACCGCGTCGGCGAGCTGCGCGATGTACTTGGAGAAGGTCGTCTGGCGCACGGGTCTACCCCCTAAGCTGGCCGCGGCCCCACATTCCGGCAATGCCCGTCCCGCGTCTCTCACCCTTCGCCGCGCTCCGGCACCGGAACTTCCGTCTCTTCTACACCGGGCAGACGATCAGCCTGATCGGCACGTGGATGCAGCAGCTCGCGCAGGGCTGGCTGGTGCTGCAGTTGACGGACTCGGCCCTCTGGGTGGGCCTCGTGGCCGCCCTTGGCTCCCTGCCGATCCTGGTCTTCTCGCTTCCGGCGGGCGTCTACGCGGACCGGGCGAACAAGCGGCGGGTGGTGACGGTATGCCAGGCGCTGCTGCTCGCGGCGGCGGCGCTGCTCGCGGTGCTCGTCGCGACGGGCCGCGTCGCCGCGTGGCAGGTTGCCGTGCTCGCGGCGGTCGTCGGCACCGTGAACGCGTTCGAGATCCCGGCGCGCCAGTCGTTCATCGTCGAGCTGGTGGGGAAGGAGGACCTCACCAACGCGATCGCGCTCAACTCCTCGGCCTTCAACGCGACGCGCATCGTCGGCCTCGCGGTGGCGGGCCTCCTCGTGGCGGAGGTGGGGATCGCCGCGTGCTTCGGGATCAACGCGGTGAGCTACGTCGCGGTGCTGGTCGCCCTGCACGCGATGCGACTGCCGCCGTGGCAGCGCCCGACCGCCGCCGGCGGCGGCCTCGATCGGGTGCGTGAGGGGCTGCGTTTCGTGCGCCGCGACCCCCGCGTCCTCGCGCTGGTGCTCAACACCGCAGTGCTCAGCCTGTTCGGCTTCCCGTACATCGTGCTCCTACCCGTGTTCGCGCGTGACGTGCTGCACGTGGGCGCCCGGGGGCTCGGCGTGATGAGCGCGTCCATCGGCGTCGGCGCGCTCGCCGCGGCGCTCGGACTGGCGGCGTTCAGCCCGTACGTGCGGCGCGGAATGCTGGTGGCGTGGGCGAGTCCCGTCTTCGGCCTCGCGGTGGCGGGCTTCGCGTACGCGCGGTGGTTCCCGCTGGCGATCGCGACCCTCGTGCTCACCGGATTCGCGATGGTGCTCAACAACGCCGCCACGAACACCCTGCTCCAGACGCTCGTGCCTGACGGGTTGCGCGGCCGAGTGATGGCGCTCTGGGCGCTGGTGTTCGTCGGGTTCGCGCCACTTGGCTCGCTGCTGACGGGGTGGCTGGCGGGCGGGGTGGGCGCGCCGGCGGCGCTCGCCGCGGGCGGGGCGCTCGCCACCGTGGTGTCGGTCTGGATGTGGGCGCTGCGCGCGCCCCAGGTGGCGAGGCTGCGCTAGAGCGTCAGCGCCAGCCGCGCCGCCGCGCGGCCGCGACGATCAGGTCCGCCGCGCCGTCGTAGCCGAGCCAGCCGGTGTTCAGCACGAGGTGGTAGTTGGCGGGATCCTGCCGCTGCCGCCCGTAGTGGCGCTGGACGTAGCGGTCGCGGTCGGCGTCGGTCGCATCGCACGTCGCCGCCGCCTGCTTCTCGTCGAGGGCGAGGCGCTGCATCACCTCGCGCGCCCGCACTTCGCGCGGCGCGACGACGTACGCGTGGAGCGCGTCCTCCTGGCGGGCGCTCGCGAGGTAGGCCTGCGCCCCACGCCCGACCAGCACCACCCGGCCGTGCGCCGCGGCTTCGGCGATGATCCGTTCGGCGACGCGGACGATCGACTCCTCCTCCGATTCCCCTTCGGCGCGCGCGCCGGGCACGAACACCTCGGGCGAGGCGGTCGCGAGGGCGCGCACCAGGCGCTGCATCAGCGACGGCGCACGCTCCTCGCGCGCCGCCACCTCCTCGACCGGCAGCCCCGCGCGCTGCGCCACCTGGCCCACGAACTCGTTGTCGATCACCGTCCAGCCGAGGGTGCCGGCGACCAGCCGCGCGACCTGCGAGCCGCCGGCTCCGTACTGCCGAGTGATCGTGACAACCGCCACGGCGGGCCTTCGGAAGGAAGTGGACGGGTCAGGCGAACGGGCCGCCGGGGCCGGACTTCGGGTAGGTCGGGCCCGGCCGCTCCGGCCGCGCGCGCGAGTAGCCGGCCTCCTCGTTGCGCGCGATCCGCTTCTGGGCGGACAGCCCCTCGAGCACCAGCTCGCAGGCGGCCACCAGCGTCCCGGGGTCCTTGCGCGGGGCGAGCCCCGCGTGCTGCACGAGGTCGAGCAGCCCCGGCACCACGCCGAGGCCGCGCAGCAGCGCGTCGGCCCGCTCGTCGTGGGCCACCTTGAGCGCCCCGCCCTCGTCGAACCAGTGGACGATGTCGTCGGTGTTGGCGCCGCCGAGCCGCTCGTCGAAGGCCGCGCCGGCCGCGCGGCGGATCAGGTCGCGCGCGATCGTCTCGGCGCCCTGCAGCTCGCCCTCGTACTCCAGCTCGAGCTTGCCGGTCATCGCGGGGATCGCCGCGTACACATCCGAGATGCGCGGCACGATCGTCTTCTCGCCGTTGAGCACCGAGCGCCGCTCGGCGTTCGAGACCACGTTCTCGAGCACCGAGATCGGCAGCCGCTGGCTTACGCCGGAGCGCTTGTCGATCCGCTTGTCACCCCGCGCCTCGAACGCGACCCGCTCCACCACCTCGGCGACGAAGTCGGGGAGGTGGAACGCCCGGCCGCCGCGCTCGGTCCACGCCTCCTGCGCGGTGATCGCCATCCCCAGGTCCACCGCCCGCGGGTAGTGCGTCTGGATCTCCGAGCCGATGCGGTCCTTGAGCGGCGTGATGATCTTGCCGCGCGCGGTGTAGTCCTCCGGATTCGCGGTGAACACGAGCGCGACGTCCAGCTGGAGGCGGATCGGGTAGCCTTTGATCTGGACGTCGCCCTCCTGCATGATGTTGAACAGCCCCACCTGGATCTTCGCCGCGAGGTCCGGCAGCTCGTTGATGGCGAAGATGCCGCGGTTGGCGCGCGGGAGCAGGCCGTAGTGGATCGTCAGCTCGTCCGACAGCAGGTGCCCGCCGCGCGCCGCCTTGATCGGGTCCACGTCGCCGATGATGTCCGCGATCGTCACGTCCGGCGTGGCGAGCTTCTCGATGTAGCGCTGGCTGTGCGGCACCCACGCGATCGGCGCATCGTCGCCGTGCTCCTCGAGCAGCAGCCGGCCGTGTTTCGAGATCGGCGCGAAGGGGCTGTCGTTGACCTCGCTCCCGGCGAGGATCGGGATCTCCTCGTCGAGCAGCTCGATGAGCGCGCGCATGATCCGCGTCTTGGCCTGGCCGCGCAGGCCCAGCAGGATGAAGTGATGGCGGGAGAGGACCGCGTTGACGAGCTGGGGGACCACGGTGTCGTCGTAGCCCACGATGCCGGGGAAGATCGGCTGGTCCGACTCGAGCCGGCACAGCAGGTTCTCCCGCATCTCCTGGCGTACCGTGCGGCTCTGCCGCTCGGGGCTGCTCCAGATCGTCTGCCGCAGGTCGCGTAGCGTGGCCGGCTTGCTCATGCAGACAATATGGCCGCGAGGGCGGCGGGGCGGTAAGGCGGGGAGGCACCGGCGGGACGGCCGTCGGGCGACCGGCGGGGCCGGGACCGCCACCGGGTGGAGGCGCGCTCCGTAACCCGTTGACCCACAGTGAGATGGACCATGGACGGCGAGTGAATGTGTCGTGGATGACCGCGCTGGGCCGAGCGGCGGTAAACCCTTGACAGGATTTGGCTTTTGGGTACTTTTGCCGCCGGTTGAGGCCGGCGGCAGCGGCGCGCGGACCTCGGGGTTGCTACCGCTGGCATACTTTCAAGCTTAAAGGAGATTCGATGAAGCGCTTGGCTCTGGCCCTCGCGGTCATTTCGATCGTGGCGTGCAAGAAGGGTGAAGAGGCTCAGCCGGCCGCGGACACCACGGCCGCCGCTCCCGCCGCGCCGGCTCCGGCGGATACGATGAAGATGATGGGCGACACGGCGAAGATGGGCGGGGAGACGAAGAAGCCGAACTGACGACTTCTTGTCGCAACGCTTCAGCGAGGACCCGGGGCTTGGCCGCGGGTCTTCGTGTTTTCGTCGGCCGCGTCGCGGTACCAGCGGCCGGTGCGCTCCACCGCCTCGGCTGGCGCGACCGCGGGCCGCCAGCCCAGCTCCCGGGCCGCGCGCGCGGAGACGAAGGGGTTGGCGCTGGCGAGGAACTGCACGGCGGCCTTGAGGGTCGTCATTGGCGCCGCCGGCCGCGCCAGGCGGAGCACGCCGTCTGCGGCCGCGGCCGCGGACCAGGCGAGCGCACGCGGGATGCGCACTACCCGCACCGCCAGGCCAAGGCCCGCCGCGAACCGTTCCACGAATTCGCGCTGCGTGAGCGTACCGTCGTTGGCGACGTTGAACGCGCCGACGACGTCGGTGCGCTCGAGCGCTCGGAGCGCGGCCGCCGCGACGTTGCCGGCGTACACCACGCTCAGCGGGTTCGCCCCGTCGCCGATCAGCGGCGCGACACCGCGCCGCAGCAGCTGCGCGACGCGCACCGCGAAGTGGCGGTCCGCCTCGCCGTAGATCACGCATGGCCGCAATGCGACGGCGGAGAGCCCGGTGTCGGCCGCCACGCGCCACACTGCGAGCTCCGCCTCGCGCTTCGAGCGCGCGTAGTGGTCGCCGGGATAGAGCGGCCGGTCGAGCCCGAACTCCTCGGTGACCGTGCCCGCGCCGCCGTCGTAGGTGGTCCGCCGCCCGTACACCGCCACGGACGAGAGGTACACCAGGCGCACGCCGTGCTCGGCGCAGCCGCGCGCCACCGCCTCGGTGGCGACGACGTTGGTCGTGTGGTAGTGCGCCCAGCCGCGGCGCGACAGGACGACGGCGCCGGCGTGTACCACGGCGCGCGTGCCGGGGATGGCGGCGACGAGGGACGCGGGATCGGTGAGATCGCCGGGCACGGGGTCGGCGCCGAGCGCCCGCAGCTCGGCGGCGGCGCGGTCCGTCCGGGCCAGGGCGCGCACGCGCTCGCCGCGCGCGCGCAGCGCCGCGATGACCTGCCGTCCGACGAGGCCGGTGCCGCCGGTGACGAGGACGCTCACGCGGCGCGCAGCCAGCGGTCGCGCCGCACCACCGCCGCCACACCGCCCTCGAGCGCGACCTCGGCGCCGTCCTCGACCTCGCGCCGGACGACCGTGAGCCCGACGTACGCGTCCAGCTCGTCAGCCCACGCCACGCTCGTCAGCCGTCCCACGGCCTTGCCGTCCGCCGTCAGCTCCTGCGGGAGCGTCCCCGGTGCCGCGTCGAGAACGGCGAGCGCGAGGCCGCGGTTGGCGTGGCCGCGGAAGTGCAGCCGTGCCACCGTCTCCTGGCCGAGGTAGCACCCCTTGGTGTACGACACCGCGCCAAGGTCCTCGAGCCGGACCTCCTGCGGCAGGGTGCGCTCGTCGATCTCCGCGCCGAACCGCGGAATGCCCGCGAGGATGCGGCACTCCTCGAGCAGCGCGGCCGTGCCCCGGGCGGCCGCGCTGCCGACGTGCGCGAGGAAGGCGTCGGTTTCGGCCGCGGCGACGAGGCAGTCGAGGCCGGCCGCGCCACGCGCGACGGTGCGCGCGCTCGTGCCGGGCGCCCCCGCCGCGGCGGCCCCCCCCCCGGGGGCCGACCGGGCGCAGCACGCCGGGGGGTGGGTGGCGGTTCACCGGGGGGAAGCGGAGCACGCGGGGGACG
>CAYHQJ010000035.1:7801-16903 GCA_964358595.1 uncultured Gemmatimonadales bacterium
GGGCCCCGGGGCGCGCGCGCGGGCCGGGCGCCCCCGCGGGGGCGGCCGCCGCCGCGGGGCCGTACAGGGCGAAGCTCGCCGTGGCTTGGGTGACGTCCGTAAAGCGGCAGAGCCGCGGCGGCAGCGTGCGCGCGAGCACGGCGGCGACCGCGGCGGTCACGGCGGCCGGCAGCTCGAGCACGATGTCGTCCGGGCGCTGCGTGATCCATAGCGGTGTGATGATCATGCCCTTGTTGGTCAGCAGCGCACCGAACTGGTGCGGGTCGCCCTGCACCACGTCGCTGCTCACGAGCCCCTGGAGGCACGCCACGCGCCCCGGTCCCGTGAGCCGCAGCAGCGCCACGTCCTCCCGCCGCACGACGACCGCGCGTCCGGCGAGCGCCGCACGCTCCCCGGGCGCGACGTCGCCCTGGCGCACGAACGGAACGGCGGGATCGTACATCAGCGCACCTCGACCGGACGGAGCAGCGGCACGAGTTCGTCGGGCTGGTGACCGTCGAACGATGCCCAGACGACGTCCGCCCGCGCCAGGGTCTCGGCCGGGTGCGACGTCGTGAGCATTGCGCAGCCGGCGCCCAGGGCGCGGGCGGCGCCGAGACCGGGGAGCGAGTCCTCGACGACGACGGCGCGCCAGGGACCGGCGCCCGGGTGCGCCTGCGCGAGCCGGGCGAGAGCGAGCCGGAAGCTCGCCGGGTCCGGCTTGGTCGTGTGGACCTCCTCGGCACTCACGATCGTGGTGACGGCGTCCCCGATCCCGGCGAGCGCGAGGCCCGCGTCGATCTCGCGGCGCAGCGCGCCGCTCGCCACAGCCACGGCGAAACGCCCGGCGGCGGCGCGCACGAACGGCGCGGCGCCCGGCACGAGCGGCAGGGTGCGCGCGGCGAGCACGGCATAGCGCGCGGCCTTGTCCGCGACGAGCCGCGCGAGCGTCCGGGCCTCGAACGGCCGGTCCGCGCGCCGGAACGCCTCGCGGAACGCCGCACGGTCCTCGAAGCCGAGGTAGTCCGCGTAGTAGGCGGCCGCGTCGAGCGGGATGCCTTCGGACGCGAGCACGTCGTGGAACGACGCGAAGTGCAGCGGCTCGTCGTCCACGATCACGCCGTTGAAGTCGAGGATCAGGGCGTCCATCAGGCGAAGCGCTGCTCCAGCCAGCCGGCGATGAGCGGCCAGACCTGCTCGCGCGCCGGACCGGAGACTAGCACGCGGTCGTGGTTGAAATCCTCGGCGAAGCCTTGCGCGCGTCCGCAGGTCACGAACGTCCGGTCCGCGCCGCCCGTGGCGTCGAGCAGGTCCTTGCACAGCTTGGGTGGCGCGATCATCCAGTCGCCGCCGCCCGCCAGGGCGAGCACGGGCACCGTGACGCGCGCGCAGTTGGCGAAGTAGTCGGTGCCGTCGTCGCCGCGCCAACGGCCGCTCAGGTTCCAGCGCATCCACTGCTCCATGATGCCGGCGTGCTCGTCCTCGGGCCCAAAGCCAAGCAGCCGCGCCGGGAACCGGCCGAGCACGTGGGTGACGATCAGGCCCGCTGCGGCCAGCGGCACCTGGAGCGCGCCCAGCCCGGTCGGCGCCGGCGAGCCCGCCATCACGAGCCCCGCCACCTTCCCCGACACCTCGTGGCCGAGCCCCGCGAAGGCGATGCCGATGATCCCGCCCGCGCTGTGGCCGAGCCAGACGAGGCGCTCGGCGCCGGTGGCCTCGAGCACCCCGCGCACGAGTGCCGGAGCATCGCGGCGGATCCAGTCCTCGAACTGCCACGCGCTGCGGCGCCCCGCTTCGCCCGAGCGGCCGTGGCCGCGCAGCTCCGCCACCCAGGCGTCGAAGCCGCGGCGCGCCAGCTCGCGCGCCAGGCCTCGCTCGCTCGTGCCGAGGAAGAAGTTGCGGTTGGAGAAGGTGCCGTGCACGAGCAGCAACGGCGTCGCGCGCGCGGGTGCGCCGCCCCGCGGCGCACGGTGCAGCGCGAGGTCCACGCCGTCGTCGGCGCGGGTGATGAGCGAAGCGAAGCCGGTCACGCGCTGTATGATACGTCGAGCAGTTCGATCGGGTGCACCACGGCGCTGGGAAGATCCCGGAGGATGGCGCCGGCGCCGATGTGCAGCAGGCAGCCCGGATTGCCGGTCGCCACGACGTCGGGCGCGGCGGCGCGGATCGCGTCGAGCTTGCGCGCCAGCACCTCCTGCGACATCGCGGGCTCCACGAGCGCGTAGAGGCCCGCGCCGCCGCAGCAGCGCTCGCTGCCCTCCAGCGGCACCTGCACCAAGCCCGGAATGGCGGCGAGCAGCTGGAGCGGCGCGTCGGCGATGCGCTGCGCGTGCAGCAGGTGGCACGGCGCGTCGTACGCCACCCTGAGCGGCAGCGGCCGCCCGGGCACCGGCCCGCGCTCGGCCAGCAATTCGGTCGCGTCGCGCACGCGCGCCGCGAAAGCGCAAGCCCGCTCGGCCAGCGGGTCGTCCGCCAGGAGCGCGCCGTATGCCTTCAGCATCGCCCCGCACCCCGCGCTGTTCACGACGATCGGCGCGCCGGGAGCCGCGGCGTCGAAGGCGCGGATGTTCTCCCGCGCCAGCGCGCGGGCGAGGCCGTCGTCTCCGGCGTGGGCGGCGAGCGCGCCGCAGCACACCTGGCCCGGCGCCTCGGTCGTGGCGACCCCGTTGACGGCGAGCGTGCGCACCGTCGCGTCGTGCACGTGGCCAAAGAGGCCGTCCATCACGCAGCCGCGGAACAGCGCAGCGCGCTCGCGCGCGGTGTCACCGCCCGGCGCGGTCTCGGCGCCCGGATGCGCGCGCGGGGTGCCACGCGGCGGGTGCCTGCGGTCCGCGCGCAGTCCCCGCGACGCGGCGAGCATCGCGAGCATCCCAGCCACCTGCGGCGCTCCGGTTCCCGCGCCACGCGCGAGCAGCTCGGGCAGCCGCGTCGACCGCAGCAGCCGCGACAGCGCCCAGACGAGCCGCTGGCGCCCCGGGCGCGCCAGCAGCCAGAGCCCCGCGCGCACCGCGCCGGGAAGCGGTCGCGCCTGCGCGATCGCGGCGCGCGCCGTTTCGAGCGCGGGGCCGAACAGCACGCCGGAGGGGCACACCGACTCGCAGCCGCGGCAGCCGAGACAGCGGTCGAGATGGAGCGCGAGATCCGGATCGTCCGCCGCCATCTCGCCGCGCGCCAGGGCGCGCAGCAGCACGATGCGGCCGCGCGGCGAGTCGGCCTCGTCGAGGGTGACCTCGTAGGTGGGACACGCGGGAAGGCAGAAGCCGCAGTGCACGCAGGGGTCGAGACCGGCGTAGCCGTGCGCGGTCACGCGACCAGCAGCGGGACGGCGAAGACGCCGTTCGGGTCGAAGGTCTGCCGCAGTGCGCGCGTGAGCCGCTCCACGCCAGGGTCCAGTGCGCCCCAGAGCCCGCACGCGGCGCGCGTCGCGGCGTCGGCCCGCTCGAGCGTGACCGGCCAGCGGCGCCGCGCGGCGGCTTCGCGCAGCGCGCGTAGCGCGGCAGGCGTCACGCCCGGCGCGCCCACGCGCACGGTGCCGCGCGGGACCGTGACGCTCGCGCCCGCGACCGTGCCCAGGTGGTCAGCGGCGAGGGCGCAGGCGTCGGTCCACGCCGTGGGGTCGGCACCGATGCGCAGCACGGCCGGCCACGTGCCGACCGCCTCGCGCCACGCCGTCCATGCTTCGGCCGCGGGCGCGGCGCTCACGAGCCCACGCGCCGCGTCGTGGGCCGCGGCGAGCTCCTCGTCCACCGCCGCGGGCGTGCCGAGCGCGCGCACCAGCAGGGCCCATTGCGGGCCGAGGCCGAGCGCCGCGGCGAGCGCCGGGTGCAGTACCTCGAACGCCGCGGGCAGCGCGCCCGCCGCCATGAGGCGGGCGCCCGCCGCCGCAACCGCCTCGCGCGGCCCGGTCCACGCCGCCGTCCGGTCGGCCTGCGCGCGCGCGCGCAGCCGGAGGTGCACCTCGACGATCGCGCCGAAGCCGCCGTGGGCGCCGATCACCGCCTTGGCGAGATCGAACCCGGCGACGTTCTTCACGACCCGCCCTCCGACGCGCACGAGCGTGCCGTTGCCGGCGATCATGCTGAGGCCGAGCACCTGGTCGCGCGGCGGCCCGAACAGCGCGGCGAGCGGGCCGCCGCCACCCGCGGCGAGCGCGCCGCCGAGGGTGCGGGAGCCCGGGCCGGGCGGGTCGAGCGCCAGCCAGCAGCCGTGCGCGCCGAGGGCGTCGGTGAGGCGGTCGAGGCGGCAGCCGGCACCGACCGTCGCCACCAGGTCGGCGGCGTCGACGCGCGGGACGTGATCGAGGGAGGAAAGATCGAGGATGCGCGCGCCAGGGGGCGCGTCGGGCCACCACTGTCCGGAGCCGCGCGGGTGCAGCGCGGCGGCGTCCGCGGCGGCCTCGCGCACCGCGGCGAGGGGCGCGGCGACCGCCGCTTCGGCTACGGCCCCGGCTTCGGCGCGCATCGCTCAACCTCGGCGCGGACGGCGGCGACGAAGGCGCGCGCTTCATCGACCAGCGGCCGGGCGTCTTCGGCGCGCCACCCGGTGAAGCTGTGGTGGTCGAGCTTCAGCTCGAACAGCGTGGCGAAGCCACTGGGCAGCTCGTCGCGCACCATCCGGCTCAATTCCTCGAGCGAGCGGCGCGTGTGCCACGGCTCGTCCTTGAGCCAGACCCTCACCATCGCGGTGCCCACCACACCCGGATAGACCTCCTCGAGGGCGCGCCCGCCCGCACCCGCTTCCAGATGGCGCTGGGCGTTCACCAGCCGCCGGTCAGCGTCGGCCAGCTGCCCCTCCATCTCGGAGATCCACCGCGTCGGGATCGGGTTGGTCACGACTCGCTCCACGGCCGCCACTCGCGACACTGCGCCATCGGGATCACCTTGCCGGGGTTCGCGCGGGCCTCGGGGTCGAACGCGCGCCGCACCGCCGCCATCAGTCCCAGCTCGTCCGGCCCGAAGACGAGCGGCATGTACTGCAGCTTGTCGAGTCCCACGCCGTGCTCGCCGGTGATCGACCCGCCGGCCGCCACACAGGCGAGCATGATCTCGCCGCTGGCATGCTCGACCCGCGCCAGCTCGTCCGGGTCGCGCGCATCGAAGCTGAGGTTGGGGTGCAGGTTGCCGTCCCCCGCGTGGAAGACGTTCGAGACCCGCACCCGGTGCCGCGCGGCGATCGCGGCGATCGCCTCGAGCACGTCGGGCAGCGCGGTCCGCGGGACCACTGCGTCCTGAACCACGATGTCCGCGCTCGCGCGCCCCAGCGCGCCGAACGCCTTCTTGCGCCCCTGCCACAGACGCTCGCGCTCCGCCGCCGTCGTCGCGACGCGCACGTCGCGCGCGCCGGCGGCGCGGCGGATCGCCTCGGCGCGCGCCGACTCCTCCGCGACCGCGGCCGGGCGTCCGTCGAGCTCGACCAGCAGCACCGCGGCCGCATCCACCGGATACCCCGCCGCGTAGATCGACGACTCCACCAGCTCGACCGTGCTGCGGTCCATCATCTCCATCGCCGCGGGCACGATTCCCGCCACGATGATGCGCGTGACCGCCTCGCCGGCGGCGCGCAGCGCCGCGAAATCCGCCAGCAGCGTGCACACGCTCGGCGGCACCGGCACCAGGCGCACCGTGATCTCGGTCGCGATGCCGAACATCCCCTCGCTGCCGATGAACAGGCCGACGAGATCGGCGCCCCACGGCTCCCCCGCGGGGCTGCCGAGCCGCACCGCCTCGCCCGGCGGGAGCACCACCTCGAGCGCGAGGACGTGGTTGGTCGTCACGCCGTACTTCAAGCAGTGCGGACCGCCGGCGTTTTCGGCCACGTTGCCGCCGATCGTGCAGGCGGTCTGGCTCGAGGGGTCGGGGGCGTAGAGGAGGCCGTACGGCGCAGCCGCGCGCGTCAGCGAGGCGTTCACCACGCCGGGCTCGACCACGGCGCGGCGGTTCGCGGGATCGATCGCGAGGATGCGCGCCAGGCGCGTGAGCGTGACCAGCACCGCCGACGCGTCCGCGAGCGCGCCGCCCGACAGGCCCGTGCCCGCGCCCCGCGCCACGAACGGCACGCCCAGACGGTGGAGCAGCGCGAGAACCCGGCGCACTTCGTCGGCGGAGCCGGGGAATACGACGACGCCCGGCGTCTGCCGGCGCGTCGTCAGCCCGTCCGAGGCGAAGGTGGCGAGCTCGGCGGGCGCGGTGCGCACGAACCGTTGCCCGACGATCCCGGCGAGCGCGTCGCGGACCGAGGTGGCGACCGTCAACATCCTGATAATCTAGCTATGTTGTCGGCGTGTTCGCCGCCGTCGTCGCCGCGTTGCTCCAGACGCAGGCACCCGCGCCGGCCCTCGAGGTGCGCATCGCCGGGGCCTGGATCGGATGGCCGAACTACGCCGCCGGCGCGGCCGTGGCGCGGCCCGGCCTGCTCGATGCCGCCATCGCCTGGGAGGACAGCGCCGACGGCCTGCGCACCGGCAGCTTCGAGGTGCGCACCGCGGAAGGAGCACTGCGCAACAGCATGGCGGTGGTCGAACTCGACCCGCGCCGGTTCCGGTTCGATCTCGCCCTGCTGCCGCCCGACGGCCGCCGCAGCGCCGCCGATCATCTCGCCGCCGACAGCACGCTGGTGCTGGTATCCAACACCGGGCTGTTCCGGGGCAACGGCACCCCGCATGGGCTCGTGATGCTCGATGGCCGTCGCCGCAGCGCGCTGGCCGGCTGGCTCGACGCCGTCGTGGTGCTCGACAGCGCCGGGGTGCACGTCACGGACATCGCGACCGCGGCGCGGGAAATGCCGCCGGGTTCGTGGGGATTCCAGACCCTGCCGTTCCTGGTGCGCGACCAGCACGTGGTGTTCGGGTGGACCAGCGGGCTGAAGCTCTCGCGCACCCATCGTGACCGCCGCATCACCCTGTGCCTGAACCCCGGGCGGATCCGCCTGTTCCTCAGCAACTTCGAGGTGTTCGGGGCGACGGCGGGCCGGGTGCCCATCGGGCTCACCATCCCCGAGCAGGCGCTGATCGCCGCGGGGATGGGGTGCGCCGAGGCCGCGGCGCTCGACGGCGGCATCAGCTCGCAGATCGCCATCCGGGTGGGTAAACGCGTGGTGCGATGGCCCGGGTGGCGCCGCGTGCCCTTGATGTTGCAGGTCCGCAGGCGATAGGCTTTGGCAGGCACATCTTCCGGGAGACACCATGCGCGTCCGTCTGCCGTTCCTCGCCGCCGCTCTGGCCGTGCTCGCCGCACCGGCCCACGCCCAGAGCTACCGCGCCATGTGGGGTCCGGGGCCTAACGACATCTGGGCCGTCGGCGGCGCCGGCCTGGTGGCGCATTTCGACGGCCGCGCCTGGAGCCAGCGGCCGACCGGCTACCAGGCCGACCTCAACGCCGTCTGGGGTGCGGCCCCCAACGACGTCTGGGCGGTGGGCGAGAGCGGCGCGGTCTTCCGCTGGAACGGCTCGGCGTGGCAGGTCACGCGTCTGGGCGAGCATAACTGGGTCTCCATCGGCGGCTGCGCGGCCAACGACGTGTGGATGGTGGGGCAGTCGGAGGACGAGGACGAGGCGCCCACGCTCATGCACTGGAACGGCAGCGCCTGGAGCGCCGAGCGGCTCAGCATCCCCTTCCGCGCCGCGGGCATCGCACTGGCGTGTCCCGACGTCTGGATCGCCGGCGCCACGTACTTCGATCCGCGTCCCGACCAGCGCCGCAACGCCGGCGTGCTGATGCGGCGCAGCGGCGGCTCCTGGACCATGACCGGCTGGAACGGCCGCGCCATGACGGACCCCGCGGTCGGCGGGGCGTCCTGGACCAGCATCGCACTGGGCGGCGGCTCGACCATGCTGGCCGGCGTCGGCGACAACGGGCCGGTCGCCATCGTGTCGGGCCGCACCGGGGGCTGGCGTCCTCTCCCGGCGCTGTCGGTCACGGAGGTCGAGCGCGACGGCTACCGCTTCATCCTCGCCGCCGACGGCGCGCCGGTCGCCGTCTTCCAGAACGGGTTCGCTCGGCTGGTGAACGGGCAGTGGGCCGTGACCGCGGCGGGTGACGTCGGCAGCGGCGGCATGTCGCGCTCCACCGAGGCGGAGATGGAACGGCTGGGTCGGCAGCTGCAGGCCGACATCGCCGCCGGCCGGCAGCCGTCACAGGACCTGATCCGCCGCATGGGCGAGCTCTCCCAGGCGATGCAGCAGGCGAGTGGGCGGATCGTGGCCGCCGCCGGGCGGGCCCAGACGCTGGCCTTCGGGCGCCGCGCGGCGGCCTGGCCCGCGGGCGGCGGCGACTTCTACGTCGCCGGTGCGAAGATCTTCCGGGTCCGCGGCAACGAGTCGGCGGTCGTGTACGAGGAGATGTGCCGCGCCTGCTATTCGGGCCGGCAGCTCCCGCCGGCCACTGCCGCTCCGTCGGCCCCGGCCGCGGCGGCGCCCGCGGCGGCTCCGGGCCAGCAGCGCCAGCCGGTGCGCACCCCGATCCCGGCGCCGTCCCGCCGGACGAAACTGCGGCCGTAGCGGTGCACCGGGCAGAACGCCACGGGCGGCCTCGTCGGCCGCCCGTTCGCGTTGCCGGTCACCCGGGTCGGACTACGCCGCGTGCCAGAAGCGCAGCAGCGCCGCTCCCTCGGGGCAGTCGCGCAGCTTCTCGAACGCGCGCTCGCGGATCTGCCGGATGCGCTCGCGCGTCACGCCCATCAGCGCGCCGATCTTCTCGAGGGTCATCGCCTCGGAGCCCTGCTCGAGCCCGTAGTAGAGGTAGAGGATCTTGCGTTCGCGCGGGGTGAGGTACTTGCGGAATACGTCGTCGATGAAGTTCCGCATGAGGTTGGAGTCGGTGTGCTCCTCGATCTCGCTGCCCTCGACGCCGGCGAAGCGCTCGCCGAGCGTCGCGGCGTCACGGTCGGTCCGGTCCACGGGCGCGTCGAGCGAGACCTCCGTGGCCGTCATGCGTCGCGCCGTGCGCACGTTCTCGACCGAATCGCCTAGGGCGCGCGCGATCTCGCTGTCGGTGGGCGCGCGGCCCATCTCCTGCGCGAGCACCATCTCGGTGCGCGACATCTTGATGAGGTGGGCGTTCTGGTTGAGCGGGATGCGCACGCTGCGCGTCTGCTCCGCAAGCGCCTTGAGCACCGCCTTGCGCACCC
>CAYHQJ010000036.1:0-16785 GCA_964358595.1 uncultured Gemmatimonadales bacterium
GGATAGTCGCGGCCGAGCACCGCCTGCACGGTCACGCGGCCCATCCCCGGCCACGGCACGCGCCACGCGCCGCGGACCGGCTCCGCCCGACCGTTGCAACAGCGCAGCACGATGCCGTCGCCCTGTTCGGCGGGCTTCATCGCGCTGAAGACCAGCCCGTCGCCGTAAAGCTCCGGGCCACCGACCGGCGTCGGCCGCTCGAGCAGCGCGCGGCGCATGACGGCGAGCGGCGGCGCGTGGAACTGCTCCGCGGCCCGCTCGATCTCATCGCGCGTGTCGAGCGCCGCCGCACCGTGGAGTAGCACGCCGAGCCGCGCGGCGAACGGTCCGCGGCACTGGGCGTCCGGCGTGGGCGTGGGCCACCCCGCGTGGCCCGGTCGTTCGCGGATGTCGCCGCGCGAGAGCTGACCGAACGCCCGCAGGACCGTCACGAGTACCGTGCCGTCACGCCGCACCTCGTACTCCGGGAGCCCGTCGGCGAAGACGGTGAGGGCGCGCGCGCCGGCGGCGACGGAGACATGGCGCTGCATCGGCGCGGTGGGCGCCGGGGCCTCGCGCTCGCCCGCGCGCCGCCGCGCCGGCCGAACGGCGCGCTCCACCGGCCCGAAGTGCCCGTCTGCGACGACGCGCGACGTGCGCGCTCCGAGCGGAAAGGCGATCCGCAGCCGGTGATCGTCGCGAAGGTTCACGCCCGTGAGCTCGAGCCCCACGAGCGACGAGCCGGCATCCAGCGTCACGCGCGTGGCGACCTCGAGCCCGGAAGCCGCGTACCGTCGGACGATCTCCAGCTCGCCGCGCAGCGGCCCAGGGCGCACCACGCGCACGGCCACGTCGTCCGGTGCACGCGCCACGCGCGCGCGCCGTGGCGCCCCGTACGTGTAGGCGTCCCCGGCGTCACCCTCGTCCTCGAGCGCCGCGAGGCCGTGACAGCGCGCGCCGGTGGCCTTGTCGGCGGCCGCCACCGTGCCGTCCGACTCGATGCGCAGCCGGAGCCGCTCGTTCTCCATCCCGGAATCGGTCACCGCCACACCACCCTCGATCCGCGGTGCGCCCCCGCGTCCACCAGCTTCGACCGCGAGCGCGATCACGCCGAGGGGCGGAAGGCCCTCGACCCGCACCACCACGCGCCGAACCTCCACGAGGTCGCAGTCCGGGTAGTACCGCGGGCTCTCGACCAGGTCGTGGCCGGTACGCCGTTCGAGCTCCTGCACCGGCAGCGGGAGACCGCGCGGATCGCGCAGCACGAGTCCGGCGGGGGCCTGCACCGGACGGCGCGGGCGGCGCGGGCCCTGCTGCCCGACGCCCACGTCGGCCAGGAACAGCGCCACGTCCGCCTCGACGACGCCGGTGCGGGCGCGCGGCGTCGGGTTGAACACCAGCACCGCCGGCCGCCACCGTGCGCGGTCCGCTTCGCGCGCGGTGTCGGGATCGCGCTCGATGACCTGGTCCAGCGCGGCAGACACGATCTCCTCGCCCATCACCCGGCATCGCGCGAACCGCGTCATCATCTCGCGGTGCACGGGATCGGCGCTGGTGCCGCAGATGCTGTCGTGCGGGTGGTTCTCGAGCAGGGTGCGCCACGCGGCCCCGAGTTCGGCGCGCCGGTCCCCGCCGGCACGGCCGGCGAGCGCGACGAGCGGCTCGGCGTAGCGCTCGAGCAGCCGCTGGCACTCGGCGTTGGCCCGCTTGAGATAGAGCCGTGAGCCATGCGTCCCCTGAAGCGACCAGGCGTGCCGCCGCCCCTCGCGCAGTTCGCCCGTCACCAGCGGGAGCTCCGCGCCGGCTTCGCGCACCCACGCGCGCACCGCGTCGGCGTAGGCTTCCAGCGATGACAGCCGCACCGTCACCCCGTCCGCCACCTCGGCGAGCGCGTCCGCGATCTCAGGGAGACCGCGCTGGGGCGCATGGTGGTCGGCACCATTCAGCACCAGCCAGTGCGGCGTGCGGGCGCGCATGGCGAGCTGCCACGACAGCTGCGACCATCGCTCGGCGAGCGCGGCACGGTCCAGCGGCAGGTTCGCGCCGTTCTCGTAGCCGGGCACCGGAAGGTGCACCATCAGCACCTCCGCACCGTCGCTCGCGCGCCAGCGGTACAGGTCGCCCTCCTGCCCGGGCTCACCGCCGAAGCCGCGCCACAGCACCGCGACTTCGATGCCGAATCCCACCAGGATCGTCGGGAGCGCGCCCGTGTGGCCGAACGCGTCGGGCGAGTACCCGACGCCGAGCGGCCGCCCTCCGTGGCGGCGCACGGCACGGTGCCCCTCGAGCAGATTGCGCACCAGCGCCTCACCCGAGACGAGGAGCTCGTCGGCGAGCACGTACCACGGCCCCGCCTCAAGGCGCCCGTCGGCGAGCAGCCGGCGCAGGGCGCCGGCCAGCTCGGGCCGCACCGCGAGGTAGTCGTCGAGGGCGATCGCCTGGCCGTCGAGCAGGAAGCTCGGGATCGCGGGATGGGCCTTGAGCAGCGGGATGAGCCCGTCGAGCAACCGCGCCAGACGGAGGCGGAACCGCGCCTCCGGGTGGTACCACTCGCGGTCCCAGTGGGTGTGGGGAACGACGTGCACGACGGTGCGCACGCGCGCAAGCTAACGGCGCGCTTGCCGAGGGGAACAGGGCCAGCTATTTCAAGGGGCGGCCAAGGAGGAACCCGTGAAGATCCTCGTCGTAGACGATCTCTCGTACAACCGGCGCACCCTGCGCTCGATCTTCCTGCACGCGGGCTACGACGTCGCGACCGCCGAGGACGGCGTCGCCGCGCTCGAGGCGGCGCGCGCCGAGCCCCCCGACCTGATCGTCACCGACATCCTGATGCCCCGGCTCGACGGCTTCCAGCTGTGCCGGACCGTCAGGACCGACCCGGACCTCCAGCACATCCCGGTCGTGTTCTACACGGGCTCGTACACCGATCCCGCCGACCGCGAGCTCGGGTTCTCGATCGGCGCGACCGCGTACCTGGTCAAGCCGCTCGAGCCGCGCGAGCTGATCGAGGCGGTGGCGAAGGTGCTGAAGCACCCGGCCCCTGTCCTGCGCCCGCGCTCCGAGATCGGGGACCGCTGGACGAGCGCCTACGCCGACCGGCTCGCCGCCAAGCTCCAGGTCAAGGTCGCGGAGCTGCACCAGGCGTACGTCGCGCTGGACGACACCTACACCGGCACCGTCGCGGCGTTCAACCTCGCGCTGTCCGAGCGCGAGGGCACCAGCCCGCTCGACGCCGAGCGGCCCGCGTACCTCGCGCGGATCTTCTGCGAGCGGGTGGCGCCGGACCTGGCCGCGGACCCCAACGTGTTCCGTGGCTTCCTGCTGCACGACATCGGCAAGCTGATGCTCCCCGACGGGCTGCTGAAGAAGGCCACGCCGCTGACCGACGACGAGCGCACGCTGCTGCGCCGCCAGCCGGGCATCGCCGCCGACATCCTGCGCAACGTCCCGGGGATGGGGCGGGCGCTCGAGATCGTCCGGCACCACCACGAACGGTGGAACGGCAGCGGCTACCCCGACGGGCTCGCCGGCGAGAACATCCCGCTCGGCGCGCGCATCTTCGCGCTCGCCGACGCGTTCGAGGCGATCGTCGCGGGGCGCCCCTACCGCGCCGGCCGCACTTCGGCCGAGGCCGTCGCCGAGATCCGCCGCCAGGCGGGCGTCCAGTTCGATCCCACCCTGGTGGAGCCGTTCGTCGCCATGGTGCAGCAGATGCAGGCGCGCTAGCGTTGCGCGGCCGATGACGACCAGGTTCCTGCTCCCGGTGGACGGCCCCGTGCGCCACCACGCGCCATGACCCACGCGCTCTACGACTGGACGCTGGGCGCTCTCGCCGCCGCGTTGATCGTCGCGCTGCTGTGGCGCGGCTACGCGGGCCGTGTACGGATGCGGCGCCAGATCGCCCAGCTCGAGGTGCTCAACGAGATCGGCCGCGTCCTGCTCACCGACCGCAACGCGCGCGGCGTCATGCGGCACGTCGTCGAGAACGCGTCGCAGCTGCTCGGCTGCGACATGGCGCACGTCACCCTCGTCACGCCCGACGCGTCGCGGCTCGTGCTCGAGGCGGCGACCGGACCGCTCGCCCCGCTCGCCGGCGCGGCGGTGCCGAGCGAGACCAGCGCCCCCGGCTGGGTGATCGCCAAGGCCCAGCAGCTGGTCCTCAACGACCCGGCGCGGGTGGGGAAGTTCCGCGCCCTCGACGAGCGGATCCCGCTGCGCCGCTCGCTCATTGTCCCGCTGATGGCGAAGGGGCGCTGCATCGGCGCGCTCGGCGTGGACAACCCGCGCGACCACCGCGCCTTCGACGCCGACGACGCCGCGCTCCTCAGCGAGCTGGCTAACTACGCCGCCCTCACCATCGAGAGCATCCAGGCGGTGAGCGAGCTGGGCGAGCGCGAATGGCACGTCCAGCTCCTCAACGCCATCAACAGCCGGATCCGCCAGAGCCTCGACCTGACGGTGATCCTCGACACGGCCGTCCGCGAGATCGGCTCGGCCCTCAAGGCCTCGCGCTGCTTCGTGCGGCTGCGCCGCGGCGCCGACCTCGCGCCGGTGGCCAGCGAGTGGCGCACGCCCGAGACGCCCGGCCTCGGCGTGCGGCCGGACCCCGCGCAGGGGCTGCTCCTGACCGCCGTGCGCGAGCGCCGCACCGTCGTCAGCGAGGACGCGCGGCCGCAGCCCGCACCCGCCGGCGCCGACGGCCCGCTCGCCGTGGTCGCCGTGCCCATCGTGCTGCGCGGCGAGGCGATCGGCGTCATCGCGCTCCATCAGGTCGGGTTGCCGCGCTACTGGCGCCCCGCCGAGGTCGCTCTGGTCGAGGAAGTGGCGAGCGAGCTGGCGATCGCGATCTCGAATGCGCGGCTCTACCAGTCGGTCGAGGAGGCGAGCCGCGAGCTGGCGACCAAGATCTCCGAGCTGGAGCGCGCCAACCGGATGAAGGCGCAGTTCCTCGCCAACATGTCGCACGAGCTGCGCACGCCGCTCAACTCCATCATCGGCTTCTCCGAGATGCTGCTTGCGGGGGCGATGGGCGCGCTCACGACCGAGATGCAGGACGCGCTCGATACCGTGGCACGCAACGGCCGCCACCTGCTCGGCCTGGTGAATGACATCCTCGACCTGTCGAAGGTGGACGCCGGGCGGATGGACCTGCACCTCGTCGTCGCCGACGTGCGCCGGCTCATCCCCGACGTGCTCGCCGGCATGGAGAGCCTGGTGCAGGCCAAGGGACTCCGCATCGCGGTGGAGCTGGCCGACGGGCCCCTCGTGGTCCGCGCCGACGAGATGCGGATCCGGCAGGTGCTCTACAACCTGCTCTCGAACGCGGTGAAGTTCACGCCGGCGGGAGGCGCCATCGCGGTCCGCGCCCAGGCCACCCGCGCCCCGCTTCCCCCCCACGGCGGCAACCCGGTCGAGCGCGACGCAGTGCGCGTCGCCGTCACCGACACCGGCATCGGCATCGCCGACGCCGACCTGCCGCGGCTGTTCGAGGAGTTCAGCCAGCTGGATGCGACGTTCGCGCGCCGGCACGAAGGCACCGGGCTCGGCCTGTCCCTGGTCAAGCGGTTCGTCGAGCTGCACGGCGGGCGGATCGGCGTCGAGTCCGCGCTCGGCAGTGGCAGCACGTTCTGGGTGGAGCTCCCGGTGGACGGCCCGTCGCAGGCCGCGCTGCCGGCGTACTAGCCGAGCGCCGCCTCCAGCGCGTCGGCCACCGCCGTCACCTCGCCCGCACCCACCCGCACCCGGAGCACCCGCCGGCCGCGCGCCTTGAGCGCACGGTAGTCCCCGAGCGCCTGCGCCGCGATCAGCCGGCCGAACGAGTGCTCGGCGCCCGGCACCGCCAGGTCGCGCTGCGGCTCCGCCTCGACCTGGAGGAAAACGCCGCTGTCGGCGCCGCCCTTGTGCAGCTGCCCGGTCGAGTGCAGGAACCGCGGCCCGTATCCGGCCGTTGTGGCCACGCCCCGCGCGCGGGCGATCGCCGCACGCATCCGCGCCAGCGCGGCGTCGTGCGCGGGCGCGGGCGGCACCCAGGCGAGCAACGCGACGTAGTCGCCCGGCCGGATGGACGCCGCCCACGGCGCCAGGGCGCGCGGCAGGTCGGCGAGCGCGGCCGCCGGCTCCACCGCGTCTCCGGCCGCGAGCCGCTTCAGGAGCAGCTCGGTGTTCTTCTTGCTCTCGGCGACGTTCGGCTGGTCGAACGGATTGAGCCGCATCCACGCGCCCGCCAGCGCCGTCGCCACCTCCCAGCGGTAGAACTCCGCGCCGAGGTCCGCGCTCTCGCGCGCCGCCAGCCCGACGTACGCGCGGTCCCTGCCGTCCAGCAGGCCGGCGGGCTCGTCCACGATCGGCACGATGCCACGCCCACCCTTGCCCGTGCTCTCGGCCACGAGCTGCTCTGCCCACACGCCGAACGAGCCGAACGGCGGCGCCGTCCGCAGGGTCAGCTTGTCACGGCCCGCGCGCCACGAGTCGGCCATGAACGCGCCCAGCTCGAGGCCGGGGTTGGACGCGGGCGGCTCGGCACGACACACCGCCACCGCCCGCTCGGCGCGCGCGAGCACCTCACCGACGTCGACGCCGGTGAGCGCCGCGGGCACGAGGCCGAACGCGGTCAGCGCGCTGAACCGCCCGCCCACGTCCGGCTCGCCCGCGAACACGCGGCGGAAGCCGCGCTCCCTTGCCAGACGTTCGAGCGGTGTGCCGGGATCGGTGATCGCGGCGAACTGCCGGGCGTTGCCCCCGGTGCGCTCCCAGAAGTACGCGCACAACGAGCCCGTCTCGATCGTCGTGCCGGACTTGCTGGAGACGAGAAACAGGGTCGTGACCAGCGCCGGATCGTCACCAACGGCGGCCACCGCGTCCGGGTGCGTCGTGTCCAGCACGAGGAGCGCGGGCCATCCGGCGCGGCCGCCGAACGTGCGCCAGAACACCTCCGGCGCGAGGCTCGAGCCGCCCATGCCGAGCAGCACGACGCGCGTGATACCGTCGCGGCGTACCTCGTCCGCCAGCGCCACGAGCTGCGGCACCAGCACGCGCGAGCGCGCGGGCGCGTCGAGCCAACCAAGCCGGTCCGCCAGCTCGGGGGTGCGCCGGTCGCCGCCCCACAGCCCGGGGTCGCGCGCAAAAAGCCGGCGCACGCTGGCGCCGGCTTCGGGAGGAAGGGGTGGCGCGCCGTTCACGCGCGGTTCGCCGCCAGCTGGGCGCGCTTGGCGTCTACCGCCAGCAGCAACGCCGCGTACGAGTCGGCGAACCTCTTCACCCCGTCCGCGACGAGGAAGTCCGTCACGTCCTCCATGGCGATGCCGAGCCGCTCGAGGTCCGCGAGCTGCTGCCGGGCCGTGTCGAGGTCGGCGTCGATCGTCCGCCGCGCGATGCCGTGCTGCGCGAACGCCTCGAGCGTAGCCGGCGGCAACGTGTTGATCGTGTCCGGACCGATGAGCCCCTCGACGTACATCGTCTCGGAGTACTTCGGGTTCTTCGTGCTGGTGCTGGCCCACAGCGGCCGCTGTACCGCCGCGCCCCGCGCCATCAGGTGCCGGAACCGCTCCGCCTCGAACCACGCCACGTACGTCTGGTAGGCCAGCTTGGCGTTGGCGATCGCCGCGGTGCCGAGCAGCGCCTCGATGCGCAAGCGCAGCGACGCGTCGGCCCGGAGCTTCACCTCGAGCCGCTTGTCCACCTCGGTATCCACCCGGCTCACGAAGAAGCTCGCCACCGAGCGCACCGCCTCGACGGGATGGCCCGAAGCCAGGCGCTGCTCGAGCCCCGCGAGGTACGCGGCGATCACGCGCTCGTACATGGTCACGGCGAACAGCAGCGTGACGTTGACGTTGATCCCCTCGGCGATCGCCTGCGTCACCGCGGGAAGCCCTTCGGCCGTACCGGGGATCTTGATCAGGACGTTCGGGCGGTTCACCGCCTTCCACAGCCGCCGCGCCTCGGCGATCGTCGCGCCGGCGTCCCGCGCCAGCCTCGGCGACACCTCGATGGACACGAAGCCGTCATTCCCACCCGACATCTCGTAGATCGGCTGGAACAGATCGCACGCGACCGTCACGTCCTCGACGGCGAGCACCTCGAAGATCGCCGCCGCGTCCTTACCCTGCGCCGCCAGCCGCCCGATGGCCTCGTCGTACGAAGAGCTCTTCGCGACGGCCTGCTCGAAAATCGTCGGGTTCGACGTCACGCCCCGCACGCCGCGGCTCTCGATGAGACGCATCAGCTCGCCCGAGTGGAGCACGTCGCGGTGGATGTAATCGAGCCAGATGCTCTGCCCCAGCCGCAGCAGCGTAGGCAGCGGGGCGTCGGGATTGGAGAAGCGTGCCATGGGGGTCTCCTAGTCCAGCAGGGCGCGTGCCCGCGCCGCCACGTGCCCGGGCGTGAACCCGAACTCCCGGAACAGCCGCTCGTATGGCGCCGACGCACCGAAGCGCTCGAGCCCGACGACGCCGCCCCTATCGCCGACCCAGCGGTGCCACCCGAAGGTCTGGCCCGCCTCGACGGCGAGCCGGTGCGGCACCGCCGGCGGCAGCACCGCTTCACGATACGCCGCGTTCTGACGCGCGAACAGCTCGAGGCTCGGCATGCTCACGACCCTCGTGGGGATGCCGTCCTTCTCGAGCAGCTCGCGGGCCGCGACGCACAGCGCCACCTCCGAGCCCGTACCGATGAGCACGAGCCGCGCCGCCCCGCCCGCTGCCTCGGCCAGGACGTAGCCGCCACGGGAGAGGCCGTCGGCCGGCGCCAGCGTCTCACGCTCGAGCAGCGGCAGCTTTTGCCGCGTGAGCACGAGCGCTACCGGACCGTCCCGGTGCTCGAGCGCCACCCGCCACGCCACCGCCGTCTCCGGCGCGTCCGCAGGGCGGATCACCGTGAGATTGGGGATCGCACGCAGCGCCGCAAGGTGCTCGACGGGTTGGTGCGTCGGACCGTCCTCCCCCAAGCCGATCGAGTCGTGCGTGAAGACGTAGATGACACGCAGCTCCATCATGGCCGCGAGCCGGATCGCGGGCCGCATGTAGTCGGAGAAGATGAGGAACGTGCCCGCGTACGGCCGCACGCCGCCGTGCAGCGCCATCCCGTTCGCGAGCGAGGCCATCGCATGCTCGCGTACGCCGAAGTGCAGGTTGCGGGCCGCGTAGTTCCCCGCCGCGAAGTCGCCCGCGCCCTTGAGGAGCGTGTTGGTCGACGGCGCGAGATCGGCAGACCCGCCGATCAATGTCGTCACTACCGGGGCGAGCGCATTCAGCACCCTGCCCGAGGCGGCGCGGGTCGCCTGCGCCCCGTCCTTCGCGGTGAACGCCGGCAGCGCCCGCTCCCACCCGGCCGGCAGCTCGCCGGCGAGCGCGGCCTCGAGCTCGGCCGCGAGATCCGGATGGTCCTTCGTGTACGCCGCGAAGCGCCGCCGCCACTCGGCCTCGAGCTGCGCGCCGCGCGCGACGCAGCCGCGCGCGTGCTCCAGCACCTCGGCCGGGACGTCGAACGGCTCGCTGCCCGGCCAGCCGTACGCCCGCTTCGTCAGCGCGATCTCCTCCTTGCCGAGCGGCGAGCCGTGCGCCTCCGCGGTGTCCTGCTTGGTCGGCGCGCCGAACGCGATGTGGGTCCGCACGATGACGAGCGAGGGGCGGAACGTCTCCGCCTGGGCGCGCCGGGTCGCCCGGTCGAGCATCTCGAGGTCGTTCCCGTCCTCGACCGTCTGCACGTGCCAGCCGTAGCCCGCGAACCGCTGCGCGACGTCGTCGCTGTAGGCGAGGTCGGTGGAACCCTCGATCGTGATGCGGTTGTCATCGTAGAAGTAGACCAGCCTGCCGAGCCTGAGGTGGCCGGCGAGCGAGGCCGCCTCGTGGGACACACCCTCCATGAGATCGCCGTCGCTGCAGATCGCATAGACGGAGTGCCCGACGATCTCGTGCCCCGGCCGGTTGAAGCGCGCCGCGAGGTGCGCCTCCGCGATCGCCATGCCGACGCCGTTGCCGAAGCCCTGGCCGAGCGGCCCGGTCGTCGTCTCGACGCCCGGCAGGAGCCCATGCTCCGGATGCCCCGGCGTGCTGCTGCCCCACTGCCGGAAGTGCTTCAGGTCCTGGAGGGAAACGTCATACCCGGTCAGATAGAGCGCTGCGTAGAGCAGCATGGAGGCGTGGCCGGCCGAGAGGACGAATCGGTCGCGGTCGGGCCAGGCCGGGTGCTTCGGGCTGTGGCGGAGGTGGCGCGTGTACAGCAGATAGGCCAGCGGCGCGAGGGCCATCGGGGTGCCGGGGTGCCCCGACTGCGCCTGCTCGACCGCATCCATCGCCAGGGTGCGGATCGTGTTGATGCAGAGGATGTCGAGGTCCTGACGGGTGGCGGTCTTGGGGGCGGCCGTCATGGCCAACAATCTAGGCCTGCGCCGCCAACCTCGCCACGAACACCCTCACCGAACCTCGAGCGCGACGGTCTGCTGAATCGGCGCGGCGGGCAGCACGCTCGACTGCGGGATGTCGTCGCGTTGCGCCATGAGGTCCAGCTGCGCCACGTAGGAACCGGGCGACAGCGCGCCCTCGAGCGGCAGCGCGAGCCGGCGGTTCAGCGCGTAGTAGACCGCGATCGGCGTGCCCCACCGCCCACGCACGTTGCCGGCGGCGTCGCGCAGCAGGACGCGCGCCGTGCCGAGGTAGGCGGCGTTTCCCTCTCGGGCCAGGCCGAGGCGCAGCACGAGCGAGTCGTGCTCCACGGCGGCGCGGAACTCGTTCAGCGTGACACCGGTGGAGACCGCGCCGTTCCGGTAGGTCACCGAGATAATCGTCGAGACCACGAGCTCGACGCCGGCCCGCACGAGGGAGTCGGTACCGGAGCCCGAGATCTGCGCCCCGCGTGACGTGACGATCAGCCGCGTCCAGTACTCACCCTCGGGAAGGGTCGAGGGGGGTTGGGCCAAGAGCCGCACCAGCTGCCGCGCGCCCGGCTGCACGACCACGCCGCGCGGGTAGGCGCGAATCCAGCCGGCCGCGGAGGCTTGGGCCTGCTCCCCCTCCGGGTCGTCGATCAGACGCACGAAGATGTTGCCCGCCGAGTCGCTGTCGGGGTATCCGAACTTCAGCTCGATCGAGCACTCTTCCGGCGTCGAGCCCGTGTTGATGAGATGGACCTGGGCGGTCCGGGACCGCGCGTCGATGAAGACCGCGTGCGGGGCGACGAGCACCGCCCAGCTCAGGAGCGGGCCGAGCGCCAGGGCGGCCACGGCCAGCACCGCACCGGTTGCGAGGGTCCCGACGCAGCTGGCGAGCTTCATTCGTTCCCCGTGCTGGCTGAAGTCCACCATCCCTTGCTTCAGCGCCCCAAAGTTGGTGGCCCCGGGCGGCAGCGCAACGCTGGCGGGCGGTCTGACCCCGGCGGCCGTGCCAGTACCAAGGTTGGTGTATAGGAATCAGACATCGTACGTACCGTGCTATGCGACCGCTAGTTAGACACTGTCAGCACCGCGATATCACGAGCGAAGTGTCGTGTATTTATGCAGTTCGGCCACCCATCCAGGAACCGGAGAGTTATGCGTAAGTCGCACAATGGCAACGTGATAGCAAGTGATTGGCCGACGTGGCCCGTTGCCTGCTTCCTCATGACCACCGAGAAGCTCACCAAGGGCGACTGGTCGCGAGGATGCCATGGCACACGAAGCGCTCCGAAAGCTGATCTACGCAGTGGGCCTGGCAGCCCTCATCGGGGCGCTCCAGTCTGGCAGACCTCAGCTACTTCTTGCCCAACGCCAAGCGTCGGTGCGGGTGTCGGCAACGGTCGTGAACGGCGAGGCTTCAATCGAGGGCCAGCAACTGGCGATGGCGCGGGCTACCCAGCTGGCGGCCCACCGCCACGGTCCACCATCCGTTGATCTGTACCAGGTTATCGCGAACGGCAGGTTCGCTACGGTGCGGTCGGAGCCCCGCTCGGCCGAAAGCGAGCCGCAGCGCGAGGGACCTTCCACCCTCCGCCTCGTCGTCGAGTTCGCCGGGAACTGACTGCGGCTACCACCTGACGGCGGCGCTTCCCCACGTGAACCCCGAGCCGAACGCCGCAAACATCACCAGATCTCCCCGCCCGATCTTCCCCTCCTCGAAGCACTCGTGCAGGGCGATCGGGATCGTCGCGGCGGTCGTGTTCCCGTACCTCTGGATGTTGTTGTAGATCTGGTCGTCCCGCAGGCCCAGCCGCTTCTGCACCATCTCCGAGATCCGCAGGTTTGCCTGGTGGGGGATCAGGACCTTGATGTCCCCCACGGTCAGGCCGTTCACCGCGAGGGCGTGCTTGACGGCCTCCGGCATCCGTGTCGTGGCGCTCCGGAAGACCTCGCGCCCCTGCATGATCGGCCACTGCAACCCCTGCTCCAGGTACTCGGGCGCCATCCGCGGCGAGTGGGCCGCGCCGCCGAGGTCGCACCAGAGCAGGTCGGCCTGGGAGCCGTCCGCGTAGATGTGGGTCGAGAGCACCCCGCGCCCGGGGTCGTCGGTCGGGCCGAGAATGGCGACGCCCGCCCCGTCCCCGAACAGCACCGCGAGGTCGCGGCCCCGCGTGGAGAGGTCGATGCCGACCGATTGGACCTCCGCGCCCACCAGCAGCACGCGCTTGTACTGGCCGGTCTTGACCCAGGCGTCGGCCACCGAGAGGCCGTACACGAACCCGGTGCACTGGTTGCGGACGTCCAGGCACGGGATGGTGTTGACCCCGAGCTTCCGCTGCAGGTAAACGCCCGAGCCGGGGAACATGTACTCCGGCGACAGGGTGGCGAAGATGATGGCGTCGAGGTCGCCCGCCTGCATCCCTGCCCGCTCGAGCGCCATCTTCGTCGCCTCGAGCGCCAGGTCGGACGTCACCTGGCCATCCCGCGCCCAGCGCCGCTCCTGGATGCCCGACCGCGTCCGGATCCACTCGTCGGATGTGTCCATCCACTGGGCGAGCTCGTCGTTGGTGACGACCCGTTCCGGTACGTACATGCCGGTGCTGATGAACTCGGTGCGCGGCATCGGGAGTCCTCGGGTGCGTTGTGGCGGAGGGCGAGGAAGCCCCAACGCTAGCGCCGCGGGATGCCGCGGACAAGGGCGCGGCGCTAGCTTTGCCAGCTATGGACACCCACGACGCCATCGCCCGCCGGACCTCGACCCGCGTCTTCAAGCCGGAGCCGGTACCCCGCTACCAGATCGAGCGGCTGATCGCCGCCGCCGTCCGCGCGCCGAACCACAAGCTGACCGAGCCGTGGCGCTTCGCCGTCCTCACCGGCGCGAGCCTGCAGCGCTACGCCGACATCCGCCGCGCCCACCGCGCGACGCGGTTCGCCGACCCGAACGACCCGCAAGCGGTCAAGGCGATCGAAAAGACCTTTCGAGAGCACCTCGAGACGCCCGCGTTCGTCGTGGTGATGTGTGCGGTCGCCGAAGACCCGGTCCGCCGCGAGGAGGACTACGGCGCCACGATGATGGCGATCGAGAACCTGATGATCGCGGCGGCCGCGGATGGCCTCGGGACCTATCTCCGGACGGGCGGGATACTGGAGCGCCCGGACGTGAAAGCGCTGGCAACCGTGCCCGAAGGCTACCGGATCGTGGGGATCGTGTCGCTCGGCGTTCCGGCGCGGGAGGAAGAGCCGAAGCGGCGCACCAGCGCCGCCGAACTGACGACCTGGCTGGACTGACGGCCTAGTTGTTCAGGGCGCCGGCGGTGATCCAGTCGCGGATCTTCTGGATCGTTGCCGTCGGGAGTGCCGGTGCGCCGTCCGGCATTCGGACACCGCTGATGCTCGGGCCGCCCTCGAGCTTCCGGATCAGGTAGCTGTTGCTGGCGTCGCCCGGGATCACCCGGGTTGCCCCAGGGAACCCGACGGCCGCGATGTTGACCAGCTGCGCGCGGGACGAGCCGGCCGCGAGGTTGAGGCTCCCCGTCGGGTTCGCGCCCGTGTGGCAGCCAGAGAGCGCGCAGTTCGCCGTGAAGATCGGCTGAATGTCAGCCGCGAAGCTCACCGGGAGGCTCACGGTCAGCGTCGCCGAATCCAGGCGGGTTCCCCCCGACATCACTATCCGCGTCGTCCCGTTCGCGACCGCCGTCGCGGTAGTGCTCGTGCCCGTGGCCGGGCTCACCGTCGCCACCGTCGTGGTGCGCGACAGCCAGCTGATGGTGAGGTTCGTCCCGACCGAGTCCTGCGCGGTGCCGGTGAACACCTGCGTCCCGCCCGAAGTCGTGATCGCCGGCGGGCTGGTCGGCGCCAGCGAGAACGTCAAGGCGAAGCGCCGCACGACCATCGTCCGGCTCCCCGTCTTCGCGCCCGCCGCGGCCTGGATCGAGGCCGAGCCATCGATCAGCGCGCTCACCAGGCCGGTTGTCGCGTCCACGGACGCGACGGACGGGGCGCTCGACGTCCAGGTGAATGCGATGCTCGGGATGTTGTTGCCGAGCGAGTCCGCCGCGGAGGCGGCGAACTGCTTCGTCCTGCCGGTCGTCTTGAGCGTATCGGGGAGCAGCGACCCCGTCACGGTGATCGTATTGACCACCTGGGTAACGGTGATCGGCGCCTTGGCCGTGACCGGGCCGCTCGGCCCCGTCGCCGACGCCACCGCACTGTCGCCCGTGCCGACCGCCAGCGCGGTGACGAGGCCGGAGCTGCCGACGCTCGCGACCGTTCCCGGGCCGGCGCGACTGAAACTCACGCTCCGGCCCGGGATCGCCGTGCCGCCCGAGTCGAACACCGATGCGGTGAGCTGGCGGCTCGAGCCGATCGCGCCGAAGATCACGGTGCCCGGCGTGACGACGACCTGCCCCACAACCTGGCTCACCGTCACCGTCACCGGCGCGGACGGCACACCTTCGGACGACGCGGTGATCTGCGCGACGCCATTGCCGACCGCGGTGACAAGGCCCGTCGTCGGGTTGACGGTGGCGACGGCGGCGTTCAACGACGCCCAGGTGATCGTCCTGCCGGCGAGGACCGTGCCCGAGGCGCCACGCGCTTCCGCCGCGAACTGGAGCGTGCGACCGAGGGTGCCGAACGAGGGCGCCGTCGCGGGACTCGTGATGACGACGGACGCCACCGGGACGGGACCGGTGCCGCCGCCCCCGTCACCGCCGCCGCCGCAGGCGAGGACGAGCGCCATCGCAGCCGCAATACCCGCGGCCGCCACGAACCTCCGAGAGGGAATCATTGAAATTCGAGAGATCTTGTCTGAAATCTTCGCGCGGGCTTACTGGCCCGTCAAGGCCATCCGTCACATTGGCGGCAGCCGGATGGTGACCTCATGGAGGGACGACTCGTCACAACCGTCCCCGCGGAGGGACGCCGCGACGAGGCGGTGGTTGTTGGTGTCCGCGACGAGCAACACCTCCCCGGTCACGAGCACCGCTTCGGGCTCGTTGAAACCGCCGAGGGCGGGGGCGGTGGTGAGCGTCGTGACGCGGCGAGCATCGGGCTCGACCAGCTTGAGGCGGTGGTTGTAGGTGTCTGCGACGACCAGCCGCCCGTCCCACGCCGCGACATCCGTGGGATGCTGGAGCCGCACCTCCTCGCCGGTGCCGTCGCGGTCGCCGAAGTCGAAGAGCCCCGTGCCCACGACCGTGTGCACCGCGCGCTCGCCAAAGCCGGTGGCAAGGTCGGCCCAGCGGATGGCGCTCGATTCGGCGTCGGCGAAGTAGAGCCGCTGCCCGAGGGGCACGAGCCCCGACGGCTGGGCGAGCGTCGCGCCACCGAGGATGCCGTCGTCGAGGCTCTCCGCACCCGAGCCCGCGAACGGCGCGAGCGTCTCGACGGCGAGGTCGAGCTTCCAGATCTGGTGAGACCCGGCCATGGCGACGAACAGCTGGCGGCCGACGCGCGCGAGGCCCCACGGCGATGCGAGATCGGCGCCGCGCGCTGGCACCGGCTGGCGCGTACCGCCCCACAGCCGCTCGCCGGTGCCTGCGATGGTGCGCACCACCTTCGCCTCGAGATCCGCCGCCAGAATCCGCTGGTTGGCCGCGTCGGCGACGTAGAGGGAGTGGCCCTCGAAGGCGAGGCCGCGCGGCTGCGCCAACGCGGCCTCCGCGAACGCGCCGTCCGCGTGGCCCTCGGCGCCGCTGCCGACCACCTCTTCCACCGTGAAGGTCGTCGCCGCCGCGTCGAGGCGGCCCAGGAGGACGCGGTGGTGGCCCGCGTCCGCCACTGCGAGGCGGCCCGTCGCGTCGCGCGCCAGAGCTCCGGGAAAGCGGAGCGCAGCGTCATGCGACGGCTGATCGGCGCCGAGCGACGGGCTGCGCACGAGGTCGCCGCCGCGCTCGCCGTCGGCGATCAGGTCGGCCACCGCGCGCCGCAGCCCCTCGTACGGCGCCTCGCCGGCGTAGGTGCCGAGGTAGTGGCCGCCGGGTGAGACGAACACCAGCGTCGGCCACGCCTGCACCGCGTAGCGCCGCCAGGTGCGGAACTGTCGGTCGTTGACGACGGGGTGGGTGATCCCGAGCCGCTCGAGCGCGAGCGCGATCTGCCCGGTGACGCGCTCGGTGGTGAACTTGCCCGCGTGCACGCCGACGACGGTGAGCGCGTCCGCGAACTCCTGCTCGAGCTTCCGCAACTGCGGGAGCAGGTGCTGGCAGTTGATTCAGCCGTACGTGAAGAACTCGAGGATGACGATCCGGCCGCGCAGGTCGGTGAGCGCGAGGGGGCGCGGCGTGTTGAGCCACTCGAGGCCCTCGGGGAAATCGGGCGCTGGCTGCGCCTGGCTCACGGGGCCGCGCGCTCCGGCGCCGCGCCCGGCCACAGGTCTTCCAGGACGTGGAATAGCTACTCCCGCGAGAACGGCTTCTTGAGGAACCGCACCCCCCCCC
>CAYHQJ010000037.1:0-16560 GCA_964358595.1 uncultured Gemmatimonadales bacterium
GTCGGGCAAACGGGCAAGACGGTGAGCCCGGAGCTCTACGTCGCCGTGGGCATCTCGGGAGCGATCCAGCACCTGGCGGGCATGCGCACGGCGAAGGTCATCGTGGCGATCAACAAGGACAAGGACGCCCCGATCTTCAAGGTCGCGGACTACGGGATCGTGGGTGACCTGTTCGAGATCGTGCCCCGGCTCACGGAGGAGATTGCGAAGGTCAGGGCCGGATGAAGGGGACAGGACGGCAAGACGGCAAGACGGCAGGGGCGGTGGTGCGCTGGATCGTGCTGCTTGGCGCCTTGGCGCCATGGCGTCTTGCCGCGCAAGACGTCCCCCCGCCCCCCGAGCGCTACCGGCCGACGACGGCGTTTCCCGCCGCGGTCGGGCTGATGCTGTCCTCGGGCAGCTACGGCGACCGCGCGAAGCTGCCGCGGCCCGCGACCGGCGACGAGATCACCTACAAGCTGAGCAGCGGCTTGGCCGTCGGCGCTCACGTGCAGTTCCCGGTGACCCGCCGACTGGGTCTCGTCGGCTCGGCCAGCATCACCAGGCGTAACCGTCGCGCCGAGCGGCAGGGCGATCCGTTCTCCTCGACCGTGGACAAGGTCAGGTTCAGCCGGCTCGCTGCGGGCGTCGGCTTCCGGTTCCGCCCGCACGCGCCGGTGTTCTTCGCCGGCACGTTTGTCTACAACGTGATCAGCCCGGGACCGGTCGAGTTCCAGGACGCCAACGTGTCGGAGATGGGTGGCGGTTTCGGGATCGGCTACGACTTCGGCCGGACCGCCCGCAAGCCGGTGTTCGGCCGCATCGAGGTGTGGAACTACTGGGTGAAGCCGAGCGGCGCGGACCTCAACCCCGGCTACGAGGCGAAGAGCCGGACCCACGACTTCTCGGTCGCGCTGTCGGTCAACTACCGCCTCACCCTCCCGCGCGCTCGAGCCGGTTCAGGACGCTGAGCGCGTCGGCGAGTCGCTGCGGCATCGCTTCGGGCTTCCAGAGACGGCCGGCGTGGAACAGCGCGACCGCGCCGTCCTTCGTCTGCACCGACCAGCCCGGGCTTTGCGCGAGCAGCATGCGCGCCGCGGGGGTGAAGCTGTCGCGGATGGCGGCCTCATCGCTGCCGCGCAGGAGGTAGCGCTTCGAGAACTCCTCGTCGTCCGGGAAGTCGATGTCCTGGTAGCCGAACGCGGCGCCGATCTTGTGGAAGATGTTCTCCGGCGCCATCTCGAGATCCGGCAGGCCGCTCGCCGCCTCGCTGAAGAGCGCCACCGTCTGCCGGTGCGTGCTGCGGTTCTTCCCGCTGCCCGTGACGTACGTGTAGTCCAGCACCGTCACCGGGTGGTCGGCAAGGGTGCCGCCGAGCAGGTTCTTCGCCTTGCGGCTGTGCCCGCGGTCGAACAGCGGCAGCGTCACGGCGCGCGGCGGCAGGCCGACGCCGGAGTCGTCCTTCGCGTAGCTGAACCCCATCACCGTAGCGAGCTGTTGCATGGCCGCGGCGCGCTTGCGCTCCTGCATGATGCCGAGGTACACGATCGCGCCGAACACGGCGAGGATCCCGGCGACGACCAGCAGTTGGCTCATCGGTCGCTCCCTCCGTTCACGAGGCGGTTTCGCTCACAACTGGGCGTGGTCGATGAGCCGGATGAGCTCGGCGTACGGCGCCGTCTCCGGCGTCGGATGGCCCGTCGCCGGGTCGGTCTTGACGTGCCACTGCACCAGCTCCGCGAGCGCCGTCGCGTCGTCGTCCGAGAGCCTGAGGGTGAAGGCGCCGCCGCCCGCCGGCGCGATGGCGTCGAAGCGAGCCCGGAGATCGTCCGGGACGTGGCCGATGCGTGCCAGCGCGTCCCTGATCGCCTGCGTGATAGCGAGCCTCATGCGAACCCTCCGCTGACTGACATCTGCCTCACCCACTGCGCCCACTGCGCCCACTGCGCCCGCTGCGCGTCTGCACGTCTGCCGACTGTCAGACCGGCGGCGTATCGGTGAACGCCCCCGCGTCGCCCAGCAGGATCGCGCTGAGCGTGTCGCCCGCCGCCACTTCGTTGCGGTCCTCGGGCACGACCAGCAGCGCGTTCGCCAGCGCCATCGAGGTCAGGATTCCCGAGCCCTGCGGCCCGGTGAGCCGCGCCCTGAAGCCGTCCGGCTGCTCGCGCACGATCGCGCGCAGGAAGTGCGTCAGGCGGCCCTGGGTGCGCAGCGGCTCCTCGCTGACGACCCGCACGGCGCGGCGGAACAGCGCGTGCTCGCCCTGCATCTTCCGGATCGCGGGCCGCACGTACAGCTCGAAGCAGACCATCGTGCTCACCGGGTTGCCGGGCAGCCCGATCCACGGCACGCCACCCACGTGGGCGAAGCCGAGCGGCGAGCCGGGCCGCATCCGCACCCGCCAGAACCCCATCACCGCGCCGAGCGCGGCGAGCGCGTCGCGCACGAAGTCGTGCTCGCCCACGCTGACGCCCGCGGTGGAGACGATCAGGTCCGCCTCGTGCATCCCGCGCTCGAGGAGCGCGCGCACGCTCTCCAGCGTGTCCCGCGCGATGCCCAGTGGCACCGGTGTCGCGCCCGCATCCAGCGCGAGCGCGTGCAGCGTGTACGAGTTCGACGAGGCGATCTTGCGGCCCGCGAGAATGGCGTCCGCCTCGTCCAGGTCGGCGATCTCGTCGCCCGAGGCGATGATCGCCACGCGTGAGCGCTTGTGCACCCGCACCCGCGCCCGCGCCATCGAGGCGAGCACGCCGAGTTGCGCCGCGCCGAGGTGCGTGCCGGCGGGGAAGACGAGGCTGCCTTTCCGGAGGTCTTCGCCGGCCAGGCGGAGGTTGCGTCCGGCGTCGCGGTCGTCCAGCACGACGACCGTGTCGCCCTCGGCGGCCGTGTCTTCCTGCCGGATCACGCCGTCGGCGCCTTCGGGCAGCGGCGCGCCGGTGAAAATGCGTGTCGCCTCGCCCGGACCGAGGGGCTTGGCGGGGAAGCGGCCCGCCGGTACGTGTTCGATCACCCGGAGTGCCGTCGGTGCGCGCGCCGTCGCGCCGCGCACGTCCTCGGCGCGCACCGCGTAGCCGTCCATCGCGGAGTTGGTGTGCGCCGGCAGGTCGAGCGGCGCGACGGCGTCCACGGCCAGCACGCGCCCCTGCGCCTCGAGCAGCGGGACGTCTTCCGTCCCGAGTGGCGAGACGCCGCCGAGGATGTGGAGGGTCGCCTCGCGAACGCCGATCATCGCCGCGGGGAGCCGCCGCGCGTGAAGTTGGCGAGCCGCTCGACGACGTGGTCCGCCACCGCATCCACGACGCGGCGCGGCGTGGTGAAGTGGTTGGCCATGAGCACGAAGACGAACCGCTCGCCGTCCCGCGTCGTGACGTAGCCCGACAGCGTGCGTGCGCCGGAGATGTCACCCGTCTTGGCGCGCGCGTTCCCGGCCGCCGCAGTGCCGCGCAGCCGGTTCTCGAGCGTGCCGTCCACCCCCGCCACGCTGAGCGATTGCAGGAAGACGTCCGCCTCCGGGCGCCGGGCCATGGCGAACAGGACGCGCGCCAGCACCTCCGGCGCCACGTAGTTGTAGTGCGAGACGCCGGAGCCGTCCACAATGGAGTACGCGTCGTCGGGCACGCCGAAGCTCCGCAGCACGTCGCGGACGACGACCTTCCCGCTGTCCACCGACGCCACACCCGTCGCCTCGCCGCCCAGGGTGCGCAGCAGCGCCTCGCCGATCTGGTTCTGGCTCGGCTTCTCGAAGTACGGCAGGAGCTCGCGCAGCGGGATGGAGCGCCAGATGAACAGGGTGTCGGGTGTCAGGTGTCGGGCGTCAGGGGGGGTGGGCTCCGGCGCCCCCGGCGTCCGGGCGCAGATCCCCGACACCTGGCACCTGGCGCCCAGCACCTGAATCCCCGCCTCGCGCAGGACCTGCGTGAGCGCCGCCTCGAAGTAGCGCGTCGGGTCGGGGACCGAGACCACCAGGCGCGCCGGCGGCTGCCCGGCGGAGATCCGGCCGGTGACGACCACCGAGTCGCTGAACGGCGCGCGGGTCCAGTCGATGCGGCTGATCGCCGAGTCGGCGGGTGCGGTCGTCACGGTCGCGAAGACGCGCAGCGGGGCGCCGGAGGGCGCGAGCCTCACCCGGGCCGGCGCGTCCGCGGCCGCACCGGGCGCGACTTCCGCGACCGCCACGGCCTCGTTGAACTGCAGCGCCCCGATCGGCGCGGCGTAGTAGAAGGGCAGGTCGTCCCACATCCATCCTGCGCCCAGCACGGGATCGGGGAACCAGCTCGCGTCGCCGGCCACGCGCCCGCGAATGACGCGGATGCCGCGTGCCGCGATCGAATCCGCCCACGGCCGGAGCGCGGCAAGGATGTCGTCCCCGCCCGCCACGCGCTGGGACAGGCTGGGGTCGCCGCGCCCCATGACGACGAGATCGCCGACCAGCGTGTCGCCCTGCCGCGCGCCCCGGGCGAGGACGGGCGTGCGGAAGCGGTAGTCGGGGCCGAGCCGCACCAGCGCGGCAGCCCCGGTGATCAGCTTGAGGTTCGAGGCCGGCTTGAAGAGCCGTTCCGCGTTGCGGCGGTAGAGCACCTGACCGTTGTCGAGCGACTGCACGAGGGCGCCCCACTGCGCGCGCGCGAATTCCGGTCCGGCGAAGGCGCTGTCGAGCTCGGCGGCGAGGCGGAGGACGTCTGGGGAGAGCGGCGCCGGCGCCCCGCGGGCCGCGCAGCCCGCAAGGAGCAGCGCGGCTAGCGCACGCACCACCCGCATCACCTGGCGCCCTGAAGGACGATGTCGGTGAGCCGGTACAGCCAGGCGGTGTCGGAGAACCGCAGCACCGGGACCTGGGCCCGGTAGTCCCGCGCGTCGGTCACGATGGCGAGCCACTGCGAGGCCACCGGCGCGCCCGGAGTGTAGAGCGGCTCGGGGTGTACCGCGGTGCGGAAGACCTCGACCTTGGGCAGGTCCGCCGAGGTGAACCCCTCGACCACCACGAAGTGTGCGTCTGCGAGGTACTGCTCGGCCAGCTCGCGCGGCCCCAGCGGCGTCTGCGGCTTGGCGATCAGGACGCGCGACGTGGGCGTCTCCATGATCACGCGCTCGGCGCCCCCCTCGTGCATGTGCTTCCAGGTGTCGCGGCCCTGCGCGTCGATCTCGAAGGGGTGGCTGCCGTGTTTGATCGTCATCACCCGGTGGCCGCGCCGGATGAGCTCCTTGACCAGGACGACGACGAGGGTCGTCTTCCCGACGTTTTTCTTGCCGATGACGGATATCAGCCGCGGGCCCGGCATAGTCGCTCCGCACGCACGAGGTCGTCCGGCGTGTTGACGTTGAAGAAAAGTACGCCGGGGTCGCCGTACTGCAACACGCGCTCTTGCGGTAGCCGCGCGACCCGTACCCTGGGGTGGAAGCCGACGGCCCGCTGGTCGCCGCGGGCCAGGGCGGCGCGGATCGCCGGGCCGCAGGCGGGACCGTACGCGGCGCACAGCGGCTCGACGCCGCGCCGTGAGTCGCTCTCCGGGATCGCCACGTCGGCGCCGGCCAGCAGCGCGGCCAGCGCGGCGAGCAGTTCCGGCGCGACGAACGGCATGTCCCACGCCACGCACAGCACCGGGGCGGCGGCCTCGACGGCGGTCAGGATCCCGCCGAGGGCCCCCTGGTCCGGGACGACGTCGCGGTGGCAGGCGAGGCTGGGCACCCACTTTGGCGCGTCGTCCGAAGAGGCTACGAGGATCGGCGGTGCGCCGGTGGCGCGAGTGAGGGCGTCCACGACCCGGTCCACGATGCGCCGCCCCCCGACCTCGAGCAGCCCCTTGGCGCCGCCGCCGTAGCGCGTGGCGCCGCCGCCCGCGATGACCGCCCCGCGGACCGCCGTCAGTAGCGCCGCGTGTGCCGGCGCTCGAGCACGATGTCGATGCCGGCGGTGAGGACGGGAATGTGCCGCACGCGGGTGCCGACCTGCGCCGCCTGGTCCAGGCTGGGAACCGGCGCGGCGCCGGTCACCACCGGCAGGGCGATGACCAGGTCCCGCACCTCGGCGTGGAACCGATAGCCCGGGCCCATGTTCAGCGACGCACCGGCGGCGAGCGAGACGAGCCAGGTGATCTCCTTGCGGCGCGGGTCGGCGAGGAAGAACTTCCGGCACGTCGGGAGCCCGTCGCACGCAGACGTGGACTGCACTATGCCGAAGGTCTCGACGAAGGAGTTGCCCAGCAGCGCGAAGCCCGCGCTGGCGCGCACGTACGGCTCGACGATGCGCCGCGCGGTGAACCGGTACACCGCCCCTGCCTGGAAACCGACCGCGTTGGTCGGGACGTGCTGGCCCTGGACGTCGGTGCACGTCTGCGCGTTGATCCGCTGCGTGTCCGTGAGGAACGAGCCCCGGACCGTGCACCGCGCTTCGCCGGCGAGCCCGAAGAACGCCGCCTCGAGCGTGTAGCCCACGTGCCGCGAGCGGAACAGCGTGGCGCCGAGCAGCGCCGTGAGCCCGGGCCTGAGCCGGCGTGCGAGCGCCACCGTGTCGGACTGCGACACGGGATAGCCGGCCACGGCGGCCGCCTGCTTGTCGAGGCTCCACAGCCGCCCTGCCAGCGACAACCCGCCCGCGATGGTGAAGATCAGGTTGGGCTGATCGCCGGTCTGTGCGCGCAGGGGTCCGGCGAGCGCGGCGGCGAGCAGGGCGGCGGCGAACGGGCGTACGGGTCTCACGGGCGCTCGGGGTCGCGAGGGTGGACGTCGGCCGGCGGGCGGTGGACGTGCGGCGTGCCGGAGACCGCGCGCCCGACCAGCACGAGGCCCGCGCGCCGGGCGATGGTCACCGCGAGCGTCGTCGGCACCGACACGGTGGCCACGTAGCGCAGGCCCGCCCGCGCCGCCTTGAAGGCCAGCTCGGCCGAGATCCGCCCCGTCACCAGCAGCGCGAGGCCGGTGGGGTCGCGCCGCTCGAGCAGCAGGCGGCCGATCACCTTGTCCACCGCGTTGTGCCGGCCGACGTCTTCCGCGTGCGCGACCAGCGACGCGTCGTCCGTCAGCGCGGCCGCGTGGATGCCGCCGGTGTCGTGATAGCGCTGGCCGCGGTGGAACAGCTCCTTGAACAGCACGCGCATCGCCTCGGGCGGAGGCGGCTCGCCGCGCACGGGCGTGCTTCGCAGCGAGTGTGGATCGGCCAGGGCCACGCTCACCGCGCCGCACCCCGACGCGAGCACCCGGCGCCGCTGGTCCCGGTCCACCGCCGCCACGAGCTCCTCCGGGATCTCGACCCAGAAACCGAGGTCGGTCGCACACGGCCGGAGCGACTTCACGTCGGCGATGGAGGAGATGTAGCCCTCGCCGTGCAGCCAGCCGACCACCAGCTCCTCGAGCTGGTCCGGCGTGCACATCCAGGTCACCGTCGCTCGCCGGTTGACCTCCAGCCAGACCGCGGTCTCGTCCACGGCCGCCAGCTGCGCCGTCGTAACGTGCGGCACGCTACTCCTCGCCGCGATACTCGGCGTACAGCGCCGGCTCCTCCTGCACCCGCACCGCGGCCAACGCGCACCCGGCCGGCAGCCGCAGCGCGACCCGGCTCCAGATGTCGAGGCACAGCGCCTCGCCCGTCGGCACCGTCCGGCCGTAGGCGAACTCCGGCACGTCGTAGTTGAGGTGCTTGTGGTCGAGCCGTTGCACGACCTCCTCCTCCAGGATCCGGTCCAGCGCCGCGACGTCCACGATCATCCCCGTCTCGTGGTCGGGCGTTCCCTTGACCGTCACCCGGCACAGGTAGGTGTGGCCGTGCCCGTGCTCCGCGGCGCAGGCGCCGAACACCTCGACGTTGCGCACCGCGCTCCACTCCGGGCGGAAGTAGCGGTGCGCCGCGCTGAACTGCACGGTCCGGGTCAGATACGCGGTGGGCATCTCAGCCAAGATACAGTCAGAACACCCTCACGGCGACGCTCTTGAACGAGGCATACACCCCGCTGCCGACGGTGAGCCCCAGCTCCTCCAGGCTGCGCCGCGTGATGAGCGCCACCAGCTCCACGCCGCCGTCCACCGTCACCCGGACCGCGCCCCCCTGCTCGGCCACCCGCACGATGCGGCCCGGCATCGCGTTGCGCGCCGAGGAGCGCAGGGGCTCGGCCGAGAGGACGATCTCGTCGGGCGGGATCGCGAGCGTCGCCGGTCCCGCGCGGTCCGTGACGACGTCCACGGCGAGCGGCCCGAGGTGCACCGTCTGCATCGGCCCGCCCCCGGGCAACTCGACCCGGAACAGGTTGTCCGGCGTCACGCACGACGGCGTGCCGTCGTGCAGTGCGAGGATGCGGTCGGCCCAGCGGTAGGCGTCCTCGAGCAGGTGCGAGGCGACGCACACCGCCATCGGCCGGCTTGCCTGCGCCGCGGTGATCCCTGCGTAGAGGGCGTGCAGCGCCGCGCGGTCGGCGCCCGACACCGGCTCGTCGAGGAGCAGTGCGTCGGGCGTGGTCGCGAGAGCGCGCGCGACGGCGACGCGCTGCACCTCGCCCTCCGAGAGCGCGCGCGCCGCACGGCCGGCGAGAGCGTCGGAGTGCAGGAGCGCCAGTGCCTCGAGCGCGCGCGACTGCGCCTGCACGGCGGAGACGCCGCGCGCCCTGAGTCCCACGCGACGTTCTCCAGCACCGTCCCGCGGAACAGGAACGGCCGCTGCTCGACGAGTGTGACCCGCGCGCGGGCCCGGCGCCGCTCGCGCGCCGTGCGCACCGGACGGCCCTCGAGCGCGATCGTCCCCCCGAGCGGCGCCTCGAGGAAGGCGAGGAGGCGGAGCAGCGTGCTCTTGCCCGAGCCGTTGGGCCCCACGATCGCGAGCCGGGCGTCGCGCTCGATCCGCAGCGCGTCTATCATCAGCACCGTCCGCCCGCCGTAGACCTGCCGCACGAGCGCCAGCTCAAACATCGCCGCGCCCCCGGAGCATGAGGATCAGCGCGTTCACCGTGAACGCCAGCGCGAGCAGTACGAGGCCGAGGGCGATCGCCAGCGCGAAGTTGCCCTGCGACGTCGCGAGCGCGACCGCCGTCGTGAGCGTCCGCGTCTGGTGGCGGATGTTGCCGCCGACGATCATCGCGGCGCCGACCTCCGACAGCACGCGGCCGAACGCGACGACCACGGCGGCTCCGAGCGCGAGCCGCGCCTCGCGCGCCACCGCGCACGCGGCGCGGACGGGGCCCGCGCCGAGCGTGAGCGCGGTGCGGTGGATCCGCGGGTCCGCGGCCTGCACTGCCGCGGCGCTCAGCGCCGCCGCGATCGGGAAGGCGAGCACGACCTCGGCCACCACGATCGCGCGCCACGTGAACAGCAGGCCGAGGCCCCCGAGGGGCCCGTGCCGCGACAGCAGGAGGTAGATCGCGAGGCCCACGACGACCGTCGGCACGGCGAGCAGCGTGTTTAGCGCGAGGAGCAAGGCGCGGCGGCCGCGGAAGGCCGTGGTGCCGAGCCACAGGCCTACGGGGATCCCGAGGGCGCAGGCGACGGCGGTGGCGAGGAGGGCGACCCGCAGCGACAGCGCCGCGATCCCGACGACCTCGGCGTGCGGCCAGGTCATGGGCGGCCGGCTAGAACGTGAACGAGTACGTCAGCCCCGCGGCGAACGTCCAGTTGTGCGTCCACTGCTTCGTGGGGTTCGACGACTCCAGCACCGGCGGCAGCGGGTTGCCCTGGGCGTCGTTCTTGCCGAAGAAGTCGAGCGGCCACTCGTAGCGCATGTAGTGGTCGCGCACCTCGAGCCGCACGGCGATCCGGCGCGCCACGAACACCCGCGCGCCGAACGTCGGCACCAGCGTGAAGTTCGTGCCCGCCTTGAAGCCGCTTGTGTCGGTCACCGTGTTCTCCGGCGTCACGAAGCCGAAGCCGACGCCGAGGAACGGCGCGAGGCGGTGCCAGCTCTTCCGGCCGGCGAGGTTCATGACGAGCGCCAGGTCTCCCGCGAAGAGCGGCATGTCGATCGGGCCGGTGATGCGCTGCGCGCTGGTCGTGTCCCGCGACGGATCGACGACGAACCGGCTGCTTGCCACGCGACCGAGGGACGCCCAGAGGTCCATCGGGCCCGAGAGCCGTGTCTCGAAGCGCACCCCCGCGACGAGCCCGGACCGTGCGCCGACGCGGGCCGGTGTCGCGCTCCCCCCGAACCGCCCGACGAAGAAGGAGAGCGCCTGGTGCGTCGTGATGTCCCGGAACGGGGAGTTCGAAGGGTCGTGTCCGACCTGGCCAAGCAGGGGGACCGGGGTACCGGGGAACAGGGGGACCGACATGGCCACGGCAAGCAGAGCCCGTCGAGCGACTGCGCAGGCGTACCGCAGTCTCTCCGTCCCCCGGTCCCCCCGTCCCCCGGTCTCCCGGCTTTGGTTTGACATCGCTACTCCCTTGCTCTACAATGACTTTCGTGCGGATACGAAGCGCGAAATCTACCGCCCCAAGCCCGCTCCGACCAGCCGCGCGCGCCGCACTCCGACCCGTCGTTCTCGGGCTCCTCGCGCTGCTTGGGCAGACGCCGCTGCGCGCACAGCGGGCGACCATCCAGCGGGACAACGCGGCGTTCTTCGCGGACCCCGGCGGCGTCCGGCTCGGCCGGCTCGCCGTGGGCGTGAGACTTGCGGCCGGACCGGCGCGCTCCGGTCACACGCCGGTCACGCTCGAGGGGTGGATCCTCGCGCAGTCGCTCCAGCCGGCGAACCGGGACGGCCACAATCTCCAGATCCGGCGCGCTCCGGAAGGGAACCTGCGCGAGACGCCGAACGGGCCGATCGTCGCGCGCCTGGTGCAGGGGTGCCTGCTCGACGAGCTCGAGCGCCGCGGCGCCTGGGTGAGGGTGCGCCGCTCCGGCTGGGTCGCGACCGAGGGCGTTCGGTCGGGCCGGCAGGTCGCGGCGGCGCCCGCGGCGCGCGCCAGCACCCCCGCGCCGCAGCGCTCCGCGGACAGCGCGGTGGTCCAGCAGGTCGTCGAGGTGGACCCGCACCGCGCCGTCGTGCGGCGCCGGCTCCAGCTCTACCGCGGCCCGGGTGAGAGCCCTGCGGGTACGCTCGACGCGGGCACAGCCGTGCGGATCACCGCGCGCGCGGGCGACTGGGTCCGCGTCGACGCGCAGGGCTGGGTGCGCGAGAACGAGATCCGCATGGCCGACAGCAGCATCCTGAACGGCGTCTCGGCCGCCGAGCTGCGCGGGGCGCCCGAGGAGTTCCGCGGCAAGCTCCTGCGCTGGACGATCCAGTTCGTCGCCCTCCAGACCGCCGACGAGCTGCGCCCCGACTTCTCCCTTGGCCAGCGCTACATCCTCGCGCGCGGCCCCGCGCCCGAGTATGCCTTCGTCTACATCCTCGTCCCGCGCGACAAGCTCGCCGAGGTCCAGCGGCTCCAGCCGCTCGCGAGCGTGGACATCGTGGCGCGCGTGCTGAACGGCCGCAGCACCTACCTGGCCAACCCGATCCTCGAGCTGGTGGACATCACCCAATGAACGAGTTCCTGCGCAAGCGCATCGAGCGCAAGCTGGAGACGCTCCCCGACGAGCGCGTCTACCAGATCCTGGACTACATCGAGTTCCTCGAGTCCAAGTACGCCACCAGGACCGAGCCGTCGCCCACGCCGATCCAGCGGCTCGCCGAGACCGTCGAGGATACCCTGCGGGCGGGCCGCGTCTCGGCCCAGACGATCAAGGGTACGATGGACGCCATGGCGGCCGCGGGCCGCGTGATGTCGGGCCTCGCCGCCGCCGGCAAGGCGGTCGTGGACCAGGTGGCCGGCCCGGCCCCGGAGAAGAAGGAACCGCCTGCACCGCCGAGGAAGGACGACAGCGGCGCGCCGCCCATGCGGTCCGAATCTGCTTGACCCCGCCTCCGCGCGCCCCGTATCTTCCGCCATGGAAAGCCGGATTCGCCCGAACGATGGGCTCGCCTTCGACGACGTCCTCCTCGTTCCGCGCCATTGCACCGCGCACCCCCGGCAGGTCGACGTCGCGACGCGGCTGACGCGCGAGATCCCGCTCAACATCCCGTTCCTTTCCGCCGCCATGGACACGGTCACCGAGTCCGAGATGGCGATCGCGATGGCGCGCCAGGGCGGGATCGGCGTCATCCACAAGAACCTGCCGATCGACCGCCAGGTCGTCGAAGTGGACCGGGTCAAGCGCTCCGAGAGCGGGATGATCCTCGACCCGATCACCCTGCCGGCCGACCGCCCGATCCGCGACGCGCTGCACCTCATGGCGCGGTTCCACATCTCCGGCGTGCCGATCGTGGACGAGCAGCGGCGGCTGGTCGGCATCATCACCAACCGCGACCTCCAGTTCGAGAAGGACCCGGACCGCCCGATCCGCGAGGTGATGACCTCGAGCGGGCTGATCACGGCGCCCGTCGGCACCACCCTCGACGAGGCCCAGCGCATCCTCGGCCGCCACAAGATCGAGAAGCTCCCCGTCGTGGACGCGCAGGGCGCGCTCAAGGGCCTCATCACCGTCAAGGACATCTTCAAGCGCGCGCAGCACCCCTTCGCCAACAAGGACCGCCACGGCCGGTTGCGCGTCGCCGCGGCAGTCGGCGCCACGAAGGACTCGGTCACCCGCGCGCGCGCCCTGCTCGACGGCGGCTGCGACGTGCTTGTGGTGGACAGCGCCCACGGCCACGCCGAAAGTGTGCTCCAGGCCATCGCCGGGCTGCGCGAGGCCTTCCCCGACGCCCAGCTTATCGGCGGCAACGTCGCGACCGCGGAAGGCGCGTGCGCGCTCGTCGAGCGCGGGGCGGACGCGGTGAAGGTCGGCGTGGGGCCGGGCTCGATCTGTACCACCCGCGTGGTGACCGGCGTCGGCGTGCCGCAGCTCACCGCGGTCCTCGACGCGGTGTCGGGTGCCAAGGGCGTGCCGGTCATCGCCGACGGCGGGATCAAGTACTCGGGCGACGCCGTGAAGGCGCTCGCGGCGGGCGCGGACTGCTGCATGATGGGCTCGATGCTCGCCGGGACGGAGGAAAGCCCCGGCGAGTCGCTGCTGCTCGAGGGGCGCCGCTTCAAGGTCATCCGCGGCATGGGGAGCCTCGCCGCGATGCAGGAGGGCTCGGCCGACCGCTACTTCCAGGAAGGCGAGATGTCCCCGTCCAAAATGGTGCCCGAGGGCATCGAGGGACGCGTGCCGTACAAGGGCCCGGTGGCCGACGTGCTCTACCAGCTCGTGGGCGGGCTGCGCAGCGGGATGGGCTACTGCGGCGTGGCGACGATCCGCGAATTGCAGACCGCGACGACGCTGCTGCGCATCACGAGCGCGGGCCTGCGCGAATCGCACCCGCACGACGTCGTGGTTACGCGCGAGGCGCCGAACTACAGCGTCTAGCGCGGCGCCGAGTCGCCCGGCGCACCCGCGGGTTGCCGACCGCACTCCAGCGCGCTTGACACCCCGGCTGCCCCGGCCCTAGTGTTGCGTGTTCCGTCCGTTGAGGCTGCCTGCCGTCCTGCCTCGACCCCCCGCACCTGCTGAGGAGCCGATCCGATGAGCCTGTGGGCCACGAAGTCCATCGCCGTGCTGCGCGCCGGCGCCGAGGCGACCGGCGAGCGAGCGCTGAAGCGGACGCTGGGGCCGCTGAACCTGATGACCCTCGGCATCGGCGCGATCATCGGCGCGGGCATCTTCGTCCTTACCGGCCAGGCCGCGGCGCTCCACGCGGGCCCGGCGGTCGTGCTGTCGTTCATCGTGACCGGCGTCGCGTGCGCCTTCGCCGGCCTGTGCTACGCCGAGATGGCGAGCGCCGTACCCGTGGCCGGCAGCGCCTACACCTACGCGTACGCGACGATGGGCGAGTTCGTCGCGTGGATCATCGGGTGGGACCTGGTGCTCGAGTACGCGATGGGCGCGGCGACCGTCGGCGTCGGCTGGTCGGGTCACTTCCTCAGCCTGCTCGATTGGTTCGGCATCCACATCCCGGCGAAGCTCGCGAGCGCGCCGTTCCAGTGGTGCACGCCGGCCAACGTGGCGACCGGGGTGGTGGGGTGTGCGCAAGCGGGCTGGTCGGCCACCGGTGCATGGTTCAATCTGCCGGCGATGTTCGTCGTCGCGCTGATGTCGTACGTGCTGGTCATCGGCATCAAGGAGTCGGCGACCGTCAACAACTTCATCGTGATCACGAAGGTGTCGGTGATTCTCCTGGTCATCATCTTCGGCCTCCAGCACGTCAACCCCGACAACTGGAAGCCGTTCATCCCGCCCAACGCCGGCGAGTGGGGCACCTACGGGTGGTCGGGCGTCCTGCGGGGCGCAGGTTTGATCTTCTTCGCGTACATCGGCTTCGACGCCGTGAGCACCGCCGCACAGGAAGCAAGGAACCCGCAGAAGGACATGCCGATCGGCATCCTGGGCTCGCTCGCGGTTTGCACCGTCCTGTACGTCCTGATGTCGTTCACGCTGACCGGGATGCTCTCGTACACCAGGCTGAACGTGGCGGCGCCGGTCGCGGCCGCCGTGTCCTCCATCCCCGCCCTCAACTGGCTGCGGCCGCTCATCGACGTGGGCGCCGTGATGGGCCTCGGATCGGTGATCCTGGTCATGCTGCTGGGCCAGTCGCGGGTGTTCTTCTCGATGTCGCGTGACGGGCTGCTCGGCGGCTGGGCAGGCAAGGTGCATCCGAAGCACCGGACGCCCTACCTCTCGACGATCTACACGGGCGTCGCCGTGAGCGTCGTCACCGGCCTGTTCCCGATCCAGATCCTGGGTCAGCTCGTCAACATCGGGACGCTGCTCGCGTTCGTGCTGGTGTGCGGCGGCGTCTGGATCCTGCGCAGGACGCGGCCGGACCTCGACCGGCCGTTCAGGACGCCCCTCGTACCCCTCGTGCCGATCCTCGGGATCCTCACCTGCCTCGGACTGATGGCGACGCTGCCGGCCGACACCTGGATGCGGCTGCTGGTCTGGCTGCTCATCGGCTTCACGATCTATTTCGCGTACGGCCGCAAGCACTCCATCCTGCAGCGCGAGCTGCGCGGCGAGATCGCGGCCGCCCCGAGCGCTCCCGCATCGGGCGACTGACCTCACGGCGGGGACCCACGCGCGGCCGGGAAGCGCTTGCCCGGCGTGGATCGCATGGGTAGCCTCCATCCGGTCATGACCCGCCCATCGCGCCTGGAGCCGATTCCCGCGCACCGCGAGGACGGCGCACGCGCCGTCGCCGCGGCGCTCGCGGCCGCACGGCGCGTCGTGATGACGACCCACGTCAACGCGGACGGCGACGGGATCGGGAGCGAGGTCGCGCTCGTGCACCTGCTGCGCGCCCTCGGCAAGGACGTGGCGATCGCCAACCCGACGGCGGTCCCGGACCGGTACGCCTTCCTCGTGGGACCGGTCGCGGCGCACGAGCGCACCGCGCGCGCCCAGCAGGCCCTGCGCGACGCCGACTGCTTCCTCGTCCTCGACATCTCCGACCTCGGGCGCCTGGGCAACCTCGCCGAGACGATCCGCGCGCGCGGCGTCGTCACGGCGTGCATCGACCACCACGTCTCGCCGGGCACGCTTCCCGACGGGCCGCGGCTGGTGGACCCCGACGCTTCCGCGACGGCCGAGCTGGTGTACGACCTCGCCGTCACGGCGGGCTGGGCCGTGGACACCGACGTGGCACGCGCGCTGTACGTCGGCCTGCTCACCGACACCGGCAACTTCCGCTTCGGCAACACCCGGCCCCGCGCGCTGCGCGTCGCCGCCTCGCTGCTCGAGACCGGCCTCGACCCGGAGCGCATCTACGAGTCGGTCTACGCCACGGCCCCGGTCGGCCGCATCCGGCTCACGGCCGAGGTGCTCGAGACGCTGCTGGTCGAGCCGGAGCTCGGTCTCTCCTGGGTCACGGTGCCGGCGGGTGCCCTCGAGCGCCACGACGCCTCGCCCGACGACCTCGACGGCATCGTCGAGTTCGCGCGCTCCGTGCAGGGCACGCGCCTCGCGCTGCTGTTCCGCTCGCTCGCGAACGGCAGGACCAAAGTCTCGTTGCGCTCGGTCGGCGACTTCGACTGCGCCGAGTTCGCCCACCGGTTCGGCGGCGGCGGCCACGCCCGCGCGTCCGGGGCGTCCATCGACGGGACGCTCCGGGTGGTGCAGGCGACGGTGTTGTCGGCGGCGGGCGGGGCGCTCGCCGCGCCGCGCACGACCCGCTAGCTTTCTCCGCACCCCATGGCAGAGCGTGACTTGCAGGCGCGGATCGCCGCCGCCCTCACGGGCGTGGTCAATCCGCGGGTCGGAACGGACGTCATCTCGGCGGGCATGGTGACCGACATCGCCGTCGATGCCGAGCGCAACGTGCGCCTCACCTTCGCCCTCGGCGGCGACGACCCGGCCAGCCTGGTGCGCGAGAGCCGACTTGCCGTCCAGGCGGTCGAGGGCGTCGCGTCGGTCCGGATCGACGTGCGGCCCGCCGCTCCGGCGCCGACCACCCCGAAGTCCGTGGCGCCGCCCGCCCCGCGCGAGCTCCCCAACCTCGGCCGCGTGATCGCGATCTCGAGCGGCAAGGGCGGCGTCGGCAAGTCCACCGTCGCCACCAACCTCGCCGCGGCCCTCGCTGCGCGCGGCCGCCGCGTCGGGCTGATGGACGGCGACATCTACGGGCCCAACATCCCGCGGATGTTCGGCGT